>DAWERM010000001.1:210000-373572 GCA_043390165.1 Candidatus Azoamicus viridis | reverse complement strand
TATGTAATATGTAATATGTAATATGTAATATGTAATATGTAATATGTAATATGTAATATGTAATATGTAATATGTAATATGTAACATAAAACCATTAGCAAAACAGTCTTACTTTGTGCAAAGTTTACCTGAATGTAATTTCATATAACATGGCAACAACACATATATTACTGTGTATAATATTATTAAAATCAAGTATTGTCAATGCTTAAATCTTAATAATTAGTTTTTTTTTATGAACAATAATAAAACAGATTGTTAACAGGTAATTAAAATACAGTTAACTTTGTATTAGTATTATAGCTGTTATTGATTTTTGTATAGTTTTTATTTTTTATATTTATATAGATTTATTTATTTATTTTTTGTAAAATCAGCTGTAGTTTATAGTTTGTATGTTTTGATATTTATCTGAGGAGTTATTTATTGTGGTGGAAAGTTATTTACCTGTGTTGATTTTTTTTATATTTAGTTTTTTATTTGGTATAATACCATCAATTTTAGGCAGTTTGCTAGCTCCAAAAAACCCTAATAAGGAAAAATTGAGTCAATATGAATGTGGTTTTGAGCCTTTTGAAGATTCAAGAATGAAGTTCAATATAAAATTTTATTTCGTTGGTATATTATTTATAATTTTTGATTTAGAGATTGCATTTTTGTTTCCTTGGGCTGTATGTATTGATTTTATAGATATACCTGGGTTGATTGGTATGGCTATATTTTTAATTGTACTTACCATAGGTTTTATTTATGAATGGAAAAAAGGGGCTTTAGAATGGGAATAGATGGAAAATTTTCACCTGGTGGTTTTATAACAACTAGAATAGATAAAGTGATAAATTGGGCAAGGACAGGTTCATTGTGGCCAATGACTTTTGGTTTGGCTTGTTGTGCTGTTGAGATGATGCAAACTGGTGCATCTAGATTCGATTTAGATAGGTTTGGCATTATATTTAGACCGAGTCCTAGACAATCTGATTTGATGATTATTGCAGGTACATTGACAAATAAGATGGCGTCTGCTTTGAGAAAAGTTTATGATCAAATGCCGTCTCCAAAATGGGTTATATCTATGGGATCTTGTGCTAATGGTGGTGGATATTATTATTATACATATTCTGTAGTTAGAGGTTGCGATAGAATTATTCCTGTGGATGTTTATGTTCCAGGTTGTCCTCCTACGCCAGAGGCTTTAATTTGGGGGATATTGAAATTACAAGAGAAAATAAAAAACACTAATACAGTGGCTGAGAAGATAAAGGACTGATGTGTTATTATGTTAAAAAATATTAAGAATGTAATTATTAGTAATTTTCCTAATAATTTAAATGTAAGTTTGTCTGATAAAAATGAAGTTACTGTTGTTGTTATTAAAGAAGATTTGATAAGACTTTGTAATTTTTTAAAATATAATGATGAACTTAAATTTGAGCAATTAGTTGATTTATGTGGTGTAGATTATTTAGATTATGGAAAGGTAGAATGGGAGACAGTTAATTCTACTTCTGATGGTTTTAGTAGAGCCAAAAAAGATATAGATAAATTATCCTTACATAATGATGATAGATTCGCTGTGGTTTATCATCTTCTTTCTTATGTTCATAATATTAGAATAAGGTTGCGTGTTTTCGCTGGTTTAAATGATATGACGGTTCCCAGTGTTGTGGATATATGGCCAACTGCTAATTGGCATGAAAGAGAAGCATATGATTTTTTTGGATTTATTTTTATTGGTCATCCTAATTTAGAAAAAATTCTTACTGATTATGATTTTGATGGATGTCCTTTAAGAAAGGATTTTCCTTTAACAGGTAAGTATCAAATAAGATATGATTCTAATAAAGGTGAGATAGTTCGTGAACCGTCTTTTATTAAACGTGAAATTAATTCACCTAAGGTTATTAGAAAAGATTTTCGGTATAAATAGTTTTAGATAGATAGATATGAGTAAATTTGGTAAATGTACAGTTAATTTTGGGCCTCAGCATCCAGCAGCACATGGTGTATTGAGATTGATTTTAGAGCTTGATGGAGAGGTTATTAAAAAAGTAATTCCTCACGTTGGGTTGCTACATCGTAGTATAGAAAAGGTTTGTGAGAATAATATTTATATACAAAATGTAAGTTATATGGATAGGTTAGATTATGTGTCTATGATGTCTAATGAACATGGATATGCTTTAGCTGTTGAAAAACTTTTAGGCATAGATATTCCGATTAGAGCAAAATATATACGTGTTATGTTTGATGAAATTACTAGAATACTTAATCATTTATTATGGCTTGGAGCGCATGCGTTAGATGTTGGTGCAATGGCATTGTTTCTGTATTGTTTTAGAGAAAGAGAAGATTTAATGGATTGTTACGAAGCAGTAGCTGGTGGAAGATTGCATGTTCATTATTATAGGCCTGGTGGCGTTTATAGAGATCTTCCTGATGCAATGCCTAAATATAAAGGTAATTATAGTAATAGTAGACTCAATTTTTTGAATAGGAATAGATGCGGGTCGTTATTGGATTTTATATTTGACTTTGTTGATAGGTTTCCTAAGTGTGTTGATGAATATGAAACGTTGTTGACAGATAATAGAATTTGGAAACAGAGGACTGTTGGAATAGCGGCTGTATCTCCAGATAGAGCTATAGCATTAGGTTTTACAGGTCCTATGTTAAGAGGGTCTGGTGTAGAATGGGATATAAGAAAAAAACAACCATATGCCGTTTATGATAAGCTTGATTTTAAAGTTCCTATAGGTGCGAATGGTGATTGTTATGATAGGTACTTAGTTCGGGTAGCTGAAATGAGAGAATCTAATAAAATCATTAAGCAATGCGCTGATTGGTTATGTAATAATTCAGGTCCTGTTATGATTGAAAATCCAAAGATAGGTATTCCAAAGAGAATGGATATGAAAAATTCAATGGAGTCGTTGATTCATCATTTTAAGTATTTTTCTGAAGGATTTATTGTTCCAGAAGGAGAAGCGTATGCTGTTGTTGAGCAGCCTAAAGGGGAATTTGGTATATATATGGTTTCTGATGGTTCTAATAAACCATATAGAGTAAAAATTAGAGCTCCTAGTTATGTCCATTTGTCTGCAATAGATGAATTATCTAGAGGGCATTTGATTGCGGATTTGGTTACAATAATTGGAACTTTGGATATAGTTTTAGGTGATGTGGATAGATAGTATGTCTTATTGTAATAATTCTTTTTTGTCAAGTAAAATTTTAAAAAAATGTGAAGAATGGTTGAAACGTTTTCCGGAGGATAAAAAACGTTCTGCTGTAATAGAGATATTAAAAATAGTACAAAAGGAAAATGGTGGTTATTTAACAGAGCATCTTATTGAAAAAGTTGCTGATTATTTAAATATATCTAGGATTTCTGCTTTTGAAGTTGCAACTTTTTATAGTATGTTTGAGTTAAATGAGATTGGAAAATATAAAGTTTGTTTTTGTATTAGTGTTTCTTGTATGTTGTGTGGTTCTGATGAGTTAGTTGAATATACTAAAAAGAAGTTGGGAATAAACTTTAACGAAACAACTAAAGATGGAAAATTTACTTTAAAGAAAGTTGAATGTTTAGCTGCTTGCGGAGGCTCTCCTGTTGCATTAATAGGCGAAAAATATTATGAAAATTTAACACCTAATAAGATTGATGTTATTTTGGATGGTTTGGAGTAGTATTATGTTATTTAACCAGGTGTGTTATAGAACTATTGGATTGGATAATCCATCAAGTTTATCTACTTATTTATCTATAGGTGGTTATAAAGTTTTTGAGCGTATACTTAAAGATAAAACTCAACCTGTAGATATAATTAATGAGGTTAAGTTGTCTGGATTAAGAGGTAGAGGAGGAGCTGGTTTTTTAACTGGGCTAAAATGGAGTTTTATACCGAATAGTTTAAAAACTCAAAAATACGTTTTGTGCAATTCTGATGAAGGAGAGCCTGGCACGTTTAAAGATCGCGATATTATGCGATATAATCCACATCAACTTATAGAAGGAATGGCAATAGCTTCTTATGTTATAGGCGCTAGCGTTGGATATAATTATATTAGAGGTGAATTTTTTGAGCCTATTGAAGTTATGGAGAGAGCTATTAAAGAAGCATACGATTTAGGTTTTCTTGGTAAGAATATTTTAAACAGTGGCATGGATTTCTTTCTTTATAATTTTTATGGGGCAGGAGCATATATATGTGGAGAAGAAACTGCATTAATGGAATCTTTAGAAGGTAAGAAAGGGCAACCTAGATTTAAGCCTCCATTTCCAGCTAATTTTGGTTTATATGGATGTCCAACTAATATAAATAATACGGAGACATATGCTTCTATTCCTGTTATATTAGAGAAAGGTGGCAAATGGCATTTAGATTTAGGTAAACCGAATAATGGTGGGTGTAAGATTTTTAGTGTTTCAGGTCATGTAAATAAGCCTGGAAATTATGAAGTGCCTTTAGGAACTCCATTCTTGAAATTATTAGAAATTTCAGGAGGAGTTAGAAATGGAAACACTTTAAAGGCTGTAATTCCTGGTGGATCTTCTGCTCCTGTATTGCCTGCTGATATTGTTAAAGATTTGACTATGGATTATGATTCTATTAGTAAAGCAGGTTCTATGTTAGGGTCTGGTGCTGTCATAATTATAGATAATACAGTTTGTATGGTTAAAACTTTACATAGAATTGCACATTTTTACGCAGATGAATCTTGTGGACAATGTACGCCTTGTAGAGAAGGTACGCCATGGATGTATAAAATATTAAATCGTATTATAAATGGTGATGGAGAGCTTTCTGATATTGATTTGTTAGATTCTGTTGCATTTAATATATGTGGTAGAACTATATGTGCTTTAGGTGATGCTGCAGCTTTACCTGTTAGAAGTTTTATTAAGCATTTTAGGTTAGAATTTGAAAATTATATAAAAAAGAATAATAATGATTTACAAAAAATAAGGTAGTTAATATGGGAATTAGTAATGATCCTATAGTCAAAATAGAGATAGATGGGATAGAATTTAAAGTAAATAAAGGTTCTAAAATTATTGAAATTACTGATGAAGTTGGAATTTATATTCCTAGATTTTGCTATCATAAGAGATTGTCTATTTCTGCAAATTGTAGAATGTGTCTAGTAGAAATTGAAAAAATGCCTAAATTAGCGCCAGCTTGCGCTACACCTGTTATTGATGGGATGAAGATATTTACTAATACAGAGAAAGTGATAGCAGCACAAAGAGCTGTCATGGAATTTTTATTGATTAATCATCCATTAGATTGTCCTATTTGTGATCAAGGTGGAGAGTGTGAATTGCAAGATTTAGCTGTTGGATATGGATGTTCAACGTCTAGGTATTTAGAAGATAAAAGAGTTGTAAGTGATTATGATTTTGGACCATTAGTAGCCACTGATGTAACGCGTTGTATATTGTGTAGTAGATGTGTGAGATTTTGTAGTGAAATTGCAGGTAGCGAGGAATTAGGAATAATTGATAGAGGAAGCAGTTCTAGGATTTTTACATTTTTAAAAGGTAAACTTAAATCAGAATTATCAGGTAATATTATAGATTTGTGTCCAGTAGGAGCATTAACAGCTAAGCCTTCTAGGTTTAAGTTTAGGGCGTGGGAATTAGTTCAGCATTCTTACATAAGTGGTCATGATTGTATCGGTAGTAATTTATTTGTTCATGTTGTAAAAGATAGAGTTGTAAGAATAGTTCCTAAAAGAATGGATAGTATAAATGAGTCATGGATTTCTAATAGAGATAGATTTAGCTATGATGGACTATATAGTAAAGATAGATTGTTTTCTCCTATGATTAAATTAAATGGAAATTGGGTTGAATCTAGTTGGGAGGATGCATTAAAATATTCGTCCAGTAAGATTAGTAATATAAAAAATGAGTATGGAGCTAATCAATTAGCTGCTGTTGTTTCTTCAGATTCTACATTAGAAGAATGTTATTTAATTCAAAAGATGTTAAGGTCATTAGGATCTAATAATTTAGATCACAGACTTAAACAGTTAGATTTTTTAGATCAAGATAAGTATCCAATTTATCCTGGCATGGATTTAAACATAGATGAGGTAGATAATAGGGATTTTGTTTTTTTAGTTGGCAGTAATATAACGCAGGAACAACCTATATTAGGATTAAAGCTTAGGAAAATAATTAATAATGGTGGTAGTGTTTTTTCTTTAAATCCTATTGATTTTGATTTTTCTATGAATTTATCTGGTAAGTTTATAGTTAATATTAGTAATTTTTTAGATATTTTAGCGTCAATCATTAAATTTTTTGCTTATAAAAAAAATATTGATATTAGTTTATATGGCATGGACCATATATTTAAAAATGTGCCTATTTCTGATAAGTATGAAAAAATAGTTGACAAAATTTTGGCATCTAATAATAAGCTAATATTATTAGGATCTTTGGTTTCGTGTAGTCCAGATTTTTCAAAGATATTATCGCTTTCAATTTTGTTATCTAAGTTATCAGGTATGAATTTTGGGTTGATGACTGATGGTGCTAATAGTTCTGGTGCTTGGTTGTCTGGAGTTGTGCCTCATAGATTGCCAGGTGGTAGGCTTACAGATAATATTGGATATAATATTTCAGAGATGTTTTCTAAAAATTTAAAATGTTATTTATTGTTTGGTGTTGATTTAGAATATGATTCTTATTATAAAAAACAAGCTACTAATGCATTAAATAAATCGGAGTTTGTTTTGTCTTTTACATCTTTTAAAAGTGATTTTTTATCCAGTGTATCTCACGTAATGTTACCTATAGCTCCACAATATGAGAATAGCGGTACATTTGTTAATGTTTCGGGTTTATGGCAGACGTTTTCATCTGTAGTACAGTTAAGTGATTATGTTGAGTTAGGATGGAAATCTTTAGTTAAGCTTTCTAATTTATTAAGTATTCCTGGAATGTTATATAAAGATAGTAAATCTGTACTTGATGATTTAAATTTTCATGTTAATAAAAATATTAAGTGTTTTTGGAAGTTTTTTAGTATAAATAATTTGAATAGTAATATTTTAATTGATAGTTTAGTTAATGTTCCTTTATCATCTCTATATTGTAGCAATTCTTTATCTAGGAGAGCTAATTGTTTACAAGATTCTGATAATTATTTTAATGATAAACTTTTTTTAAAGTGCAATAAAAGTACATATTCTAAACTAAAATTAGAAAATAAATGTGCTCTATTAGTTAATAATAATAAGAGTTTTAAATTTTATGTTGAGATAGATAATGCTATTTCTGATAACAGCGTAGTTTTATTGGGTGATTGTGCTTTAAGTTTTGATTTGCCTTATAGATCTATTTATTAGTGTTAAATAAAATATTTTCCAATAATGTAAGAGGTATAATTTATGAGTTTGAATATTTTTGTTGGTATAGTATATATTTTATTTAAAATTATAGTGATTATAGTGCCTTTAATGCTAGGTGTTGCATATTTTACTTATATGGAAAGAAAGGTTATAGCATATATGCATGATAGAGTCGGACCAAATAGAGTTGGTCTATATGGGTTATTGCAGCCATTTGCAGATGCTATAAAATTACTTTTTAAGGAGTTGATTATTCCAGCAAAAGCTAATAAATATCTTTATGTTATGGCTCCAATATTAGTTATAGGTCCATCTTTAACAGCATGGGCTGTAATTCCGCTTGGTGAGAACTTTGTGATAGCAGATTTGAATATTGGTCTTCTATTTTTATTGGCAATGACATCATTAAGTGTTTATGGAATAATAATAGCCGGATGGTCTACAAATTCTAAGTATGCTTTATTTGGGAGCTTACGTTCAGCTGCACAGACTATATCTTATGAAATAGCTATGGGTTTTTGTTTTGTTGGTGTATTGATGTTGTCTAAAAGTATGAATTTGAAAGAGATTGTTATGTCGCAATATGGTAGTATTTTTAGTTGGTTTTGGCTGCCATTGTTTCCGATGTTTGTTATATATTGGATATCAGCTGTTGCGGAAACAAATAGGGCTCCGTTTGATGTTGTAGAAGGTGAGTCTGAAATAGTTGCAGGATTTCACGTAGAATATAGTGGAATAAGATTTGCATTATTTTTTTTATCAGAATATGCAAATATGATTTTAGTGTCATTTTTGTGTGTTATTTTGTTTTTTGGAGGATGGTTGCCTCCGATATCTCCCGATACTATAGTTGGGCATTATTTAGATTATATTCCTGGTATATTTTGGCTTTTGATGAAATCTTCAATTTTTATGTTTAGTTTTTTATGGTTTAGAGCTACCTTTCCAAGATATAGATATGATCAAATTATGAGATTAGGATGGAAGGTTTTTATTCCTATAACATTGTTTTGGATTTTTGTAGTTGGATTATTTGTGAAGAAAGTTTATATATTTGGAGGATTATTTGTTTAGTTTTTTAAAGAAAAGTTTTAAAAGCTTTTTATTGCTTGAGCTTTTGCAAGGGTTAAGAGTTACATGGAAACATTTTCTTGGTAAAGGAATTACTATACATTATCCTGAAGAAAAAATTCCTAAATCTTTTAGATTTAGAGGTTTACATGCCTTAATGTGTTATGATAATGGAGAAGAAAGATGTATAGGCTGTAAGTTATGTGAGATAGTTTGTCCGGCTAGAGCAATTACTATGGAGACAGGGATTAATAAAAATGGGTTAAGAGGAACTATTAGTTACGAAATAGATTTGTTCAAATGTATATTTTGTGGTTATTGCGAGGAAGCTTGTCCTGTGGATTCAATTGTAGAAACAGGAATATCAGAGTATCATTTTTATGACAGAGAAAGTTGTGTTTTAACCAAAGAAAAATTACTTAGTATAGGTAGAAAATTTAAAGATGATATTAAAGAAATGAAAAAAAGTGATTCTTATTATAGATAGTTTGTTTTTTTTAAGTGAGGTTTTATGCAACAGGTTTTATTTTATGTTTTTTCAGGTGTTGCTATTTTCTCATCTATTTTGGTCGTTTTATCAAGTAATACAATTAGATCTGTGTTGTTTTTAATATTATCTTTTGTATCTACAGCATGTTTATGGTTGCTATTGGAAGCAGAATTTTTAGCTGTAACTTTAATTTTAGTTTATGTTGGAGCTGTAATAGTACTTTTCTTATTTGTAGTAATGATGATTGATCAAGAATTTGAGATAACTAAAATAGGTGTATCTAAATATTCTCCTATTATAGTTATTACTTCAATTTTTATGTTAGCTATTCTTATATCGGCAATGAATCCATATGATTATGGGGATGATATAGCTATACCTGAAATTCGTGGATCTGGAAATAATATAAAAATATTAGGTACACTACTGTATAGTAAGCATTTGTTTGTGTTTGAAATTGCTGGTATTTTGCTTTTAGTTGGAATGGTAGCAGCTATTGCTATATCTTTTAGAGGTAAGCAAGATAGAGCTAGTCAGGATATATCTGAGCAAGTAGATGTTATTTCGAGTGAAAGGATTAAGTTAGTGAAATTAGATGATTCCAACTTAATTAAAAAAAAATAATTGAATTATTTTAGATGTTTTTATTATGTGGATTTTATAAGAGAATGAGTTATGGTTGTTTTGTCTAATTATTTAGTTTTTAGTTCTGTTTTGTTTGTTATTGGGTTGACAGGTGTTTTTATAAATAGAAAGAATATAATTGTATTGTTAATGTGTACAGAATTAATTTTACTGGCTGTTAATACTAATTTTATAGCTTTTTCTAGATACACAGGTGATTATGTTGGACAAATTTTTGTATTTTTTATTTTATCTGTTGCAGCAGTTGAAGCTGCAATTGGATTGGCTATTTTAGTGATAATTTTTAGAAGACGCGGAACTATTAGCGTAAGAAAGATGAATAATTTAAAGGGGTAAAGTTATGGAATTTTTGAAAGTATATATTTTGATTATAGTTTTTTCTCCTTTAATAGCATCTTTAATTGTTGGCTTGAGTTGTAGAATTGTTAGTAATAGCTTTTCTCATATTATTACTACAGGAATGGTTTTTATATCAAGTATATTATCATTGAAGGTTTTATACTTGTTTTCTTTAAATGACTCTTTTCGCTTTGAAGAAACGTTGTATATTTGGGGAGATATATATAAATTAAAATTTGAGATAGGGTTTTTAGTTGATAGATTAACGGCTATTATGTTGTTTATTGTGACTTTTATATCATTTTTAGTTCATGTTTATACTATAGGTTATATGCATGGCGATTCTGGGTATAATAGATTTTTTTCTTATATTTCATTTTTTACATTTTCTATGTTAATGTTAGTAGTTTCAAATAATTTTCTACAATTATTTTTTGGATGGGAGGCTGTAGGGTTAGCATCATATTTATTAATAGGATTTTGGTTTGATAGAGAAACTGCGATATTTGCAAATTTAAAAGCGTTTATAGTTAATAGAATAGGAGATTTGGGTTTTTTATTAGGTATAGCTGCTATTTTTTGTTGTTTTGGTACGTTAAATTATTTAGAAGTTTTTTCTAGTGTAAAGACAATGGTTGCTAGTAGCTCTTTGATTTTGTCGACAGTAATTCCATTTAAAGTTACTACGGCTATAACATTTATTTCTTTGTGTTTATTTGTCGGGGCAATGGGTAAATCAGCTCAGGTTCCTTTACATGTTTGGTTGCCTGATTCTATGGAAGGTCCTACGCCAATATCAGCATTAATACATGCAGCAACAATGGTAACAGCAGGTATATTTATGGTAGCTAGAATGTCTCCAATATTTGAATATTCTCAGGCTACTTTAACAGTCGTGTTATTTGTAGGTGTTATTACGTGTTTTTTTATGGGAATATTAGGTATTGTTCAAAATGATATAAAGCGAATTATTGCATATTCTACATTATCGCAATTGGGGTTGATGGTTGCTGCGTTAGGTGTGTCTGCATATTCAGCTGCTATATTTCATTTAGTTACGCATGCTTTTTTTAAAGCTTTATTATTTCTTGGTGCTGGTTCAGTTATAGTAGCAATGCATCATGAGCAAAATATTTCTAATATGGGAAATTTAAAGAGATATATGCCTATAACTTACTACACTATGTTAATAGGTAGCTTGGCATTGGTTGGTTTTCCAGGATTTTCTGGATTTTTTTCTAAAGATTTGATTATTGATTCAATAAAGTATTCACAATTATTTTATTCAAATGTTGCTTATTATATATTAGTAACAAGCATTTTCATTACTTCATTATATACATTTAGATTGTTTTTTATGGTTTTCCATACAAATGAAAGATTTGATAAACACATAGCGCATCATTTAAAAGAGTCTCCATATGTTATTACAATTCCTTTAGTTATTTTAGCTATTTTATCTTTAATAAGTGGATGGATTTTTTTTGATGCAATAATAAATAATTATTTTAAATTTGCTATTTTTGTCATTGATATTGAAGTTGGTAATACAATTTTAAAGCATTTGAAAGATAGTAAGCATTTGTTCTTTGATGGTTTATTGTCTATACCATTTTTTGTTAGTAGTTTGGGTATTTTTGTAGCTTGGTTTTTGTATTGTTTTAAAACCAATATTGTTGTTAATATTAAGAATAATTTTAAAATTGTTTATGTTATATTGATTAATAAATATGGATTTGATAATTTTAATCAATATGTATTAGCATATAGTGTTCGCAATATTGGAAATTTGTTATGGAAGTTTGGTGATATGTTTTTAATAGATAAAATATTAATAAATGGGTCAGCTCTTTTGATAAAACAATTATCTATTTTTGTGAATAGTATTCAAACAGGACGTTTATATAATTATATATATATTATGATCACAGGCTTTACTATATTGTTGTCTTGGTTAATATTAAAATTTGCATAAAAGTATTGTGGTAAGAAAAATATGTTATTAGAAATGCCGTTGTTAAGTTTTATAGTTTGGTTGCCTATTATTTCTGGGTTAATTTTATTTTTTGTAATTAATGATAGGAATGGTTCTTTTGTAAAGAATGTATCGTTATTAGTGTCATTGGCTACTTTATGTTTGTGTTGTATTCTTTATATTGATTTTAATAGTAGTTCGTGGGAAATGCAATTTGTTGAAAAATATCAATGGATTTCAGAATTAGGTATATTTTATAATTTAGGTGTTGATGGTATTTCTTTACCATTGGTTGTATTAACATGTTTTATGACATTTATTGTAGTAATATCTTCTTATAAGGTTATATATAAAAACATATCTCAGTATTTTTCTTATTTTTTAATAATGCAAGGATTAGTTTGTGGTGTGTTTTTATCTTTAGATGCTATTTTATTTTATGTTTTTTTTGAAGCAATGCTTATTCCGATGTTCCTAATAATTGGTATTTGGGGTGGTAATAATAGGGTTTATGCTACTATTAAGTTTTTCTTATATACTTTCTTTGGCTCAATATTTTTTTTAATATCTCTTATATATTTGCATTATGTTATATTTCATAATACAGGTGAACTTACATTTTCTATACTGACTTTTCAATCTAGTTATCTTTCTATAGAGCAGCAAAAATGGTTGTTTTGGGCTATTTTTGTAGCATTTGCTATTAAAGTTCCTATGTGGCCTGTTCATACATGGTTACCTGATGCGCACGTGGAAGCACCTACAGGTGGATCTGTTATTTTAGCTGCTATAACTTTAAAGGTTGGAGGATATGGTATAGTTAGGTTTTTATTGCCTATAGTTCCAGATGGATGTATGATTTTTTCAAACATTGTTATAATTTTATCTTTCATAGCAATAGTATATATAGGATTAGTTGCTATAGTTCAAAAAGACATGAAAAAGTTGGTTGCGTATTCTTCAATATCGCATATGGGATTTGTTACATTAGGTTGTTTCTTATTGTTTGCATTTAATTTTGAATCTGTATATTTTAAGGATGCTGTTTTAGGAATAGAAGGAGCGATGATACAGATGATATCACATGGCTTTATTTCCGGAGCAATGTTTATATGTGTAGGAATTTTATATGATAGAATGCATACGAAGCTTATATCTAGGTATGGTGGAGTTGCGAATAGTATGCCTGTTTTTGCCGTATTTTTTATGATATTTTCTATGGCTAATTCTGGGCTGCCTGGTACATCTGGATTTGTTGGTGAATTGTTTGTGATTTTAGCTGTATTTAAGGTGCATTTTCTTTATTCTTTATTAGCAGGTACGACTTTAATATTAGGAGCGTCTTATACTTTATGGATGTATAAGAGAGTTGTGTTTGGTAGTGCTGTTTTTAAAGATGTTATTGCACTTTATGATATTAGATTTGATGAAAAGTTAGTTCTTATATTTTTAACATTTGCTGTTTTGTTGTTTGGAATATGGCCTGCTCCATTATTAGATATTATGAGATCTACTATTGAGCATTTTGTAAGCCAAGTTATGCAATCTAAGGTTTATTAGGTATTATTTATGTATACTGGAGTAATTTTCATATTACCGGAGATAGTCATTTCCGTAATGTCATGTATTATATTGCTATTTGATGTGTTTATTAGTAAATCAAAAAGAAGTGTGATATATTATTTATCTTTATTAGCTTTAATTTTTTCTGCGATTAGTATATTTTATTTACGTGAAGAACCTCGATGTATATTGTTTGATGGAGCATTTGTTTTTGACTCTTTTAGTATTTTATTAAAATTAGCAATTATTTTTATAGCTCTTGTTATTTTTATTTATTCTAGAAAATACATAGTATATATAGATTTATATAAAGGAGAATATTTTGCACTATGTTTGATGTCTATATTAGGAATGATGGTTATGATTTCAAGTGGAACGTTTTTGACATTATATCTAGGTTTAGAATTATTATCTTTACCAATTTATTCTCTTATTGTAATGAATAAAAGCAATGTTTCTTCAGAAGCATCAATGAAGTATTTTATTATGGGATCTGTAGCTTCTGGTATATTTTTATTTGGTGTTTCTTTGGTTTATGGAATTACTGGTGCTATTGAATTAAATCTTATTAATAAAGTTATAGTTGAGGAAAAGGTATTTTCTAATACTACTTTACAGTATGGTCTGGTCTTTATAATATCTGGATTAGTTTTTAAATTTGGAGCTGTACCTTTTCATATGTGGGTACCAGATGTTTATGAAGGATCTCCAGTGCCTATTGCATTATTTGTTAGTACTATACCAAAAATAGCAGCATTAGGGATGTCTTACAGATTATTATCAGACACTTTTTCAAGTGTTAATAATGAGCTAGAATTTTTATTTATAATAATAGGAATAGCTTCTTTGTTTGTCGGTAACATTTTTGCTATATCACAATTAAATATTAAAAGATTATTAGCTTATTCAGCTATAGCACATGTTGGTTTTATATTTTTAGGATTTATAGTTTCTGATTCTAATGATTTTTCATCTGTAATATTTTATGTTATTGTATATGTGATATCCTCATTAGGTGCATTTGGAATAATTATGGCGTTAAGTTCTAAATTGAGAGAAGCTGAATTGATTAATGATTTTAAAGGATTAGGACTATCAAAGCCAATTTTTGGAGTTACTATGGTCTTGTTTTTATTATCTTTAGCTGGTGTTCCTCCTACTGCTGGTTTTTATGCAAAATTTTTTATACTGAATAATTTAATATATAGTGGATATTTGGAATTAGCTATATTTGCATTATTAATGTCAGTTATAGGTGCGTTTTATTATTTGAAAGTGATAAAAGTTATGTTTTTTGAAGAATGTGATGAAAATTGTCTTGAAAATGTTAAGATATTTGGAATGAATAGTTTAGGTATGGCAATTATTTTGATTAATGGAATGGTCATTTTGTTTGTGGGTGTTTTTCCAAAATTAGTATTAAATTACTGTTTTGTATAATTTTTGGTGGTAGTTTCAATTTTTAATTTTATTATTAATTGTAATATTTGTATTTGGGGTTAAATATATTTTTATTATTGCTTTTAGGAATATAGCTAGTGGTATAGCTAGAAATACTCCGTAAAGGTTAAATATAGCCCCAAATATTATTATTGATATCATAATTGATAATGGGTGTAGATTAACTGCTTCTGAAAATAAAATAGGTACTAATAGGTTGCCATCTATAAATTGTATTGTTATATATATTGCTATAAGATATATAAATTCTGATGTCATTCCAAATTGGACAATAGAAATGAATATTATAGGTATGGAAACTATTATAGCTCCAATATATGGTATTATTACTGATATCCCAACGGCTATAGCTAATAAGTCAGAATATATTAAATTGTAATATTTAAATAAGATATAATTAGCAAGTACTATTATTATTAATTCTATAAATTTTCCTCTAATGTAGTTGCTAATTTGTTGATTTGTGGCGGTCCATATTTTTTTTAAAAAATTATGTTTTTGCGGCATTATTTTTTTAAACCAATTGATTATTTCTTTATAGTCTTTTAAAAAAAAAAATACTAATATTGGAATTAGTAAGATATATAGTATCCATTTTATTATTATAGCTATTGATAATAATGACGCACTTATTATTGTTTTGCCTATGCTTTGTACGTATGATATTATATTTGAAAATATTAGGTTAGTTTGTTCTGGTGATAATGTTGATGGGTATTTTTCTATAAATTTTGATGTCTTAAATTTTATTTTTTGTATCATAAATGGAAGGTCATTAAATAACCCAACCATTTGTTTAAATACTAGTGGTATTAAAATAAAAAGTATTATAAAAAACGTAGTTAGAAATAATAGATAAATTATTATGAAAGACACATATTGTGGACATCCACATGTGCTTAATATTTTTATTATATTGTAAAGTAAGTACGATATAATAATACTCATTATTATTGGAAAAAGGAAAGAACTTGATGTAATTATTATTATTGCTATTGATAATAGAAAGATAGATATAAACTCTTTGTTTAATTTAATTTTGTTTTTTATTGTGTCTATCATGATTGATATAGTTGTTTATAAAAACCAGTTCCGGCTGGAATTAGCTTTCCTACAATTACATTTTCTTTTAACCCTAGAAGTTTATCTTTTTTTCCACTTATTGCTGCTTCTGTTAAAACTCTTGTTGTTTCTTGAAAAGATGCTGCTGATATAAATGAATCTGTGGTTAAAGATGCTTTCGTTATGCCTAACAATATTCTTTCGTAAGTGATTAATTTTTTGTTTTCTTTTTTTAATTTTTCATTTGTTTCATTAATTACAATCATATTTTCTTGATCCCCTGGTAAAAAATCACTGTCACCAGGATTTTTTATAATGACTTTTTTTAACATCTGTCGTATTATAACTTCTATGTGTTTATTGTTTATTTTTACACCTTGTAATTTGTATATATCTTGTACTTCTTTTATTATATGATTAGATAGTTCGCTTACTCCAAGTAGTCTTAAAATGTCGTGCAAATTATACTCTCCATCTGCTATTATTTCTCCTTTTAGAATATTTTCATTTTCGAATACGTTAATATTTCTCCATTTTGGGATCAAAATCTCATGTATTTTATTATTTGTTCCTGTAATGATCAATCTACGCTTTCCTTTAGTTTCTTTTCCAAAAGATATTATTCCTGATATCTCAGCTAGTATTGCAGCTTCTTTAGGCTTTCTAGTTTCAAAAAGATCTGATACTCTAGGTAATCCACCTGTGATATCTTTTATTTTTGATGTTTCTTGAGGTATTCTAGCTATAATGTCTCCTATATTTATATTTTGCTTATTCTCTACATTTATTACGGTTCCTGGTGATAAAAAATAGATTGCTGGTAAGTTTATATCAGGCAAAAGTAAATCTTTATTATCTTTATTAACTATTTTTATCATTGGTTTTATGTTTTTTGAAGATGTATTGCTTTGCGTTGAGTCTATTACAATTATGTTTGATAACCCTGTTGTTTCGTCTACTTGTTTTTTTATTGTTATTCCTTCTATTATATTAACATATTTAATTGTTCCTTCAATTTCAGAAATGATAGGGTAGTGATGTGGGTCCCAATTTGCGATAATTTGATTTTTTGTTATATTTGAATTGTTGGTAACATTAATAATAGCTCCATAAGGTAATTTGTATTTTTCTTTTTCTTTGCCTGATTTATCTAATATATTTAACTTTCCGGAGCGAGATATAGATATCAAATGTCCTAATTTCGAGTGTTTTATAAGCTTTATATTTTTTAGTTCTACTGTACCATCTGTGTTGGATTGTACACAATTAACCATACTTGTTCTTGATGCAGCTCCGCCAATATGGAATGTTCTCATAGTTAACTGAGTACCAGGTTCACCTATTGATTGAGCAGCAATTACACCTATTGCTTCTCCTATGTTAACCAAATTTCCTCTAGCTAAATCTCTTCCATAACATTTAGCGCATACTCCATATTTTGATTCACATGTAATTACAGAGCGTGTTTTTACTTTTTCTATGTTTAGTTCTTCTATTATATCTGTTAGTTCTTCGTTTAAGAGTGTATCATTTTCTATTATTATTTTACTTTTATCATGATTTAATATATCTTCACATAATACTCTGCCTAATATTTTTTCTTTTATAGATTCAATTATATTTCCTATTTCTATTGATGTTGATATTATAACACCATTTTTAGTTTTGCAGTCGTTTATAGTTATTACAACATCTTGTGCTACGTCTACTAATCGTCGTGTCAAATATCCAGAATTTGCAGTTTTCAAAGCCGTATCTGCTAGACCTTTTCTAGCACCATGAGTTGATATGAAGTATTGTAATACATTCAATCCTTCTCTAAAATTTGCAGTTATTGGTGTTTCTATTATGGATCCATCAGGTTTAGCCATTAGTCCGCGCATTCCAGCTAGTTGTCTAATTTGAGCAACAGAGCCTCTAGCTCCAGACTCAGCCATAATATATATAGGGTTAAATGATTCTTGAAATATTATGTTTCCATCTTTATCAATGAATTTATCTGTAGCTAGATCTTTCATCATAACTTTTGATATTAAGTCGTTTGTTTTTGACCAAATATCTATTATTTTGTTATATCTTTCTTCTTTTGTTATTAATCCAGATGAATATTGATATTCTATCTCTTTAATTTCTTTTCTTGCGGCATCTATAATTTCTTGTTTTTTGTCAGGTATACGCATATCAAAAATTCCAATTGATATTCCTGATATAGTTGCGTATTTAAATCCTATGTACATTAATTTATCGGCTAAAGCAACTGTTTCTTCTAGTCCAATTTTTCTATAACATATATTTATTAGATTAGATATTTCTTTTTTTGTCATTATTTTATTGACTAAACTAAAGTTTAGGTTTTTTGGTAAAGTTCTTCCTAAGATTAGTCTGCCTAATGTTGTTTGTATTAAGTTTTTTGTGTTTTGGTATTTTGAGTTTTCATTTAGCCTTACAAATATTTTTGTATGTAAGCTTAATTCGTTGTTTTCATAAGCCTTTTCAGCTTCATTTTCATTTCTAAATATTTTTCCGGTTTCTTTAAGATTAGGTTTTTCTCTAGATATGTAATAAATTCCTAAAACCATATCTTGAGATGGTACTATTATTGGTTCTCCATTAGCTGGGGACAGAATATTATTTGTTGACATCATTAATATTCGTGCTTCTAGTTGTGCTTCTAGGGTTAATGGAATATGTATTGCCATTTGATCGCCATCGAAATCAGCATTAAAAGCAGCACATACGAGTGGGTGTAATTGTATTGCTTTTCCTTCGATTAGAATTGGATTAAAGGCTTGGACGCCTAATCTATGAAGTGTTGGTGCTCTGTTAAGTAATACTGGATGCTCATGTATTATTTCTGCAAGTATATCCCATATTTCTGATCCTTCGTCTTCTACTATTTTTTTTGAACTTTTTATTGTTGTTGTTAGACCTCTTTTTTTTAATTCTCCGAATATAAATGGTTTAAATAATTCTAGTGCTAGTTTTTTAGGAAGTCCGCATTGATGTAATTTTAATGTAGGTCCAACGACGATAACAGAACGGCCAGAGTAATCAACTCTTTTGCCTAATAGGTTTTGTCTAAACCTACCTTGTTTCCCTTTTATCATATCTGCTAATGATTTTAATGGTCTTTTGTTTGCTCCACTTATTGCCTTGCCTCTTCTTCCATTATCAAGCAATGCATCAACTGCTTCTTGTAGCATTCGTTTTTCGTTTTTAATTATTATATTGGGCGCATTTAATTCTAATAATCTTTTGAGGCGATTGTTTCTATTTATTACTCTTCTGTATAGATCGTTTAAATCTGATGATGCGAAACGTCCACCATCTAACGGTACTAATGGTCTTAAATCTGGAGGTAGTATTGGCAATACATTTAAAATCATCCATTCTGGTTTGTTAGGGGAATTTAAAAATAATTCTATTAATTTTAGTCGTTTTGATAATTTTTTAATTTTTGTTTCAGAAGTAGTGTTTTTTAATAGGTCTCGTATATTTTTAGATTCTGAGTTTAAGTTTATGTTTCTAAGTAGATCTTGGATTGCATCAGCACCCATTTTTGCTACAAATTCATCACCATATTGTTTTATATTTTCTATATATTCTTCTTCATTTAAAAATTGACATTTTTTTAATAGACTCATTCCAGGAGTTATTACAACGTATTGTTCAAAATAAAGAACTTTTTCTATATCTTTCAGGGTCATATTAAGTAATAAACCTATTCTAGATGGAAGTGACTTTAAAAACCATATATGTGCAATCGGAGTAGCTAATGTTATATGTGCCATTCTGCTACGTCTAACTTTCGATAATGTTACTTCTACTCCACATTTTTCACATATGACACCTCTATGTTTAAGTCTTTTATATTTTCCACATAAACACTCATAATCTTTTATAGGTCCGAATATTTTAGCGCAAAATAAACCATCTCTTTCTGGTTTAAAAGTTCTATAATTTATAGTTTCAGGTTTTCTAATTTCTCCATACGATCTAGAAAGTATTTGTTCTGGTGAAGCTAATCCTATTTTTATTATATTGAATTTCGTTGCTGTTTGTTTTTTTAATATATTCAAAATATCTTTCAATTTAGTCACCTTTTTATAGCTTTATTCATTATCTAATTCTATATTTAACCCTAAAGATAATATTTCTTTAGATAGTACATTAAATGCTTCTGGCATTCCAGTTTCTATTTGGTAGTTATTATCTATCATGTTTTTATAAATTTTTGTTCTACCTGACACGTCATCTGATTTTATTGTTAACATTTCTTGTAGTGTATATGCTGCTCCGTATGCTTCTAATGCCCATACTTCCATTTCTCCGAATCGTTGTCCTCCAAATTGAGCTTTTCCACCAAGTGGTTGTTGAGATACTAAGCTATATGATCCAGTAGATCTAGCATGCATTTTATCATCTATTAAATGATTTAGCTTCATTATGTATTTATAACCTATAGTTATTTCGTTTTCAAATGGTAACCCAGTTCTTCCATCATATAATGTTGTTTTGCCTGTTTCAGGTAATCCAGCTAAGTTTAGCAATGTTTTTATTTCATTTTCGTTTATTCCATCAAAAACAGGTGTAGCCATAGGAACACCATCTTCTAGATTTTCAAGTAAAATTTTTAATTCTCTTGAGTTGAAAAAATCAAAGTTTATGTTGTTGCTTTTCATGTTATAAATTTTATTTAAAAATTCTTTAATTTTTTTTTCGTTTATAGGTTTTTCTTTTAATAAGATACTTATTTTTTTTCCTAGTTCTTTAGAACTCCAACCTAAATGCGTTTCTAATACTTGTCCTACATTCATTCTCGATGGTACTCCTAATGGATTTAGAATTATATCAATTGGTGTGCCATCTATTATGTATGGCATATCTTCTATTGGAACAATTATTGACACTACCCCTTTATTTCCATGCCTACCAGAAATTTTATCTCCTGCTTGTATTTGTCTTTTCATTGCTATTGATACTTTTATTATTTTTAACACACCAGGGCTTAAATCGTCGCTTTGTTTTATTTTTACTTCTTTTATTTTTAATTTTTTTTCGTATTCATTTTTGAGTTTTGTGAATTGTGTTTTCTTTATATCAATTTCTTTATTTATTAATTGATCATTTGTTTCTATATTGAATAATTGCTCTAGTTTAAAATTGTTAAGATAATTTTCATTTATTTCATTGTTATTTAAATCTAAAAGATTATTATTTAGTAATAATTCTTTTATTTTTATAAATATATCTTCTTTCAAAATTCTTAATTCATCATTTAGATCTTTTTTTATGTTTTTAAATTTTTCTTTTTCTATTTTTAATGTTCGTAAGTCTTTTTTTATTCCGTCTCGTGTAAAGATTTGTACATCTATAACAGTTCCTGTGATTCCTGTAGGGACTCTTAAAGAAGAATCTTTTACATCAGATGCTTTTTCTCCAAATATTGCTTGTAGTAATTTTTCTTCTGGGGTTAGTTGAGATTCTCCTATTTGAGTGACTTTTCCAACTAATATGTCTCCAGGTTTTACTTTTGCTCCTATGTGGATGATTCCAGATTCATCTAAATTTGATAGATAAGATTCATTTATATTTGGTATATCAGATGTTATTTCTTCTGGGCCTAATTTTAAATCTCTTGCTATGCATACTAATTCTTCTATATGTATACTTGTTAGTATATTTTTTTTTATAACTTTTTCAGAAAGAATAATAGAATCTTCAAAATTGTATCCATTCCATGGCATAAAAGCCACGAATAAGTTTTGGCCTAATGCTAATTCTCCCATGTCAGTAGCAGATCCATCAGCTATTACATCGTATTTTTCAATTACATCACCAGTTTTGACTAGTGGTTTTTGGTTTATACAAGTGTTATGATTTGATCTTATGAATTTTGTTAAATTATATATATCTACTCCTGTTTCTCCATCTTTTATTTCATCTATATTTGATTTAATTATAATTCTGGATGCATCTACTTTATCTACAATACCACCTCTTTTAGCTATTAAAGTTATTCCTGAGTCTGTAGCTACTATTCTTTCCATTCCTGTTCCTATTAATGGTTTTTCTGCTTTTAAGACAGGTACTGCTTGTCTTTGCATATTTGATCCCATAAGAGCTCTATTTGCGTCATCATGTTCTAGGAATGGAATTAGTGCGGCAGCTACTGAGACTATTTGTTTTGGCGATACGTCCATAAGTTGAATTTTTTCAGAAGGCATGAATGTGAATTCGTTTTTGAATCTACAAGGTATTAATTCTCCCATCAGTTCGTTTGTAGTTTTATCCATTTTTGCGTTAGCTTGTGCTATTATGTAATCGCTTTCATCTATGGCAGATAGATATATGATTGTTTTTGTTACTTTTTTATTTTCTATTTTTATATATGGGGTTTCTAAAAAGCCATATTCATTTGTTCTTGCATATATTGCTAATGAATTTATTAATCCTATGTTTGGACCTTCTGGTGTTTCGATTGGGCAAACTCTACCGTAATGAGTTATATGAACGTCTCTAACTTCAAAACCTGCTCTATCTCTAGTTAAACCTCCTGGTCCTAATGCTGAAATTCTTCTTTTATGTGTTATTTCAGATAATGGATTATTTTGATCCATAAATTGTGATAATTGACTAGAACAGAAAAATTCTCTTATCATCGTTGCAATTGGCTTTGCATTTATTATGTCTTGCGGAGTTAAGTTTTCATATTCAGCCAATGAAAGTTTTTCTTTTATAGATCTTTCAATTCTAAGAAATCCAGATTTAAATTGGTTTTCAATTATTTCTCCTACACTGCGTACACGTCTGTTTCCTAGATGGTCAATATCATCTATGTGATCTTTTCCATTTTTTATATCTATTATTTTTTTTATAACATCTATTATATCTTCTTTTGATAAAGTTTTTCTTTGTACGTCATCAATTTTATTTACTCTTTTATTAAATTTCATTCTTCCAACTAATGATAAGTCATATTTTTCTTCTGAAAAAAATAAATTTTCAAAAAGTTGCTTTGCAGAATCTTTAGTTGGTAGTTCTCCAGGTCTTAAAGTTTTATATATTTCTATTAATGCGTCTAGTTGGCTTTTTGTTAAATCAATTTTAAAAGTATTTAGTATGTACTGGCTATAATTTGTATCATTTAAACATACAATATTAATAGAATTAATTTCTTTATTTATTAATAGATTAATTATATCGTTTGATATTTTTGTATTTGAATGTATTATAATTTTAGAGTTATTATTATCTAGTATGTCGTTAGCAATTACCTTTTCTAATATGTATTCTTTAGATATTGGGAATTTATTTATATTATTATTTTTGAGTTTTTTTACATATTCTTCTGTAATATAAGTTCCTTTTTCCAGAATAATTTCATTGTTATTTGAGTATATATAATCATGTATTAATTCTCCTTTCATATTTTCTGGAGACGTTTCTATATAGAGGTTATTGTTTTCTATTTTTATAGTATTTTTTTTTAAAAAAAAGTCCAATATTTGCTCATTGTTTAAATCTAATGCTCTTAATATTGTTGATGCTGGAAATTTCCGCTTTTTATCTATACGCGCGAATAGGCAATTTTTAGAATCAAATTCTATATCTAGCCATGCTCCACGCTGAGGAATTATTTTTGCAATATATGATGATTTTTCAGATGAGTTTGATTTATTTTTATCAATTTCAAAAAACAATCCAGGCGATCTGTGTAATTGTGATACTATTACTCTTTCTGTTCCATTTATGATAAATGTGCTTTTATTTGTCATTAAAGGCATATCTAAAATATATATTTCTTGAAGCATTGCTTTTGCTTGGTCTATATCTTTTTTAGTTTTATTATTTACGTTTAGACGAACTTTTATTTTTAAAGGACCTGCATAAGTTATTCCTTTTGTTTTACATTCTGATGTATTATATAGGCTTTTACCTATGCTATAGCTTATATATTCTAGTTTTATATTTTTATTATTGCTATATATAGGAAACACATTTCTGAAAACACTTTCTAATCCAATATCTTTTCTATTCACGATATTTTTAACTTTATTTTGTATAAAGTTTTCATAAGATTCCATTTGTATGTTTAATAAATTTGGAATTTTGAGCTTTTCAGTATGTTGTCCAAAATTTACACGAGGACGCTTTTTTTCCGTGTAAGATAACAATAATTTTGTCATATATTTATAACCTTTAATGAAAAAAGTTTATATTTTGTTATAAAAGTATTTATTTAAGTTCTATGATGGCACCACAAACTTCTAGTTGAGCTTTTATTTTTTCAGCTTCTACTTTTGATATATTTTCTTTTATTGTTGCAGGTAAGTTTTCTACAAAACTTTTTGCTTCTTTTAATCCTAAGCTTGTTATTGTTCTTACTATTTTTATTACATTTATTTTATCGTCTCCAAAGCTTTTCATTATTACAGAAAAATTAACTTGCTCTTCTTTTTTTTCACTAGGTGCATCTTCTTTCTTTATTTGTTCTGAGTTTTGATTTATCATATTAGATGATATGTTGAATTTTTTTTCTATTAATTTAGTTAATTCTATTAATTCTAAAACGTTTAATTTAGATATTAATTCTATTATTTCTTCGTATTTTGATGACATGAGTGTTTCCTTATTTAAAATATATTTTGAAGTTGAATTATTTTATTTATTTTCATATATTAAATTTAATACAGTATTTAAATTTGTTAAAGGTTTATTTAATAATGAAATTAAATTGAGTATTGCTGTTTCTTTATTAGGTGTGTTTATTACTTTTTTTATGTCGTTTTCCAGGTAGATTTCTCCATATAGACATATTGCTTTTATTTTAAAATTTGCATTTTTTTTTATAAATTTGTCTAAAATTTTAATTGGTAAATTAATTTCTTTTTCGCTAAATATTATGAATATTTGTCCATTAATGTGTTTTGTTAAAATTTCATTTTTTGTATTTGATATTGCACGTTTAGTTAGTGTATTTTTAAGTACTTTTATTTTTATATCTTTTTCAAATAGTTCTTTTCTTAAAAATTTTATTTCTAGTGATGTTATTTTTTTGAATTCAACAATTGTTGTTGAAATAGATTTTAATGATAGTTCATGGATATCATTTACAATGTCTATTTTTTTTTTAATATTTGTATTCATATGTATTAGTTTTAAATTTAATAATTTATTTTATGTTTATTGAGTTTAAATTTATTTTAATTCCTGGTCCCATTGTTGTAGATACGAATAGTTTTTCTATAGTCATAGATTTACAATTTGATGGCTTGTTTTTTTTTATATCATTTATAATTGTTTCTATATTTTCTTTTAATTCTTTTGTATTGTTGTTTATTTTACCTATTATGCAGTGTATTATGTTATTTTTTTCGCTTTTGAATTTTATATAATTAGTTTTTATGCTATTTATGGTATCGCTTATATTGTTTGTGATCGTTCCAAATTTTATATTAGGCATTAACCCTTTTGGACCTAATGTTTTGCTTAAATTTCCCATTTTTGTAATGGAATTTGGAGTTGTTATTAGTATATCGAAATTTATCTTGTTGTCTTTTATTTCATTTATTTTTTCTTTACTAATTATTAAGTCTGCGTTTTTTGCTGCGTCTATTTCATTTTCTGATGCAAATACAGCCACTTTTAATATTTTACCTGAATTATAAGGTAATAGAGAAAATCCCTTTATACTATAATCTCTTTTTTTAGGATTGAGTTTTAAATTAATGGATATTTCAACAGTTTCATTAAATTTTGCTGGATTTATTTTTTTTAATATTTCTATTCCTTTTGTGAAAGAATACAATTCGTTTTTGTTTATAATATTTTTTAATGACAATTTTTTTTTTGTAATTTTTTTAAGCATAATTTAAACTCAATTAATTTCTATTCCCATGCTTTTTGCTGTCCCAATAATTGATTTTATTGCTGATTTTGTTGAATTTACAATTAAATCTGCACTTTTAATTTTTACAATTTCTTCTGCTTGAGCTTGTGTTATTGTTGCTATTTTATTTTTATTAGGGAATTTACTACCTTTTGTTATATTAGCAATTTTTTTTAGTAATATTGAAACAGGTGGTGATTTTATGATAAAAGTAAAGCTTTTGTCTGTATAAATAGTTACTATTACTGGAACAAGTGTTCCTTTTTCAAGTGTTTTTATTGTTTCTGCATTAAATTCGCTACAGAATTTTGGTATATTTATTCCCTTAGCTCCTAGAGCAGGTCCTACAGGTGGGCTTGGATTTGCTTCTCCTGCTTTGAGTTGTAATTTAACTATTGTATTTATCTTTTTCATAATTTCAAATATGATGTTTGAGCATCATTAATTCCTTTCAAATCATTATTTTTATGTTTAATTTTTTTCTACCTGGCTGAAATCTAGATTTATTGGAGTTGATCTACCAAATATTAAAACGCCGACGCATAATCTATTCTTATCGTAATTAACTTCTTCTACAGTTCCATTAAAGTTTGAAAATGGGCCATCTATAACTCTTACCATTTCTCCTAGTTCAAATAATATTTTAGGTTTTGGATTCTCTGAGCTATCTTTTATTTTCTTTAAAATAGACTGAGTTTCATCATCGGTTATTGGTATTGGGTTGCCTGATTTTCCACCGATAAATCCAAAAACTTGTGGTATATTTTGTACTAAATACCACGTTTCATCTGTTATAATCATTTCTACTAATAAATATCCTGGAAAGAATTTTCTTTCACTTTTACGTTTTTTTCCCAATCGCATTTCTATTACATTTTCAGTTGGAATTAAAATTGATCCGAAGAAATTAGTTAAGTCTTTTCGTTTTATTTGTTCTTGTAATGTAGCTTTAACTTTTGTTTCATGCCCAGAAAATGTATGAACTATATACCATTTTTTCATATATTTTGCCTTTTTTTTACGTGATTTTTGAAATGATATACGTTAGTATAGAATCTAAAATCCATAATATTAAGCTTGTACATGAAATTATTGCTATAACGGATAATGTAGATTGAGTTATTTCTTTTCTATTAGGCCAAGTTATAATTTTTAATTCATTTTTAGCTTCGTGTAGTGTATTGGCTAGCTTTTCATTATATTTTGTGGTTATTAATAATATTAGCATTATTATAGGTATAAATGATAGCATAATTATTTTTACGATATTATTAGATATTATGTAATTAATTGTAAGTGCTGTTGTTATTATTAATAGTGCTAAAATTATAAATATAATTCTCTTGGTTTTTTTGTTTAAATTATTGTATTTTTTATTCATTTTTTTAAGTTATTCAGGCCAGAAGGGATTTGAACCCCCAACCTGCGGTTTTGGAGACCGCTGCTCTACCAATTTGAGCTACTGGCCTAATGATATTATTCTATTATAGATGATACTATACCAGCGCCTATAGTTTTTCCGCCTTCACGAATAGCAAATCTTAAGCCTTCTTCCATGGCTATTTGGTATATTAGATTTATTTCTATATTTATATTATCCCCTGGCATAATCATTTCCATATCCTTAGGAAGTACTATTTCTCCAGTTACATCTGTTGTTCTAAAATAGAATTGTGGTCTATATCCGTTAAAAAATGGTGTATGTCTACCACCTTCTTCTTTGTTTAAGACATATATTTCAGCTTTAAATCTTTTATGAGGAGTTATTGTTTTAGGTTTTGCGAGTACTTGTCCTCTTTCAACTTCATCATTTTTTATTCCTCTTAGTAAAATTCCTACATTATCTCCTGCTCTTCCTTCGTCCAAAATTTTTCTAAACATTTCAACGCCTGTACATATAGTTTTTTTATTTTTATTTAAACCTATGATTTCTACTTCTTCTCCTACTTTTACGATGCCACGCTGTATTCTGCCTGTTACTACTGTTCCTCTTCCAGATATAGTAAATACATCTTCTATTGGTAGTAAAAACGGTTTTTCTATATCTCTTTTCGGAATAGGAAAATACCTATCCATTTCAGCTACAAGTTTTTCTATAGAATCACTTCCTAATTGGCTTGGAGTTTCTTCATTTATAGCTTTTAGCGCTGATCCTTTTATGATTGGTGTATCATTCCCTGGAAAATTGTATTTTGATAGTAAATCTCTTATTTCTATTTCTACTAGCTCTATGATTTCGTCGTCATCGACTAAGTCTGCTTTGTTTAAATAAACTATAATATAAGGTACGCCTACCTGTCTTGCTAGCAAGATATGCTCTCTGGTTTGTGGCATTGGTCCATCTGCTGCTGATACAACTAAGATAGCTCCGTCCATTTGAGCAGCTCCTGTTATCATGTTTTTCACGTAATCTGCGTGTCCTGGACAATCTACATGCGCATAATGTCTATTTGAAGATTGATATTCTACATGTGATGTAGATATTGTTATTCCTCTTTCTCTTTCTTCTGGAGATGTATCTATATCTTTATAATCTTTAAATTCGCCTCCATATTTTTTTGATAGTATTTTAGTCAAAGCAGAAGTTAATGTTGTTTTGCCATGATCTACATGTCCTATTGTACCTACATTGATGTGTGGTAAGTTTCTTTCAAATTTTACTTTTGCCACAAGATATTCTCCAAAAATTATTTCAGAAAGCCCATAACCGGGCTTGAACCGGTGGCCTCTTCCTTACCAAGGAAGTGCTCTACCCCTGAGCTATATGGGCGTTTATAAGTTATATTTAGCGGATGATGGGAATTGAACCCACACTATCAGCTTGGAAGGCTGAAGTTCTACCATTGAACTACACCCGCAAATATTTTTAAATTAAACTTAGCTTAGCTGTTTAAATTTTCATTTATGGAGGAGGCAGGATTTGAACCTGCGTAGACCAGTTATAGTCATCAGATTTACAGTCTGCTCCCATTGGCCGCTCGGGCACTCCTCCATAAATAAGAAAATATTCTTTCATTCTAATATGTAAAAGTCAAGTAAATATTATGAAAACACCTATTAATTTAAATAGCTGGCGATAGGATTTGAACCTACTACCAGCTGATTACAAATCAGCTGCTCTACCAATTGAGCTACGCCAGCGACTTTTTTTTTAGATCAATATTTGTATGGATATGTAGTTCAGAATATAATTCATACTGTTTAAAGTATTAAAGCAAAAATTTAATTTTTTTGCAAATTAATTGGATTATAAACAAATTATTATTTTTAATATTATATTCTGAAAAGACATCCGTTGATAATATCATTTTATTTTATATATATCAATTTCAAACTATACTATTACATTTATAATTTATTTTATTTTCTGTAAGACTTTTTTGTATTTTAATTTATATATTATATTATAACATTTTGTATGATTCAAATTTTTTTGTTATGGAGTTTTTATGGATTATAAGTCTACTTTGAATTTGCCAAGTACTCAATTTTCAATGAGAGCTAATTTAGCTAAAACAGAAGCTAATATATTAAAGTTTTGGGATGATCTTGATTTGTATAGATCTATTAAGAATTTGAATAAAAGTAAAAAATTTGTAATGAATGATGGCCCACCATATGCAAATGGGGACATTCATATAGGGCATGCTTTTAATAAAATTTTGAAGGATATAATTTGTAAAATTAAAATTTTATCTGGGTATGATGTTAGTTTTGTTCCTGGTTGGGATTGCCATGGATTGCCTATAGAATTAAATATAGAAAAAAAATACAAAAAATCAAATTTAAGTTTATCTAAAAAAGATTTTAGAAGATTATGTAGAAATTATGCTGAAGATCAAATAATTATTCAAAAAAATTCTTTTATTAGATTAGGAGTTAATGCTGATTGGAAAAATTTTTACAAAACCATGAGTTGTGATTTTGAATCCAATATAATTGAAAGTTTAAAATTTATGATTGAGTATGGATATATTTATAATGGTAAAAAGCCTGTACATTGGTGTATAAATTGCAGATCTGCATTAGCGGAAGCTGAAATAGAATATTTTGATAAATTTTCTGTGTCTTTATACGTTTTTTTCAAAGTAGATAATAATAATAATATATTTTCTTCTTTAAAAGCTAATAATAATCTTGGTAGTATAGGTTTTATTGTTTGGACTACTACAGCATGGACTTTACCATTTAATGAAGCAGTAGCTTTAAATCCTGAATTTGAGTATGTTTTTGTTAAATATAATAATATTGGGTATATTTTGAATAGTGATTTGTTAAATATAGTTTTCTCCAAGTTATTTACACTTGATTATATTATAATAAAACGATTTTTAGGTAAAGAATTAGAAGGTATAAATTTATTGCATCCATTTTATGATAAACATATTAGTGTTGTTTTAAGCAGTCATGTACAAAATGATTCTGGCACTGGATGTGTTCATATAGCTCCTGCATACGGTTTTGATGATTATAAAATAGGTGTGCAATACAATTTAAATTTAAAAAATTCTATAGATAATTATGGTTATTTTTTTGAAGATGTAGAATTTTTATCTAAAGTGCATTTAGATAAAGCAGGCGATATAGTTATGGATTTACTTAGAAATAGTTGTAATTTGTTATTTTTAGATGTAATTAATCATAGATATCCTTATTGTTGGAGGCATGGAAGTGCATTGATTTTAAGAACAACTGATCAGTGGTTTTTAAAAGTATCTAATAAGGATTTAAAATTTGTAGCCATGGATTTTTCAAGTAATTTGATTCAATGGGTGCCTGTTTTTGGAAAAGATAGAATGTTAAAAATTTTGGAATTTAGGCCTGATTGGTGTATATCCAGACAACGTATTTGGGGTGTTCCAATTACGTTGTTTTTAAATAGAAAAACTAAAGAGTTACATCCAGATACTATATGTATAATGGGAAAAATTATTAATATGGTTTATAAGTTCGGAATAGATGTTTGGTACGAGTTTGATGTTTTTGAGTTACTTGGTGTTGATATTAGTATATATAAGAAAGTCGATGATGTTTTGGATGTTTGGTATGATTCTAGTACAGTTTATAAATATATGTTTAATAAATATCCAGATTTAAATTTACCATTTGATGTTTGTGTGGAAGGTAATGATCAGTATAGAGGATGGTTTCAGGTTTCTTTGTTAAATTCCATATCTATTTATGGTATAGCTCCTTATAAAAAAGTATTAACTCATGGATTTGTTTTAGATGGTGAAGGCAAGAAGATGTCTAAATCTTTAAATAATGTTATATCTCCATTGGAGATTGTGAATGAATATGGTTCTGATGTGTTAAGATTATGGGCTGCTTCTGTAAATTATGCTTTTGATGTTAATATTTCCAATGAAGTTTTAAGTAGGATTTGTGAGTCTTATAGAAAGATAAGAAATACTGTTAGATTTTTGTTATCTAATATATCTGATTTCGATCCTAATGTTGATTTGTTAAATTTTCAAGATATGTTGGGTATAGATGTTTGGGTAATATTTGCTTTTTCGAATTTAAGTAATTCTGTTTTAAATGAATATGAGAACTATAATTTTCATGTTGTTTATCAAAAGTTACATATGTTTTGTGTGGATGATTTATGTAGTAAATATTTAGATGTCGTTAAAGACAGGCTATACACTTCTAGTAAAAATGGTCTATTGAGAAAATCTGTACAATCTGCTATTTATTATATTATTAATTTATTAACAAAGTTATTGTCACCTATTTTAAGTTTTACTTCAGAAGAAATTTGGCAGTATATTCCTGGAGATAGAAAGCAATCTGTGTTTTTATCTGAATTAGATAATAACTTTTTACCTATGATTGGTATTTTACAGTTTTTTCCAGATCAATGGGATAGTATTTTTGTTTTAAAGTGTGAGATAAATAAATTTTTGGAGAATTTTAGAAAAAATGGGATTATCGGTAGTTTTTTAGAAGCAGATGTTAGTATTTTTTGCGACAGTAAGTGGTATAATTTATTATTAAAATTTGATAAAGAATTATATATTTTTTTTATTGTGTCTAGTGTCAATATTTTTTGTTTATTGGATTTAGATAATAGCTTTTATAAAACTAGTATAGATGGTGTGTATTTGAAATTTGATAAGATAAGAAAAAAAAAATGTGAGAGATGTTGGTATAGAAATATAGATAATATTTTAATTAATAAGTTTGTTAATGTTTGTGATAAATGTGTAAGTAGTTTGTATGGTAAAGATGATATGCGTGTTTATTTTTGATTTTTTAAGGCATTTTATTTGAGAATTAATAAATTACCAGATGATGTTATAGCCAGTATAGCTGTTGGAGAAGTTATTGATAGACCATCTTATGTTTTAAAGGAATTATTAGAAAACAGTTGTGATTCTTCTAGTACTAAAATATCTGTATTTATAGAGAATTGTGGATTAGATTTGATAAAAGTTATCGATAATGGGAATGGAATATATAAAGAAGATTTATATTTATCAATTTCTAGATTTACTACTAGTAAAATTTTTAATCTTTGCGATTTGAAGTCTATAAAAACATATGGATTTAGAGGTGAAGCTTTGTTTTATATAAGTTCTATATCTAGGTTTGAATTGATTTCTAGAACTAAATATCAAGATTTAGCATGGAAAATTTTTTCTGATGGTGGTAAATTAAGCATAGATTTGGAACCTATTTCACGTAATATTGGTACAACTGTTATTGTTAAAAATTTATTTTTTAATTCGCTTATGAAAAGACTCTTTTTAGAGTCTCTAGGTATAGAGTTTGGATTTTTAGATTTTGTTTTTAAATGTATTGCATTGTGTAGGTTTGATATTCAAGTTGTTTTATATAATAATGGTAGAGAATTAAGAAATTATCCGATTTGTTCTGATCATTATTCTATGATTAAAAGGATAGAAATTATTTGTGGAAAAAAATTTACATCTACATCTATATATATTGACATTAATAATGAATTTTACAGTTTGTCTGGATTAATTTCAACAATTAAAAGCTTAAAAACAAGCACTAATAACAGTTACTTTTTTTTGAATAATCGTTTTATTGATGATAAGCTAGTTAATTTAGCAATTAAAAATGCTTATTTGAAATTTGCTGGATATAGATATAAGCCCAGTTATTGTTTGTATTTTACGATAAGTCACAATTTAGTAAATATAAATGTTCATCCTAAAAAAACTGAAGTTAAGTTTAGAGATCCCAATGTTATATATGAATTTATTTATAATAGTTTAGTTAGTTATTTATCAAATGATAACAAAATTATTAGCATTTTAGATAATTGTGTTCAATTTGAAAATAAGAAACTTAATGACTTAAATTTAGATTATAGTAATATTTTTAATGATATTTATAACAATTATTGTAGTAATAGGAAACTATATATTTCTCTAGACGGAGCTTTGACTTTATTAAATAATAAGATTTTATTTTTTAAGATTGGTGATGATGTTTTTGTTGTAAATTTAACAGTTGTTTTAAAGATGATTGTTATAGATGGTTTTACGTATGAGTTTAAAAGTTTTAACAGGTTAATAAATATTAATCTGGAGGAATTTAATCGTGTAGAACTTCATATTGATGTTAATATTTGTAAATATTTAAATGATTTCTATTTATTTGGATTTGATTTTGAAAAAGTTGGGTGTGAAGTTTTTTTATTAAAATGTATACCAAAAATTTTATTTGGATTTGTTTTTGATTGGAAATCAATAATTTTGGAATTATTTCATTTTTTTAATAGTAATTCTGTAGATTATATTTTTTATGATATAGCTAATGAAAATATTATTTTTATTTTTTTAAGCTACATAGTTAGTGATAGGCCATATTATGAATTTGAAATACAAAATTTTTATAATTATTTGGTCAATTTGAGATCTGTTAATTATCAGTTGTTTACAAAAAATTGTGTTAAAGTTTCTTATTCAAGAGTAGAATGATTACTTTTAATAAATATAAGCAAATGAAAATGATAATATTATTGTTACAAGAACTGGAATTTTTATGGTTTTTATATTTTTAAGTTTAAATAATATATTCATTATGCATATTATTATTAATGTAGGATAGAATATTTCCAATATAGGAATAGCTAGAGCCATTAAATTTTGAAACTTCAAGTGACTCATAATAAATGTTATTATTATTATTATGCTTAAGCATAAGGAATTTGGTACTTTTTTTTTAAATATTTCTTCATATAAATATGTTTTTGATACTTGAGTTAATGCTAATGCTGTTGCTAAGCATGCGAATGATAGGCATATACATATAAATATTCCTCCAAATTTTCCTAATGTTATTTGTGATATTGATATTAAAATATTTTCTATAGGTATTTCTTTTAACATGTTTTTATATTTATTGGATAATAATATAAATCCTATGTAAGTAATTCCTATTAGAACAGCTCCTATAGCACTTGCTAATGTTATAATAGTTATGTTAGTTTTATTTTCATTTTTAGTTTGTATTGATTTAAACGCTATATTTGCAAAAAAAAATGTGGCTAGCAGATCCATTGTGCTATATCCGATTAAAATTGATTTATTAAATGTTTCTAATAAATTTGTTTTTTCTATAATAATTGTTTTTGTTTGATCTGTGAAAAATAATCCAATGATTATTAGTATTGAGAATGTTATTATTTTAATTGGACTTAATATTAACCCTAGGATATTTATTATTTTTGTTTCTTTTATGCTTAGAATTAATAGTAATAGGCAATAAGCAATGCTAAATATGTAGTGATATTTTATTTGTTCTGGTAAATATAGTGATACGCTATTCCAAATTATTGATTCTGTTCTTGGTATTGCTATTAGTGGTCCAATTATTATTATTAAAAATGAAATTATTATAATTGCTGGAACTTTTCCTAAGCGACAAAAAAAATTCCAATAATTTCCATTAAATAGTGTTGTTGCAAATAATCCTAAAAATGGAGCACCAACACCTGTTAGAAGAAATCCTATTATTGCAATTGATATATTTTTTTCTGTGTTAGCTCCTAAGTATAAAGGAAATATTATATTTCCAGCACCAAATAACATTGCGAATAATGCGAATCCAATGGATATTGATGTTTTAATTTTTATATAAATTTCGGATTTTATTTTTGTCATGGCTTTATTTATTTGTATAAAATTTAATTTTTTATATTATAATAATATATTAATTTTAATAATTATAGATTATTCTATCTTTGAAGTTTATAAGTTATTTTGTGATTTTATTTTTTTAGGTGTTATTTTATGCATGCTGTGATTTTAGATAGGAATAAACAATATTCGGTTATGGAAGGGTCGATTATACGTATAGATAATGTAGATTTAAATGCTGGTGATAAGTTGTTTTTTAATGATATTTTGATATTTGATGATGGTAATACTGTTGTTTTTGGAAGTCCTTATTTAAAAAATATTAGAGTAGTTTCCGAAGTTTTGAAAAATTTCAAAGATGATAAAGTTGTTACCTTAAAGTTCAGAAGAAGAAAACATTATATGAATAAATGTGGGCACAGACAAAATTATACTCTTGTTAAGATAGTTTCTATATTAAATGATTGATTATATTTATTAAGGTTCGATATGGCACAAAAGAAAGCTGGTGGTAGTTCAAGAAATGGTAGAGATTCAAAATCAAAAAGATTAGGAGTTAAGGTTTTTGGTGGTGAGTTTATTAAAAGTGGAAGTATAATATTAAGACAGAGAGGAACAAAGTTTCATAATGGAATCAATGTAGGTTTAGCTGTTGATCACACTTTATTCGCAAAGAAAGATGGATATGTAAAATTTGAAATAAAAGGACTTAATAAAAAAAAATATGTTAGTGTTCTTAGTTTGTAGTATTCATCTATGCGTTTTTTAGATGAAATAGATTTATATGTATCTTCAGGTAAAGGTGGCAATGGTTGTTTAAGTTTTACGCGGGATAGTTTATCTTCTTTTAAAAAACCTGATGGTGGCAACGGAGGGAAAGGTGGAAATGTATATTTGGTTGGAAACAAGAACTTGTCTACTTTTTATTATTTAAAATTTAAAAATAACTATAAAGCTGAAGATGGGCATAGTGGTGGAAGATTTAAAAAAACAGGTAGAAATGGCAATGATTTATTTATAGATGTTCCTTTAGGTACAACTATTATTGATAATGAAACGGATGATTTTATTGGAGAAATTTTAGTACATAAGCAAACAGTGACAGTTGCTTTAGGTGGTGGTTCTGGGTGTGGTAGTTTTATTTTTAGAAGTGATGTGTCTAGGATGAATAAGTGCGTTTCATTAGGGAAGTCTGCTGTATTAAAATATTTACATTTAGAGTTGAAGATATTATCTGATGTAGGTTTACTTGGGTTTCCTAATGTTGGAAAATCATCTTTTCTTAATTGTGTCTCTGCTGCAAAATCTATGGTGGCTGATTATGAATTTACAACAATACATCCTGTTTTAGGTGTTATTGATGGATATAGAGCTGGAAATATTGTAATTGCTGATATACCTGGCATTATTGAGAATGCATCTGTAGGTGTAGGTTTAGGGATTAGATTCTTGAAGCATTTAGTAAAAACAAAATTATTATTACACGTTGTGGATATTTCTAAGGCAACTGATTTTGATGCTTTGAAAAACGAAATATATGTTGTACTCAATGAGTTAAGGAGCTTTGATATTGATCTTTATAATAAAGAAAAGTGGTTAATTTTTAATAAAGTCGATCTATTAGATAATTTAAAGTTAAGATTTTTATTTAATGAATTTATTATGGATTTTGGGTATATGAATTTATTTTTTATTTCTTGTAAAAATGGAATAGGTATAAGAAAATTATGTTTTAATGTAAGTGAATATATTTGTAATATAGACAAAAATGTTTAGTTTTTACACAAAAAATATTTGCTATAGCATTTATTGGTGTTGTTTAATTTTAGGATTGTTTTATGTCAGAAGTTACAATAGAAAAGTGTCTCAAATATATAAATAATAGATTTGAATTAGTTTTAATTTCTTCAAAAAGAGCGAGAGAAATAGCATTGAAAAATGTTGAACCATTAGTAAATGCGTGTAATGATAAACCTACTATTATAGCGTTACGTGAAATAGAAGAAGGGCATAATTTAGGACTGTTTGAATATTCGAATAATGATCTTAATAGTAATAAGTTAAGTCATGAAATTAGTGATGAATAATAAGTAAGTTTGGAAATTTTTGTTATTATACTTCTCTTATTTCTTTTGCTATACCATCTAGTATTTTATTTAAGAATGTATAGCTTGATTTTGAACAAAATATTTTAGATAGTTCCAATGCTTCGTTGATTATTGCTTTATATGGTATTTTTAGACAAAAAAGCAGTTCAAAAGTAGCTAATCGTATTATCGCTATTTCTATTGTATTCATGTAGGTATTCTTTTCTGTGTATCGTATTATTATTTTATCTAGTATGTCTGTTTTTTCCGGTATTTTTTTTATTAATGTATGAAAATAATTTTTATCTATCTTTTTTTCATTTATTGTATCAAGTAAATAATTTTCTATTTCATTAATATTATTTTTCGATATTTCAAAATTATATAATGCTTGTATTATTAGTTTTCTGGATTTATGTCTTTTTTTAAATATTTTTTTCATTATGGTTATTTGCTTTTTTTTTACATTGAATGTACATTGGGTGATTTTTACATAAGTTTATAACTTTCAATTTTATTTTTTTTTTGTATGATTTTTTTTTAAGTATATAGTTTATCCATTCTGATATTTTTTTAATTTCTTTTATTCTAAAGTTTCTGGTTGTTATTGCTGGTGTGCCTATTCTTATGCCGCTTGTTATATTTGCTGGCAAGGTGTCATTTGGAATTACATTCTTATTTACTATTATATTTACAGTTTCTAGCTTTTTTTCTGCATTTATTCCTGTAATTTTTTTATTTTTCAAATTTATTAGAAATAAATGAGTGTCAGTTCCATTTGATATTATTTCAAAATTTTTATACTTTAAGCATTCAGCGAAGTATTTTGAATTTATTAAAGTTTGTTTTTGATAGTTTTTAAATTTTTTCGTTAATGCTTCTTTGAAGCAGCAGGCTTTAGCTGCTATTGTATTCATTAATGGACCTCCTTGTATTCCTGGAAAAATTGAAGTATTTAGCAAAACTCCAATTTTTTTATTATTTGTTAAAATTAAACCGCCTCTTGGACCTCTTAGAGTTTTTTGTGTTGTGGATGTTATTACATCAGCATAATTTATTGGTGATGGGTATAAATTTGATACAATTAGTCCTGATACATGTGATATGTCTGTTATTAAAAAAGCATTTATTTTTTTGGCTATCCGTTTTAATGATTTCCAGTCTATTATTCTTGAATAAGCAGATGCTCCTGCTATAATTAATTTCGGGGTGTATTCTTTTGCTAATGAATCTATGTCGTCGTAATTTATGTATCCTGTTTTTTTATTTACTCCATATTGGATAAAATTATATGTTTTTCCTGAGAAGTTTATTTTGTGTCCATGTGTTAGATGTCCACCATGTTCTAGTTTCATGCCTAAAATTTTTTCTTTTACTTTGCATAATGACATATATGCGGCTTGATTTGCTTGTGATCCAGAATGTGGCTGTACATTTGCATAATTTACTTTAAAAAGTTTTTTAGCTCTGTTTATTGCAGTTTCTTCTATTTTATCTATATATTTACATCCTGCGTAGTATCTTTTATTAGGATAACCTTCTGCATATTTATTTGTTAGAATAGAATTTTCCATATTTATTATTGATTCGCTTATGTAATTTTCTGAAGCTATTAAGTTTATGCAAGTTTCTTGTCTGTTTTTTTCTAATTTTATTAAGTTTTTTATTTTTTTATCTTTTGTCATTTTAATATTTGTATTATTTGCTTTTAATTATTTTGTTAATAATTCGTATTTTTAAAGTTTATATTAAATGTGTATTTATATATAATATATTATTTTATATTATTTTTAAAAAGAGATTTTTATGTATTTGCATGAGTATCAGTCTAAAGAGTTGTTTAAAAGCAATGGAATTCCAGTGCCTAGGTCATTTTTAATAAGAAACATTAGTGATATTGAATTTGTTTGTAATTTATTTAGGGATCTTGAAGTTTATTGCAAAGTACAGGTTCATTCTGGAGCAAGAAAGAAAAATGGAGGTGTTGTAAGGTTATTAAATAATTATGATTCTTTGTTTAATTTTGTTAATAAAAATTTGGGAAAAAAGTTTTTTACTGAGCAGATAGATAAGTATGGTAAAATTGTAAATTCTATTTTAGTTGAAGAAGTTGTAAGTATTTATAGAGAGTTTTATTTATCTGTTTTTGTAGATAGAACACTTGAGTCTATTGTGTTGATGATTTCTTCTTTTGGTGGGACAGATGTGGAGTCGTGTAAAGATTTTATAAAGATAGAGGTAGATATATTTTTAGGTTTTAAAGATTATCAAATACGAAATATTTTATCTTATTTAGATTTGAATAGAGATTTTTTCCTTGAATTTAAGTTTATTTTAACTAAATTTTTTAATTTTTTTTTAAAAAATGATGTTAGTTTATTAGAAATTAATCCTTTGGTTGTTACTGATTATAATAAATTATTATGTTTGGATGCAAAAGTTGAAATTGATGATAATTCTTTGTATAGACATCTTGATTTAAAAGGTATTTTTGATTTTAGTCAGAGAAATTCTATTGAATTTGAAGCTGAAAAATATGGATTAAGTTATGTTTCTTTAGATGGTAATATTGGATGTATTGTAAATGGAGCTGGTTTAGCTATGGCCACTATGGATTTATTGTTTAGATGTGGTGGAAAACCTGCTAATTTTTTAGATATAGGTGGTAATGCTACAAAAGATAGAGTTTTTGAGGCATTTAAACTATTGCTTTTAAATAAGAACCTTAAGAGTATATTTGTGAATGTTTTTGGTGGAATTGTTAGATGTGATTTAATTGCAAATAGTATTATTGATACTGTTAATGAATTATATGTTTCAATTCCAATCGTAATTAGGTTTGTTGGAAATAATTCTGAATATGGTATTTATATAATAAAAAATTCGAATTTAAATATGTATATTGAGTCTGATTTTCTTTTATCTGTAGAGAAAGTTATTAAATTTTCTGAGGAAATATTATGAATATTTTTTTCAATGAAGATTTTAAAATAGTATGTCAAGGATTTACTGGTAATAGTGCTACCTATCATATTAGAAAATCTATTGATTATAAGACTAATGTTGTTTGTGGAGTTACACCTGGGAAAGGTGGTAAAGTACATTTAGGCTTACCTGTTTTTGATACGGTAAAGGAAGCTGTTATGAAAACATGTGTTAATACTAGTGTTATATTTGTACCTGCTCCATCTTGCAAAGATGCTATTATAGAAGCTATAGATGCTGGAATTAGGTTAATTGTTTGTATAACAGAAGGTATACCAAGTTTAGACTTTTTATGTGTTAAAAAGTATTCGCTTAATAAAAATGTAAGAATAATAGGACCAAATTCTCCTGGGTTTATTATACCAAATTTTTGTAGAATAGGCATTATGCCTTGCGATATTAATTTAGAAGGTAGAGTGGGAATTGTTTCCAGATCAGGAACATTAACTTATGAAGCTATAAAATGTACAAGTGAATTAGGATTAGGGCAAAGTATAAGTATTGGTATAGGTGGAGATCCTATTGTTGGGTCTAGTTTTATAGATATTTTATCTCTTTTAAATGAAGATTTGAGAACTGAAGTCATATTAATGATAGGAGAGTTAGGTGGATCGGCAGAGGAGGAAGCTGGATATTTTATAAAAAAAAATATAAATAAACCAGTAATAGCATATATATCTGGAATTAATGCGCCTATAGGAAAAAAAATGGGACATGCAGGGGCAATAGAAAATATGGGTATAGGTGGTGTAGCAGGGAAAATTGCGATATTAAAAGAATGTGGTGTTAAAGTTATTGATTCTATTATTGATATAGGGAAAGCTTTTGAATTATAGTAGTAATGTTAAATTATAAGAATGTTAAGTTTTTTCTTAAGAAGTTTAGATTCTATAAGATATCTAAATTATTAATATTAGATGAAATAGACTCTACTAATAGTTATATTTTAAGAAGTAATAGTTTTAATTTAAGAGGTAATGGTGTTGTTTTTTCTCGTAGACAAAGTAATGGTAGAGGAAGGTATTTGAATAAATGGCATTCAGTTGGTGAAAGTAGTTTATTAATGTCTTTGTGTATTAATAATTTTGTTTATGTTAATTGTACTAACATTTATTATTTAAGTTTATTTGTAGGGTTAGCTGTTTTTAAGGTGTTACATTTTTTAAAATTAGAGTATTTGGTTTTAAAATGGCCTAATGATATTTATTTGAAAAAATTTAAAATTGCTGGAATTTTAATAGATAAATGTGATGATCGTAATTTCATTTTAGGAATTGGAGTAAATATAAAAGATTTTAAATTTTTTCATAAGGATTTTAAAGGAGTAGAATTCTATATTAGTGATAAATTTAAGTGTGAATTTCTTGGAAGTTTAATTGGAGTTATGTGTATTTCTAGTATTATTAATATTTTAGAATTTTTTTTTATAAAAAAAAAAAAAAACCAATTTTTTTTAAAAAGTATTTTTAGTTTATATTTTTAATATAGATGTTACAGGATCTATTTTGAATAAAATATTGCGTATTTTTTTAGTTAACGGTGCTTTTATTTTGTGTTTTCTCAATAATTTATAAAATATATTTATATTTTCAATTGATTCTATTGTATTTTTTGATTTAACAGGTATGTTTTTTGCAAGTTTAATTCCAAATCTAGTGTTTCTAGATTTTGTGTTTGTACATCCTAATAAAATATCACCAAAACAAGCTAATCCTGTAAGTGTTTCAAAATCTGCATTAAGTTTTATCCATAATATTTTTATTTCTTGTAGATATTTTATTACAAAAGCTGATTTCGTATTTTCCCCTGATTTCAATCCTGTTAAAATTCCCCAAGCAACGGAAACTACATTTTTGATTACTCCTCCTAATTGAATTCCAATTATATCTGTGCTTATATATACTTGCATATAATTATTGCTAATGTATTTTTTTAATAATTTTGAAAAATTCATATCATTTGATGCAATTACTATTGATGTTTTTATTTCTTTAGTTACTTCTTTAGCAAAACTTGGACCTGCTATTATTCCGAATATTTGGGAATCTCCTAATTTTTCTTGCAAAGTCATGCTTAAAAAATTTGTGTTTTTGTCTAAACCTTTTGATACCCATGCTATGTTATGAGGAGTCTTTGTATTTTTTTTTATGACGTCTATTATTTCAGGAAATGAGCTACTGGGGATTGCTATTATTATAGTTTTACAATTTGTTAGTAAGTAATTAATATCACTTTGAAAATTCATTTTATTAGGAAATGTTATATTTGGTAAATATTTTTTATTTTGTTTATTTTTTTGTAATTTTCTTATTTTTTTTTCGTTTCTTCCCCATATAATAACATCATTTCCGTTTTTAGCTATTACCATAGCAAGTGATATCCCCCATACACCTGCACCTATTATACCTATCATGTATTATATATTTTTTTATTTAAAAATTCTTTTAAATCTTCGTATCCTCCAATAAATTGGTTATCTATAAAAATTTGAGGTACTTGCTTTTGTTTTGTAAGTTCTATTAAGTTTTCTAGTTTTTCATAGTCGTTATCTAATTTTATTTCTTCATATTGTAAGTTTGCATTAAGTAATAATTTTTTAGCCATAATGCAGTATTTACATGTTTCTATTGTATATATTTTGATTATCATTCTTTTTCATTAGTAGTTGGTAATTGTTCTTTATTCCATGAATTTATTCCATCGTTCATGTATAGTATATTTTTAAATTCGAGATTTTTAAGAATATTTATTGTTTTTCTTGCGTAGAAATTATTTGTTTGTATAACTATTATGGTTTTGTTTCTATATTTTTTTAATTTTTTGTTTTGATCATTTATTTCTTCTAAAGGAATATTAATTGAATTTATAATATGCTTTTCGTTGAATAGCTTTTCATTTCTAGAATCTATAAATATGGCATTGTTATGATTTATTATCTCTATTGCTTGTGTTGGGTTTATGCTATTTTTTGAATAAATCATTTCTTTTATTTCAAATGATATCCAAATTAATATTGATGTAATAAATAATGCAGTTAGAAAAACATTTTTTATAAAGAAGCTATATAAAGTGTCCATATATATCTCAGGTAGTTAAATTTTAATTTTATTTATTATATTTATGTTACTTAATTTTTCAATAATTTTTTTTATTTTTAAATTTAATTAGTAATAATTATTTTATTTTATTCATGGAATCGAAAAAAATATCGTTTGTTCGTGTATTTTTTAAATGTTTAATTAAGAATTCTATTACTTCTGTTTCATCCATTGGATGTAGTAGCTTCCTTAATATCCACATTTTTTGTAATTCATTTTGAGGAACTAATAATTCTTCTCGTCTTGTTCCTGATTTTGTTATATTAATTGATGGATATACTCTTTTTTCAGAAATCTTTCTGTCAAGATATATTTCAGAATTTCCTGTTCCTTTAAATTCTTCAAAAATGACGTCGTCCATTTTTGATCCAGTTTCTATTAATGCAGTTGCTATTATTGTTAGACTTCCTCCTTCTTCAATATTTCTTGCGGCTCCAAAAAATCGTTTTGGCCTTTGCAAAGCATTTGCGTCTACTCCTCCGGTTAGAACTTTACCGGAAGATGGCACTACGGTGTTGTATGCTCTAGCAAGTCTAGTAATAGAATCTAATAGTATTACTACATGCTGTTTATGTTCAACTAGTCTTTTAGCACGTTCTATTACTATTTCAGCTACCTGTACGTGTCTACTTGCTGGCTCATCAAATGTGCTAGCTATTACTTCACCTTTTACAGATCTTGACATTTCCGTTACTTCTTCAGGTCTTTCATCAATTAATAAAACTATCAGATGAGAGTTGCTATGATTTATCGTCATAGAATGTGCTATTTTTTGTAGTATTACTGTTTTGCCTGCTTTAGGTGGAGATACTAATAAAGCTCGTTGTCCCTTTCCTATAGGTGCTGCAATGTCTATAATTCTTGATGTTATATCTTCAGTTGTCCCATTTCCTATTTCTAATTTAAATTTTTCACATGCGTGTAATGGTGTTAAATTTTCAAATGCTATTTTATTTTTAGCTACATCTGGTAATTCATTATTTATTTCGTCTACTTTAAGTAAAGCAAAATATCGCTCTCCATCCTTTGGAGGGCGTATTTTTCCTTTTAGTTCATCGCCTGTTCTTAAATTAAATTTTCTTATTTGACTTGGAGATACATATATATCATCTGGACCAGCAGAATACGAACTATCTGCAGATCGAAGAAATCCAAATCCATCTTGTAATATTTCAAGCACACCTGTACCTGTAAGGCTTTCTCCGGTTTTTGCTCGTTCATTTAGTATAGAAAATATTATTTCTTGTTTTCTTGTTCTGCCTATATCAGGTATATTGAAATTTTTTGCTATATCTATTAATTCTAATATTGTTTTTTTTTTTAGTTCACAAATATTCATATTTTTGTTTGAATTTTGGTATTTTAAATTTGTAATTAGTTTTTTATTGGTTTATGTTCAGTAATAGTGTTTTTTTTATGGTAATTAATATTTTTGATGCTTGTTTTCCGTAGATATTAAGGTTTTTAGTTTTTTTATAGCATTATTCTCTAATTGTCTAATTCTTTCTGATGAGATGTTATAATTTTGTGCAAGTTTTTTAAGTGTATTTTTTTTTTTGTTAAGCCATCTTGCTTTTATTATTTCTTGACTGCGGGTGTCTAATTTGTATAGTGCTATTTTTAACTTATTAGTTATATATTCTTTCCAATTTGCTTGCTCAATAAGTATTAATGGATCCTTATCATTTGAATTAATATAATTTTCTGGTATTAGATTACTTTCTGTTTCCATTTGGTCTTCATCATAAGATATTGTATTGAATGGCATATCATTTTTGCTTAACCGTTTTTCCATATATATGATATCTTTGTTTTTTATGTTAAGTGTTTTTGATATTGATTTTATTTCATTATTGTTTAACCATCCAAGATTTTTTATTTTTTTTATATTGAAGAACAACTTTCTTTGTGCTTTTGTGTTGGCTATTTTTACTATTCTTATATTTTTTATTATGTATTCATGTATTTCAGATTTTATCCAATATATAGCAAATGTTATTAGTCTTATCTTTTTATCTGGATCGAATCGTTTTACTGCTTTCATTAGTCCTATAATTCCTTCTTGAATTAAATCTGCTAAAAGCAGGCCATATCCAGAATAGTTTTTTGCTATTTTAATTACGTTGTATATGTTTGATTCTATTAAGGTTTTGGCTGCTGTTAAATCATTTTCATTTTTAAGTTTGTTTGCTAAAATATATTCTTCTATTGGTGACAAGATTTTATATTTTTTTTTATAGAATATACATAAATTTTGATTTGTTTTAAATTGTAAATTTATATTCATTTTATTAAGTGTTTATATGTTTGTGATTAACAATAAAATTGTATAATTTTTATTTTAAAAGTACAAGTTATAATCTATTAATAAATTTCTTTTTCTATGTATAGGAATTGTGATATTTATGGTAAAATCAAGTCCAATATTTATTGTTTATTGTTATGAAATTTTATAAATTTTTGTTTTTTTTGGTTATGGTATGTTTTTTGAGAGTATAAAAAAAGAATTTGAGTTGGAGTTATCTCAAGTAGATGATGTGATAAAGTCTGGATTGGTTTCAAATGTTGATTTGATAAATGATGTGACTAATTATATCATATCGCATGGCGGTAAAAGAATTAGACCTATAGTTACAATTTTATTGTCTAAATTACTGGGTTATAGCGGAAATAAACATATTATATCAGCTGGAGTTATAGAGTTAATACATACAGCTACTTTGTTGCATGATGATGTAGTTGATGTATCTGAAAAACGTAGAGGCAAAATGACTGTCAATAGTAATTGGGGAAATAAAGAAGCTATATTGGTTGGAGACTTTTTATATACTAGATCTTTTCAAATTGTGTTGAATGTTGAGGATTTTAGAGTTTTAAAAGTTATATCTGATTCAGCTAATATAATGGCTGAGGGAGAATCTATGCAGCTTGTCAATAAGAGGAATTTTGAAATAAGCGAGGACGCTTATTTTGAAATAATTAAACGTAAAACAGCACAGTTATTTTCAGCTGCATCTTCTATAAGTTCTATTATAACAAATTCAGAATTTGATATTTATAACAGTGTTTATAATTATGGAATTCATTTAGGATTAGCATATCAATTAATAGATGATGCTTTAGATTTTTTAAATGATAATAGTAAGTTTGGTAAAAATGTTGGAGATGATATTTTTGAAGGAATTTTTACTTTGCCTTTAATTTATGCTAGAAAGAATATAAGTTTAAAAGAGAAAAAAAATTTACATGATATACTTGACAATTATGATAAAGATAAATTTAAAGATGTTAAAAATATTGTTATTAATTCTGGAGCGGCAGAGTACGTTTTTAAATTAGCGCTGGCAGAATCTGATAAAGCTAAGAATGAGCTATGTAAATTATTTCCAAGATCAAAATATTTGGACATTGCTTGTGTGCTTTCTGATTTTGTTGTCAATAGAAAGTATTAGATTAGCTTAGTCTGTCATGTAATATATTGTGCTACAGTATGGACATGTAACTTGGGTGTTATTTTTGATTTGTAAATAAACTTTAGGATGAGAATCCCATGAATATGAGCCATTCTGTGGGCATGACAACGGTAAGGTCTTTTTTGATATGTTTATTTTTATTATTTTATTATTGAGTTCTATTTTTTTCATGGTTTTAGTTTTTGTATTTTTAGAAATTTAATCCAATTTTATAATGTCTAATTATACTATATATTTTTTATGCAATAAAGTTTATTATATATCTGTTTTGTTATATTGTATTTTAGTATGTCTGTAATTAATGTTAATGAGTTATCTATAAGATTTGTTGGTGATTCTGGAGATGGAATTCAATTGATAGGAAGTCAGTTTTCTGTAAGTAGTATAGAGTCTGGAAATGATATTTATACATTTGTTGAATTTCCTGCTGAAATAAAAGCTCCAGCAGGTTCTTTGTCTGGAGTTTCTGTATTTCAGGTTTGTATTTCTAGTGAAAAGATATATGCTATAAGTGATAAAGTTGATATTTTGGTAGCAATGAATCCAGCTGCTTTATCGCGTGGTCTTTTGTACTTGAAAGTTGGTGGTTTTTTGGTTATTGATAATGATACATTTAAGCTTGCAGGATTAAAATTAGCTGGATATTCTAGCGATCCATTATTAGATGGCACAGTATCTTCATATAGGGTAGTAAGTGTACCAATTACATCTTTAACATTTAATTGTGTTGAAAAAAAATTATTTTCTATATCAAAAGCCAAAAAATGTAGAAATTTTTTTGCTTTAGGTATTGTTTATTGGTTATGTAGTAAAAGTTATGAAACAACATTGTTGTGGCTTGATTCTAAGTTTAAAAAACATGCTGATTTACTTGAATCAAATAAAAGTGCTTTGATTGCAGGTTATAATTATGGTGACAATTTAGAACTATCTCATATTCAGTATAATGTTTTGCCGTTTTTAACACAAAGCAGAATTGAAGCAAACTTTAAGAAAATATCAGGTAATGATGCGATTGCTTTTGGAGCTTTAGCTGCGTCTATTGCAACTGGTATTTCTTTATTTTCTGCTAATTATCCTATTACTCCAGCGTCTGATATATTTCATAAACTAGTTAAGTATAATAGTTATAATTTTAAAATTATACAGGTAGAAGATGAGATTTCTGCAATAATGTCAATTATAGGGGCTTCGTATGGGGGTGCATTGTCTTTTACTTGTACTAGTGGTCCAGGTTTAGATTTAATGCAAGAAGGTTTAGGTTTAGCTGTTATGGCTGAGCTTCCAATTATTTTAATAGATGTTCAGAGAAGTGGTCCATCTACAGGAATGCCAACAAAATCTGAGCAAACAGATTTATTAGCAGCTGTTTTCGGTAGACATGGGGAATGTCCTGTTATTGTTTTAGCTCCTAATTCTCCAATTAATTGCTTTTGGTCTATTTTGGAAGGATTTTATTTGTCTTGTAAATATGCAACTCCTTTAATTATATTGTCTGATGCTAATATAGCGAATAGTACAGAATTATGGGAGTTACCATCCGAAGATGTAATTAGAGATTTTATTTTTAAAAATGGTTATACTTTTAAAAATAGATTAATTGATTTTGAAGAAAGTTCTTCCAGAACATGGATTAATCCTGTAAATGGAAATTTACAATATTGTATAGGTGGGTTAGAAAAAGATCGTAATACTGGCGAAATTTCCTATGATCCAATTAATCATTTTAATATGGTTAAGTTTAGGAATAAAAAGTTTTTGGATTCTGCTATTGATTTTGACAAGACTGATGTTATTGGAAATTCTGGTGGAAATTGTTTGATAGTTACTTGGGGAAGTGTTTTTGGATTAGTAAAAAGCGTACATAAGAAGTTAATTATGCTTGGACATGACTTATCTATGGTATGTTTACGTTATTTGAATCCATTTCCTAATGATTTATCTTTTATAATATCTAGTTTTAAAAAAATTTTAGTTATTGAGGAAAATGTTAGCCAATTAAGTTTTTTATTAAAATCAAAGTATTTGATTAATGTAATTGAAATATTTCAAGTAACTGGTAGACCGTTTAGTTTTAATGAGTTAGAAATTGAGATATTGAAAAATGTTTAGTTTGAAGTGTTTATGAATAAAAATTGTTTCGAATCATCTAAAAGTATTAGATGGTGTCCTGGTTGTGGAAATTATGCTATATTAATGGCTGTTGAAAAGGCATTATTTTCTGTTGGATTTTCTAGTGATAATGTGGTGTTTGTGTCTGGAATAGGTTGTTCTGGTAGGTTTCCATATTATATAAATTCTCATGGTTTTCATACATTGCATGGTAGAGCTCCAGCTGTAGCTACAGGATTAAAAATGGTAAGAGATGATTTAAATGTTTGGGTTGTAGTTGGAGATGGAGATGGGTTTAGTATAGGCTTATCTCATATGTTGCATATGATTAGGCGTAATGTTAGCGTGAATGTTTTGTTTATAAATAATAAAATTTATGCTTTGACTAAAGGGCAATATTCACCAACATCTGAAAAATATAGCATTAGCAAATCGTCGCCTTATGGTTCTTTAGAAAATCCTATTAATCCTGTGTTATTAGCGTTGACTGTTGGCGCTACGTTTGTGGCTAGAGCTATTGATAACGACAGTGAAAGGTTAAAATTAATATTAATTGAAGCTTCCAAACATAAAGGATTGGCTTTTATAGAAGTTTTACAAAATTGTAGTGTTTTTAATAATGGTATATTTGATAGTTTTAAAGAAAGAGATGATAAAAATAATAAACTGCTTTTTTTAAAGGATAATGATTATTTGGTTTTTGGTAAAAATAATGAATATGCTTTAGATTTAGATGAAAATTTTAAGTTGCGTGTTGTTAAAAATGTGAATGATAATAAAAACATCATGCTTAAATATAAGGTGTTTGATGAAAATATTTTGCAAATTTTATTAGCTAAGCAGTCGTTTATTGATTCTCCATTTCCTGTTGGAATATTTAGAAATTTTGAAAAAGATACATATGAGATGTTGTATAAAAAACAATTAAATTCTCATAAAGCAGTGTCAAGTATAAGTGAATTATTTAATGAATTGTAATTTATTGTATTTTTTTAAATATTATAGATGCATTTGTTCCGCCAAATCCAAACGAATTTGACATTGCATATGTAATTTTAATTTTTTTTTGCTCATTTTTTACATAATTTAGCTTACATTTTTTGTCTATAGTATTTAGATTTATTGTCGGATGGATTATTTCTTCTTTAATAGATAATGCAGTTATAACGGCCTCTATGCTTCCAGCAGCTCCTAGTGAATGTCCTAACATAGATTTTGTTGAATTTACGTAAACTTTTGAAACGGAATTTTTTCCTAATAGGCGTTCTATTGACATACTTTCGCTTATGTCTCCATATATAGTAGATGTGCCATGTGCGTTTATATAATCAAGTTGATGTGGGTTAATTTTTGCATCTTTTAGTGCTAATTTCATAGTTTTAAGTGTTCCATTGCCATCAGGTGTAGGTGATGTTATGTGGTATGCATCACAACTCATGCCAAAACCGCATATTTCTGCGTATATTTCAGCATTTCTATTTATTGCATGTTCGTATTCTTCTAATACAATACAACCCGCTCCATCTCCTAATACAAATCCATCTCTATCTACATCCCAAGGCCTGCTAGCTTTGTCTGGAAAATCATTTCTCGTTGATAAAGCTCGTGTTGCTGAAAACCCACTTAGCGCTAATGGCGTACTAGCTTTTTCAGAACTTCCAGCAATTATAATATTTGTTTCTCCAATTGAAATTAATTTAGCAGCTAAGCCTATAGCATGCGTTCCTGTTGCGCATGATGTGGCTAATGCTAAATTTAATCCATGAAAACCATTTATTATAGCTAGGTATCCTGATGTCATATTTATTATACATCCTGGTATAAACATGGGAGAAATTTTATTTGGTCCATATTTATCTAGTAATTTGGTATTTTTTTCTATTAATGATAATCCACCTATTCCTGATCCCATTATAATTCCAATAGTGTTTTTTTTATTTTTTTTAAAATTGTTTATTTTGGAATCAATAATTGCTTGCATTCCAGCTGCTATTCCATATTGTATAAATGGATCGAATTTTTTTATATTTTTTTTTTTGCAATAATCTTCAATGGAAAAATTTTTTATTGTTCCTGCAAACTTTGTTTTATAATTCGAAGTATCAAAATCTATAATATTTCTAACACCACTTTTTCCAGATTTTATATTCTCCCATGATTCTTTTACATTATTTCCTAATGGAGATATTAAACCTAGTCCTGTTATAACTACTTTTTTTAGCATGTATTTTTTTAGAGTTCTTCTTTTTTAGCTATTTTTCCGTTGACGTAGTCTACTGCATCTTTCACAGTTGATATTTTTTCTGCTTCTTCATCAGGAATTTCTATTTCAAATTGTTCTTCTAGCGCCATTATAAGTTCAACATTATCTAATGAGTCTGCTCCTAAATCATCCGTGAATGATGCGTCTAAGACAATTTTGGATTCTTCTACTTCTAGTTGTTCTGCTGTTATCTTTTTTATTCTTTCAAATGTATCGTTCATATTTTTTCCTAAATGTATTTCTATTATTTATAAAGTAATTTGGTTTTAATTTATGCTAATTCATAAACATACCCCCATTTACATGGATTGTTTCTCCAGTTATATATGAGGATTTTTCTGATATTAAGAATTCCACAACATTAACAATGTCATGGCTTGTTCCTAATTTTTTCATAGGAATATATTTTAATATATTTTCTTTTTGTTTTAAATTTAAATTTTTAGTCATATCTGTATCTATGAATCCAGGTGCTATAACATTTACAGTTATACCAGTACATGCTATTTCTTTAGCTAAGCATTTTGACATAGCTATTATCCCAGCCTTAGAAGCAGCGTAGTTAGATTGGCCTGCATTTCCTGTAAATGCTACTATTGAGCTTATGTTTATTATTCGCCCCCATTTTGATAATATCATTTTTTTTAAGCATGCTTTTGTTAAAAGAAATGTTCCTGTTAAATTTATGTTTATTACTTCTGTCCATTCTGTATTAGTCATTTTTACGAATAAATTATCAGATGTTATACCAGCATTATTAATTATTATTAATGGAGTTCCTATATTTCTGTTTATGTAAGATACAATCTCTGATATTGATTTGGTATTGTTTAAATTTAAAGTTAACGGTATAAAATTTTTAATATTATTTTCTTTTATGTAGTTGTTTAATAATTCTGTATTTCTATCACATGTAGATGTGCCGATTACGGTAATGTTATCAATTGATGATAATTTTTTAGCTATTTCTTTACCTATGCCTCTACTCGCCCCTGTTACTATTGCTATTTTTTTATTTTTGTTCATTTAAGCACGTTATTAATGATTGATAATTTTCCAGGCTTGTGCAGTTTATTTTACTCATTCTTTTGGTGAGATTTGTTAAAATTTTATTTGGACCACATTCTATTAATTTTTTTATTCCTATATATTCTAAGTACTTTACAGTTTCTAACCACGCAATAGGTTTATATAATTGTTTTACTAACGAATTTATTATATCATTTTTTTTTTTATTGTAATTAATATTTAAACTATTTATGATTGGAATGGTACCAATTTCCCAGCTTATATTTTTGATATAATTTTTAAATTCTTCTGATATATCTAACATCAATTTACAATGTGAAGCCACATTAATTTTTAGCATAATATTTTTTGTTCCATTTATTTCTAATATTCTAGATATATCTCTTATTGATTCATAGTTGCCAGATATTACAGTATGTCTTTTTGTGTTTAGTGCTGCTATTTCTACTATTGTGGATTTTTTTTTAAATTTTCTTATTATTTTTTTAATTATTTCTACATTTGTACCTAATATTGACATCATTGATGATGCTGGATACTTAGTTGTTAAATTCATTAGTTCTGCACGTTTTTTAGTTATTTTAATTGCATCTTCAAATGATATTGTATTGTTGCAAACTAAAGCTGAATATTCTCCAAGGCTATGTCCTGCTAAGACTGATGGTATATGTCCATTACGTTTATTCCAGAGTTTCCATATTGCTACACTAATTGTAAGTATTAAAGGTTGTGCTATTTCTGTATTGTTTAATTTTTCTTCTGGTCCGTATATTATGATATTTTCTAAATTTATTTCTAGTATTTTTGAACTATAAGCAATTGTATTTTTCACAATATCAAGATTTATTATACTTTTAATCATACCAACATATTGACTACCTTGTCCAGGAAACATGAAAGCTGTCTTATTCATTGGTTAATATTTTATTAGAACTATTCCATATGTCAATCCAGCTCCAAATGCTTCAAGTAGCAGAAGTTGATTGTGTTTAATTTTACCAATTTTAATTGCATGATGCATAGTAATAGGTATGGATGCTCCAGATGTATTTGCATATTCTTTTATTGTTGTAATTATGTTTTTTAATGGAATATTTATGTATTTTGCTACTTTGTTTATAATTCTAATATTTGCTTGATGTGGAATCATCCAGTCTATTTCATTTATTTTAATGTTAGTTTTTTTTATAGTTTTTAAATTTATATCTTTAAGATATTTAACTGCTATTTTGAATATCGTTTTACCATTCATTTTTATATATGACTTTTTTTTTGCATTTAAGTATAATATGTTATTATGTTTTGTCTTTGAATGTAATTTAATGTATAAAATACCTGGTTCTTTAGAGCTTTCTAGTATTATTGCCCCAGCTCCATCTCCAAATAATATACAACTAGATCTATCTTTCCAATCAGTTATTTTACTCATTTTTTCACTTCCAATTATTAATATTTTTTTAGATGATCCAGTTTTTATTAAATTATCAGCTATATTTATAGCGTATACAAAACCGCTGCATGCTGCTTGTATATCAAAAGCAACGCAATCTTTAATTTTTAGTTTTTTTTGTATACAGCAAGCTGTGGATGGAAAGATTTTATCAGGGCTAGATGTTGTGACTATGATGGTGTCTATTTTAAGTGATTTTATTTTTGCATTTTTGATTGCATCTTGAGCTGCTAAAAATCCCATATTAGTCGTTGTTTCGTAGTCTTCTTTTGCTATTCTTCTAAATTTTATACCTGTTCTTTTTTTTATCCATTCGTCATTTGTGTTTATTATTTTTGATAAATCATTATTCGTTACTATTTTACTAGGTAAATAGCTCCCAGTAGCTAATATTTTACTATAGATCATAGTATTTTTTATGGAAAAAAATAGTTCATAAAGGTTTTATTAATAGTTTAATGGTTTAATTATCTTTTTGTTGAGTTTTTTCCTTTTTAGCTTTTTTTTTAAAGATTTGTTTACCTTTATAATATCCATTTGGTGTTAAAAAATGTCTCTTATGTGCTTCACCTGTTTCACTATCTATTGATAATGTAGGTAACGTAATTTTTGAGTTTTCACTACGTCTTTTATCTCTTTTTGATCGTGTTTTTTTGCTTTTTTGTACTGCCATATTGGTGTCCTTATTTTTATTTTAAAATAATTGTTTTTTTATTAATTCTAGTATATCTGAATCAATTTTATAGTCTACTATAATGCTTGTTTCCATAATTTCTGATGACAATGATTGTATATCATGAAATCCATCAATTATTCCTAATTTTAAAGCTTCTTTACCTGTCCAAAATCTACCTGAAAATATTTCAAAATTATAATTTTTGATATTTAGTCCACGTGTTTTTTTTACAATATTAATAAAATGATCGTGTATATCATCTAAGCTATCTTGTATAATTTTATCTTCTTCTTCTGTTTTTTTGGAAAACGGATCCATAATTGCCTTATATTTTCCAGATTTATATATTCTGCGTTCTATTCCTAATTTTTCGATTGTATTTACGAAACCAAAAGAATTTAATATCACACCTATTGATCCAACTATACTTGATGGATCGCAATATATTTTTTCTGTTGCAGTTGATATTAGATAAGCTCCTGATGTTCCTATATCTTCTATTACAGAAAATATTTGTTTATTTGGATAGGATACTCGTAATTTTTTTATATAGTTATGAATAGTATTAGATTGCACTGGTGTCCCACCTGGGCTATTTATTTTTAATATTATAGCTTTTGCATTTTTATTAGTAAATGCTTCTGTAAGAAGTGTAATTATATTTTTAGATGATGCTTTTTCTTTTGCTGATATTATTCCGCTAATTTCTATCAATGCTATGTGTTTGAAATTTTTTGAATTTGTTTTTTCTATATTCTTTTGTGACAATAAAATTATTAAGAATACAGAAAGGAATAATACAAGAAATGTAAGCTTAAAAAAAACATTCCATCTTCTAGATGTTTTATGTTCTTTTATACTAAGAAATATAAATTCTTTAATTATGTCTTTTTCCCAATGATTGTTATTTTGCATTTTTTATTATACCTATTTTGTTTAAAATCATGGTTATATTGTTGTCATATGGAGCTTTTATATTAAATGATTCATTTGTTATTGGGCATTTAAATTTTATTGATGCTGAATGTAAAAACAATCTGGATATTCCAAAAAGTTTAAAATTTTTGTTTAAAAGCGCATTTCCGTATTTGTTATCACATGCAATTGGATTTCCTATATGAGCAAGATGTATTCTAAGTTGATGCATTTTTCCTGTTTTAGGAAATGCTTTTATAAATGAGAATGTATCATAGTTTTCTATTGTTTCACAATATGTTGTAGTAATCGTTTCTGTGTTTTTTATTTTTTTATTGTAGTTATTTAGTATTTCCTGTTTTAAATTTATTTTAAATCTTTTTTTAGTTCTTCCTGATACTATTATATGATATTCTTTAATCATTTTTCCTTTTTTTAAGAGATCATGCATTTTTGTTAAAAAAATTTTATTTTTTGCTAGTAGTAAGCAACCTGATGTATCTTTATCTATTCTATGAACTAGTTCTATAAATGAATCTTTATAATTGTCTGAATTTCTTAAAATATCAATTACGTTTGAATTTATTTTAGTTCCACCATGTACAGCTAAATTTGATGGTTTATTTATTACAATAAAATTTTCGTTTTCAAATAGCATGTATTTATTTATATTTTCGTTTAATTGTTTAGAGTATATTTTTTTTAGTGTTATTTTTTCGTCTATATTTACTATATCATTTAGTTTCAATTTATAACTATAAGAAATTTTTTTTTTATTTATTAAAATTTTTTTTTTCTTAGTTGTTTATATATATATGATTTTGATGGAAGATTTAAAGTTTTATATATAAAGTTATCTATTCTTTGTTCTGTTTTGTTTTTATTTATTAATATGTTAAAAAATGTCATAATTAAAACTTAAATTGTTAATTTGTTTATATTATACTTAAGTTTTTAAAATAATATATAAAGATATTAATTTTAATTATAGTGATGTTTTTATGTGTTGTTTAAAATATGTGTTTTTAAATTTTTTTTATGAATTGGTATAATGAAGTAGAGTTATTGAAAGTTAATTTATTAAGTAAGGCTTATTCTTTTCCTAGAAATTGGATAAAATGTAATGCTTGTAATTCTGTTTTATTTTTTAAAAAATTAAAGTTTAATTTTAACATTTGTTATAAATGCAATTATCATTTTAAGGTTTCTTCACGTATTCGTGCTATGAAATTTTTTGATTTTGGAGTTTTCGAAGAGCTTGGTGGTAATTTTTTGCCAGTGGATTTTTTTTATTTTTTTGATACAAAAAGTTATATTTTTAGAATTATAGATGCTCAAATTAAAACAAGAGAAACTGAAGCGTTATGTATTTTTAAAGGAAAAATAGAATTATTAGATGTTATTGTTTGTATTTTTGAATTTGAATTTATTGGTGGATCTATGGGGCAAGTTATTGGCGATAAACTTGTTTATGCTATAAATATTTGTATAAAATACAGAGTTCCATTAATTTGTTTTTGTACAAGTGGTGGAGCACGTATGCAAGAGTCTATTGTATCTTTAATGCAAATGCCTAAAATATCAGCTGCATTAGGAATGCTTTCTAAGTTTAGATTACCGTTTATTTCTGTTGTTGTTAATCCATGTATGGGCGGAGTTTCTGCTAGTTTAGCTATGTTGGGAGATATAAATATATCTGAACCTGGTGCCTTGGTTGGTTTTGCTGGTCCTAGAGTAGTTGTAGGTGTTGTTAGGAATAAAGTTCCTGATAATTTTCAGTCTAGTGAATCTGTGTTATACAAAGGATTTATTGATTTTATTTGTAGTAGGATTGAGTTAAAAAGTAGAATTGCAACTTTATTAAAAATATTGTTACGGATTTAGTTTATTTTATTTTTATTGTTTTTTTAAAGGTTTATTTATATTTTATATATTTTAAAGGTGAAATTTGTGGATAAGATAAAAAGTACAACTATAATATGTGTTAGAAAGGATGATTATGTAGTTATTGGAGGTGATGGTCAAGTTTCATTTGGCAATCAAGTTTTGAAAGATAAAGCTGAAAAGGTTAGATTTTTGTTTAATGGTAAGGTAATTGTTGGTTTTGCAGGTGGCACGGCAGATGCTTTTACTTTGTTTGAAAGATTTGAGCAAAAATTAGAGATATATCGTGGAAATATTACTCGTGCTTCTGTTGAATTAGGTAAGGATTGGAGATCTGATCGTATATTAAGACGTTTAGAAGCTTTATTAATAGTAGCTGATTGTGTTAAAACGTTTATTTTAAGCGGTAGTGGAGATGTCATAGAGCCGGATTATGGAATTATATCTATTGGGTCAGGTGGGCATTACGCTCAAGCAGCGGCTCTAGCTTTGTTAAGAAATACAAATCTTTCTGCTAGAAAAATAGTTGAAAATGCGTTAGATATCGCTGCTAGTATTTGTATTTATACAAATTATAATAAGACCATTAAAGAGTTAAAAATTAATTGATTTTATAGGAAATCGTTTGATGTCAAAGATGTTATTTGTCAAAACCCCTAAGCAGATTGTAGAAGAATTGGATAAATATATTATTGGGCAGAATTCGGCTAAACGAGCTGTTGCTATAGCGTTAAGAAATAGATATCGTAGAAAGTTTGTTTCTGATGAATTGAAAAATGAAATTACTCCTAAAAATATATTAATGATAGGAGCTACTGGAGTAGGGAAGACTGAAATAGCTAGGAGATTGGCATGTTTAGATGGAGCTCCATTTATTAAAGTTGAGGCTACCAAGTTTACTGAAATTGGATATGTAGGTAGAGATGTTGATTCTATAATTAGAGATTTAATAGATATAGCTATAAAGTTAGTTAGAGAAGAAGAAATTAAAAATGTTAGATTTAAAGCTGAAATATCAGCAGAAGAAAAGTTATTGGATATTTTATTATCAGTTGATAGTGAATTAAGTCAAAAAGATTGTGATATTAGACAATTATTTCGAAGGAAATTAAGGGATGGATTGTTAGATAATAAAGAGATTGAAGTTGAATTATCACAATCCTTGACTGGCGTTGAGATTATGTCCATTCCAGGTATGGAAGAGATGACAAGTCAGTTGCAAGGTATTTTACGGTCTTTATCTGGAAATAGAAAAAAAAAGAGAAAAATGATAGTTAGAGAGGCTTTGAAATTATTGATTGACGAGGAGGCTTTTAAACTTTTAAATGAAGATGATATTAAGATAAAAGCTATTGATAGGGTTGAGCAGAATGGTATAGTTTTTTTGGATGAAATAGATAAAATTGTTCAATGTTCAGAAAAAAAAGTTGGAATTGATGTTTCTAGAGAAGGTGTTCAAAGAGATTTATTGCCTTTGATAGAAGGTTGCAATGTTGTTACAAAATATGGCATTGTTAAGACTAATTATATACTCTTTATAGCTGCTGGAGCTTTTCATATATCTAAAGTTTCTGATTTAATTCCAGAATTGCAGGGTAGATTACCTATTAGAGTAAAATTAGATTCTTTGCAAGTAGATGATTTTGTTCGTATTTTGGTAGAACCTAAAGCTAGTTTGGTTAAACAATATAGAGATTTGCTTAGTGTTGAAGGAGTTAATTTAGAGTTTACAAGTTCTAGTATAAGTTGTATAGCAAAAATAGCTTATGATATTAATGAGCATTCTGAGAATATAGGCGCAAGGCGTTTACATACTGTTATGGAAAAGTTATTAGAGGATGTTTTATTTGATTCTGTATGCGAAGAGTATAAAGATTTTTTTATAGATGATGAATATGTTTATAAAAAATTAGGTAAGCTTGAGTATAATGGCGATTTAAATAAATTTATATTATAAGTTATTTTTATTTTATTATTTTTTAGCATTAAAATTTTTTTTGAGGAATATTTAGAAAAATGAGCATTATTAATAATGTTAATATCGAAGAAGAATTGAGTAAATCTTATTTAGATTATGCTATAAGTGTAATTGTAGGTAGGGCTTTGCCTGATATAAGAGATGGCTTAAAACCTGTTCATAGACGTATTTTGTATGCAATGAAAGAACTAGGCAATAGTTTTGATAGAGACTATAAGAAATCAGCAAGAGTTGCTGGAGATGTTATAGGAAAATATCATCCTCATGGAGAATCTGCTGTATATGATAGTATAGTTAGATTAGCTCAGTCATTTGTGCAGAGATATTCTTTAATAGATGGACATGGAAATTTTGGTTCTATTGATGGGGATTCACCTGCAGCTATGAGATACACTGAAATTAGAATGTCTGAGATTGCTGATTATTTATTGAGGGATTTAGATTTTGATACAGTAGATTATGTTTCAAATTATGATAATACTGAAATCCAACCGGTTGTATTGCCTTCTATGATCCCTAATTTATTAATAAATGGTGCATCAGGAATAGCTGTCGGGATGGCAACTAATATACCTCCACATAATATATCGGAAGTTATAGATGGTTGTATAGCTGTTATTAAAAATCCTAATATAACTGTTGATAAATTGATGAATTATATATTAGGACCGGATTTTCCTACTTATGCAAATATAAATGGTATAGATGGTATTTTTAATGCTTATAAAACAGGTAAAGGAAAAATTTGTATTAGAGCTAACCATTATTTAGAAGATGATATTAAAACAGGAAGAAAGAATATCATAGTAAATGAATTGCCATATCAGGTAAATAAGGCTAAACTAATTGAGAAGATTTCTTTATTAGTAAAAGAAAAGAAAATAGATGGTATTTATTCTTTACGTGATGAGTCTGATAAAGATGGTATGAGAATTTTTATTTCTGTAAATAAAGATAAAGATCCAAATGTTATATTAAATAATTTGTATTCATTGACTTCTTTGCAAAGTATTTTTAATGTTAATATGGTTGCATTGGTGAATGAATGTCCAAAATTACTTAATTTGAAAAAACTTATAGAGCATTTTATTAATCATCGTAAGGAAATAGTTTATAGAAGGACTCAGTTTAAGCTAAAAAAAGCTAGAAGTAAGGTTCATTTATTAGAGGGATTATTGATATCTTTATTGAATATAAGTTCTATTATAGATTTAGTTAAATTTTCTGATTCTATTTTTATATTGAAAGATAAATTGTTAAATTTAGTATGGAATTCTGATAAAATATTTAGCTATTTATCTAATGACATTTTAGATTTATGTAGATGCAGTGAAGTTGAATCATGCGGTTTTGTTTCTGGTGGATATAAGTTTTCCATTTTACAGGTAAATTCTATTTTAGATTTAAAATTATATAAGTTAACAAAGTTGGAATTTAGTTCATTAGTGAAAGAATACATTGATATATCAGTTGATATTAAATATTATTTAGAAATACTATTGGATAGTAAAGCATTAATTTCAGTTTTGGAAGATGAATTAATATTTATTAAAAATAAGTTTGGAGATTCTAGAAGAACTAGGATTATTTCAGATGTTAAAAGTATTGTTGAGCATGATTTAGTTTTAAATAAAAATATTATAATTACGTTATCTTTTTTTGGATATATAAAATCTCAATTGTCTGATATTTATCAATCTCAACATAGGGGTGGAAAAGGAAAAATAGCTACACTTGTTAAAGATGAAGATTTTATTTTTGATTTATTGGTATCTAATACACATAGTGTTTTATTATGTTTTTCCAATTTTGGTAAGGCATATTCTCTTGATTTGAGTAAATTTCCTATTTCATTGAGAAGTTCCAGGGGTATACCGATAGTAAATTTATTAACTTTAAAAGAGTTAGAACGCATAAATGTAATGTTATCTTTGAAGCATTTTCATAAGGATAGTTTTGTATTTATGGTTACTAGAAACGGATTGATAAAAAAGGTTTCTTTGTCTGAATTTAAAAATTGTAAGAATAATGGAATTTTATCTATAAGACTTTTAAAGGATGATGTTTTAGTAGATGTTAGTGTAGTAGATGAAGAAACTGAAATTGCTTTATTTTCTAATGTTGGTAAATCTGTAAGATTTTTGTCTAGTAGTATTAGATGTACAGGTAGATCTTCTTGCGGAATTAGAGGTATTAAGTTAGGTAAAAAAGAAGAAGTTATATCTTTGGTGGCTATAAAGTCTAATAATTGTATATTATCGGTAACAAAGAATGGTTATGGTAAAAGAACTTTAGTGCGTGAATATCCAATAACAAGCAGAGGAGGCAAAGGAGTGATTGACATAAAGGTTAATAAAAGGAATGGAAATGTGGTTAAAGTAGAAGGAGTATCAGATAAAGATGAGTTGATATTAATTACAAATAAAGGTACTCTTGTAAGAATGAAAGTTGACGAAGTATCATGCTTCGGAAGAAATACAAATGGAGTTTTGTTGATGAATTTGTCTAAGGATGAGTATTTAGTTAGTGTAAAAAAAATTAGTTAATAAATTTTATGAAATTTAAGAGGTATTTAAATGAAACCATGTATTTTAATTAAAGGAACAGACGATAGAATAGAAGAATTTGAAAATGAAATAGCATTAGCATTAAAACAAGGTTACGAAATAAGTGGTGATTTGATAACCCATGTTATTTCTAATACTGGTGGTTGTGCAATAGTTTTATTACAACCTATGTTTCTTTCTGATGAAAGTTATAATGATAATGATAATTTTTGATGTAGTTTTTATTGTTAGTAGTGTGCTTTGGAGGTCAAATGCAAACTAATATTAGATCTCTAAATAATCTTAAAGGTGAAAGTATAGCGTTTAATGGTAGCGTGATTGGTCGTGCTTATATGCTTTTGTCATCTACAATTTTGTTTAGTTCGTTTGTATCTTATTTAAGTATAGTTTTAAATGTAAGGCCGGTTGGATTTATATTTATAGTTTTTTTGTTATTATTGTCTTTTTTAATCAATAGATTTAAAGATAGTAAGATAGGATTGTTTTTTGTATATGTTTTATCTGGATTTTGTGGATATAGTTTAGGTCCATTGGTTAATAGTACTCTACATATACCTAATGGTTCACAGATGGTTTTTGGATCATTGATTCTTACTGGAGTTTTATTTTCTGTTTTGTCATTTTATGCAATAATAACAAAAAGAAATTTAAGTTTTTTGTCAGGATTTTTGTTTATTGGTTTTTTAGTATGTTTATTTGCAGTTTTTGTTAATTTGTTTTTTTCCATAAATGTTTTAAGCTTATTGGTTAGTGCATTTATTATAATACTTTCTTGTGGTTGGATATTGTATGATACTAATAGCTTAGTTAATTCTGGAGAGACAAATTATGTTATTGTTACCGTAAATTTGTATCTTCAGATATATAATTTATTTTCCAGTTTATTATTTATTATTAAGTTTTTTTTTAATAAAGATTAGTTTTTTTAAAAAACTTTAATGTTTATTTTATTCTAGTGTTTAGTTTTTTGTTAAGTGTTAGCATGAATTTAGCATAAATTTAGTGTGAATTTGGTGTTTAGTGGTGGTGGTGTTTTGTGTTTTGTGTTTTGTGTTTTGTTTTTTGGTGACTTTTTGCGTTGAATATAAGATACATTAGACAAATTGTATTGCCTGAAATTGGGATAGATGGGCAATGTAAGATAAAAGATGCCAAAGTTCTTTGTGTTGGAGCAGGTGGTTTAGGTTCGCCTGTGCTTTCATATTTAGCTTCAGCTGGAATTGGTAGGATAGGTATAGTAGATTTTGATATAGTGGATTTGAGTAATTTGCACAGGCAGACTATTTTTAATGATAGTGATATTGGAAGATTAAAAGTAAAAGTGGCAAGTGTTTATTTGAAATCATTAAATCCAGAAATAGTAGTTGATGAATATTGTTATAGATTATCTATAGAAAATGCATATATAATAATTAGTAAGTATGATATTGTTGTAGATTGTACTGATAATTTAGAGTCAAAGTTTTTAATAAATGATTGGTGTATGAAGTTAGATATACCAATGGTTTATGGCGCTGTCTTTGGGTTTGAGGGGTATGTTTCTGTTTTTTTGTCTAAATATTCGTGTTATAGATGTCTTTATAAGGATTTTCGTCGTACTTATATTCCTAGTTGTTCTGAAAATGGCGTATTAGGTATATTACCTGGAATTATAGGAACTATTCAAGCGTTAGAAGTTGTTAAATTAGCTTTATTGAATAATAATTTTGACTCGATTGTCTTCAAGCCTTTAATATCTGTGTTGCTTATTTTTAGAGCTAAATATTCTGAATTTAAGTTATTACGATATAAAAAACGCCTTGATTGTGTATCTTGTGGAATAGATTCTTTTGTTTATGCTGGAAGTAAGTATATTTTGAATAAAAATTTATTTTTAAATTTTAATTTTATTGATTTTAGGTTAGTTTGTTCTCAATTGAATAAATTTTCTAAGTTTAAACTTATTTTTGTTTGTGATGATTTTTCTGATGATTATATTAATAATTTTACTATTGAATTCAGAAATGCAGAATTATTGATTATTGATCTTAAATTTAATAGTGGTATCATTAATTTTAACTTGATAATGAATAAGATAGATGTTTATGTTATTTATTCTAATTATAGTGTTTTGAGTAGTCTTTTTTGTGGATTTTTTCACTCAATTGGGTATGAAAACGTATTTTATTTGTTACGATAATTTATCTATTGCTTCTGAATGCTTTATTTTACCATTATCAATATATATTAAGTGATTGCCTTGTGTATATATTTCTTCTACTGAATGACATACACATATTATAGTTATGGAAAACTCTTTATTTATATTTTTCAAGTATGTCATTATGCATTTTTTCATGTTTATATCCTGCGAAGAAAATGGTTCGTCCATTAATATTAGTTCTGGATTTGTAAGTAATGTTTGTCCTAATGATATTCTTTGTTTTTCTCCTCCAGATAGTGTTTTTATATTTCTATTTAATAATTTTTCTAGTTTTAATAGTTTTATTATTGCTGCCAATGTTATTTTTTTGCTATTATATCCAAATTTTAAATTTTCTATTACTGACATGTTTGGGAATAAATATGGAGTTTGAAATACTAGTCCGATACTTCTTTTATTTGGTGGTATAAATATGTTTTGTTTTGAATTTTGTAAATGTATGTCTTTTATTTTTAAAAATCCGTGGTGTGAACTTATTAAGCCTGATAGACATTTGAGAAATGTTGTTTTTCCTGCTCCTGATTCGCCTATTATAAATGTTATACCAGTATTTGGTATTTTGAAGGTAGTATTTAGTGTAAATTTTTTTAATTTTATATTAAAAAATCCTTCTATATATGTCATTTTTTATTTATATAAGATAATATTAACAATATTGCAAATGAAAGCGCTATTACAATGATAGCTAAAATATGTGCATTATGGTAATTTAATTGTTCAACTGATTCATATATGGATATAGATACGACTTGTGTTTTTCCTGGAATATTTCCTCCAATCATTAACACGACTCCAAACTCACCTAAAGTGTGTGTAAATATCAATACAGCAGCTGTAATTATTCCGTTTTTTGATAATGGTAATATTACTTTAAAAAATATTTTTATTTTTGATAACTTTAGCATTATAGCTTGCTCTATAGGTTGTTTTCCAATTTTTTCGAAAGCTATTTGTATTGGTTGTATTGCAAATGGAAGTGAATATATACATGATCCTAAAACCAATCCTGTAAATGAAAAAGCAAGAGTTGTTTTAGTTGTTATAAACCATATTTTACCTATAATCCAATGTGGGTTAAATAAAATTAATAAATAAAAACCTAATATTGTTGGGGGTAATACCAATGGTAAGGTTGTCATTGATTCTATTATCATTTTTATTTTTTTTCTTTTTGTTTGTGATAACCACCAAGATATAGGCATACTGGTTATTAACAGAATTATTGTAGTAATAGTAGATAAATGTATAGATAAATATAATGGAGATAAATTCAAAGTTTGCATTTATGTCTTAATTTTATAGCCGTGATTAATTATAATTTGCTTGTTTTTGTCTTTATTTAAATATTTAAAAAAATTTTCTGATAATTTTTTATTTTTTGAATTTTTAAGTATAGCCATTTTTTGTTCTATCGTTTTGTACATATACTTTTGAATTTTCCAATATATTTTTTCTTCTGTTTTGTGATGTTTGATTTGAGATAAAGCAATGAACCCTATTGTGCTATTATTTGATAATATAAAGTTAAAAGTTTGATTTATATTGCATCCATATATAAAATTTGTGTGTGATTTTAGGTTTAGATTTTTTATAGAGTTCTTTGAGGCTTTGCCATATGGGGATAATTTAGGGTTTGATACTGATAAATTTTTGAATTTGTTAGTTAAAATTGATAGCTTGGTTTTTTTTTTAACATCGAGCATCCACAAGACTATTTTCCCATATGCATATGTTTTGCTTTTTTCTGTTATATTTTTTTTCTCTAGTAAGGTTATATGTTTAGAATCTGCTGATATAAAAATATCGAATGGTGCACCGTTTATTATTTTAGTGTATAAACTTGATGTGGAATCTGAACTAATTATTAGTTTGCATTTATATTTTTTTTCAAAATTCAATTTTATTTTATTTATTGTGAATAAAAAGTTAGATGAAACGGCAATATAAATTTTTTCTTTAGAAATTGCAGGTGTGTTTATATTTAAGTTTATTATAGTAATAAAAATGTAAATGAATATTTTAATCATTTGTTTTTTTTATATGTGCTATGTAATTGTTATTTGGATTGTTTGATATTTTGGATAAATTTGTAAGTGGGTTATATTTTATACCTTTTATATCTATAATTTCTAGATTATTTATTTTTAATATTTCATTTAAATATTTTGGAGATATAAAATTATTGTATAAATGAGTGCCTTTTGGAATTTTTTTTGTTATATATTCTCCAAAAAAAATCATATTTAGATATGTTTTTATGTTTTTATTAAGTGATGATAAAAATATATCACCATTGATATTCAATATTTCTTTACATAAATTAATTAATTTTATTGGATCTTTTATGTGTTCAATTACTTCCATGCATATTATAATATCGAATTTATTTTTATTCGTTTTCGAAAAATTTTCTATATCGTAGTTTAAATATTGTGTTTTTTTATTTTTAGAGTGATTTTTTGCAATAAGAATAAGTTCTTTTGAGTTATCTATTCCAGTTACGTTTCCATTGTGTAATGTTAATTTTTCAGATAAAATTCCACCTCCGCAACCTAAATCAATAATATTTTTATTTGTAATGGGCGTTTTGTTTTTTATGTAATTTAATCTTACATTATTTAATGAGTGTAGAGCTTTACATGGTCCATTAAGATCCCACCAATTTTCTGATATGAATTTAAATTCAAATGTATCCATATTATAGCTTTTCTATAGTAGTGAGTCCTAATATTTTCATTCCTTGATGGATTATTTTTTGAGTCATATCACAAATTAGTAATCTGCTTTTTGTATTTTCAGAATTTATGATTTTGCATTTGTGAAAAAATGTATGAAATTTTTCTGCAAGTTTATGTAGATATGTGGTTAGTATATTTGGATTTAATTCTTTAATTGCTCTTTCTATATTGTAATTAAATTGTATTATATGTAATCCTAATTCAATTTCAGTTTCTTCTTTAATTTGTAGTTTTGTATTAAAAACATCAATGAGGGTTTTTGAATTTTCAGCTAGTGTTTTTATGCTAGCTATTCTTACATATGCATACATTAGAAATGTAGCTGTATTTCCATTATATTTTAGCATTTTTTCATAATCAAACTTATAGTCTTGTCTCATATTGTTTGATAGATCTGCATATTTTATTGTGTTAATTCCAATTACTTTAGATCTATAGTTTAATTCTTTAGTTTTTAAGTTAGGATCTTTTTTTTTAATTATTTCTTTTGTTCTTGAGATGGCAGTAGTTATTAAGTCTTTTAAACTTACTGAAAATCCAGATCTGGTTTTTATTTTTTTTCCGTCTGTTTTCAACATCATACCAAAAGGTAAGTGTGTTATTTTTGAGTTACATTTATTTAAATTTGCTTTTTCTATAGTTTTAAAGACCATTTGAAAGTGAGTAGATTGTCCTACATCAGTTACATATATAACCCAATTTGCTTTTTGTTTATTTATTCTATAATTTAGAGCCGCTAAATCTGTTGTCGCATAATTAAATCCTCCATCAGATTTCTGTATGATTAATGGTAGAGGTGTGGTGTTTTTATTTTTAAAGCCATTTATATAAATGCATTTTGCTCCGTTTGATATTGTTACTAACTTCTTTTTTGTTAGTTTATTTATTATAGGTATTAATAGTTTTTTGTAAGATGATTCACCTCGTGTTTTTAATTTTACGTTAAGTAATTTATATATTTTATTATACTCTTTTTTAGATATAGCGCTGATTTTTTTCCATATATTGATAGTAATTTTATCTTCTTTTTGAAGTTTTATAACTTCGTTTTTTGAGTGGTTTCTGAATTTTTCGTCAGTATTAAAATTCATTTGAGCTGTTTTATAGTATTTTGATAAATCATTTAGGGTCATTTTTGTATTTTCTTTGTTTTCGTAATTTGATTTTATGTAATGTATTAGCATTCCAAATTGAGTTCCCCAATCACCTATATGATTTGTTCTTATAACTTTATGTCCTATTGATTCTAATAATTTAGATATGCATTCTCCTATTATCGTTGATCTTAAATGTCCAACATGCATTTCTTTTGCAATATTAGGTCCGGAATAATCTACTATTACTGTTAGTTTTTTTTTTGTTTGTTTTACACCTAAGTTTTTATGTTTTAATATTGTGTTTAATTTTTTATTTATAAATGATTGAGATAATGTAAAATTTACAAATCCTGGAGCTAGAATTTCTATTTTTTCAAATTTATTATGTGTATTGTTGTCTATAAAATTTTTAATTTTTTCTGCTATATCTATAGCTGTTGTATCTAACATTTTAGCTAATTTCATAGAATTGTTTAATTGAAAATCGCCATATTTTTTAGATTTAGTTTCTGTTATTTCTATATTATTTATGGATATTTGTTTGTATAAAATTGGAATTTTATTTATAATTGCTTTAAAGCATAGGAATTTAAGAATATTTATCATATTTTTATCGGTTATTATTCTTTTTTGTTGAATGATGATATAAAATATTTTTTTTTTAAGCAAATGTATTTTGTTTGGTGTTTTTGCATTTTTTGTCGTGGGGGTTTTATTTTGTCTAGTTTAGAGAAAAATATAAATAATGTTCTAGATAAAGGTTATCCAGCAGGGTTTGAAACAGAAATTGAGTCTGATTTTGTACCGCCAGGCGTAAATGAAAGTGTTATAAGGTTGATATCTGAAAAAAAAAATGAGCCAGCTTTTCTTCTTAATTTTCGCTTAAAAGCGTATAAAAGATGGTTAAAAATGAAAGAACCTAAATGGGGAAATTTAAGTTATAGAAGTATAGATTATGACAAAATGATATGTTATTCTAGTCCAAAAAATTTTAAAAAAATACAAAGTTTAAGTGATATAGATCCTGCGATATTGGAAACTTACAAAAAGTTAGGGATACCATTAGAAGAACAGAAGCGATTATCTGGTATTGCTGTTGCTGTTGATGTTGTGTTTGATAGTATTTCTATAGTGACAACGTTTAAAGAAGAGTTACAAAAGTATGGAGTTATATTTTGTTCTTTTTCTGAAGCTGTGAATAAGTATCCTGATTTAATTGAATCTTATATTGGTAGTGTTGTATCTTATTCTGATAATTTTTTTACGGCTTTAAATTCTGCTGTATTTAGTGATGGTTCTTTTTGTTATATTCCCAAAAATGTTGTTTGCCCTATGGATTTGTCTACTTATTTTAGAATTAACTCTTCTGGAATAGGCCAATTTGAAAGAACATTGATAGTAGCTGATGAAAACAGTAGTGTTGCTTATTTAGAAGGTTGTACAGCTCCTTTGAGAGATGAGAACCAATTGCATGCGGCTGTTGTTGAAATTATAGCATTTAATAATGCAAATGTTAAATATTCTACTGTTCAAAATTGGTATCCTGGAGATAAAAATGGAATTGGTGGCGTTTACAATTTTGTTACAAAGAGAGGTTTGTGTTTAGGAAAAAACTCTAAAATTTCTTGGAATCAAGTAGAGGTTGGATCGTCGATAACTTGGAAATATCCGTCTGTAATTTTGAAAGGAGATAATAGTGTTGGTGAATTTCATTCTATTTCCTTGACTAATAATTACCAACAGGCTGATACAGGAACAAAAATGATTCATTTTGGGAAGAATACGAAAAGTGTAATTATTGCAAAAGGTATTTCTGTAGGTCATAGCAAAAATACTTATAGAGGTATTGTTTCTATTTCTCCCAATGCAGATGGTGCTAAGAATTATACGAGATGTGATTCTTTGCTTTTTGGGAAAAATTGTTCTGCATATACTATTCCATTTATAAGGTCAAGAAATTTTCGTAGTAATATTGAACATGAGGCTGCTAGTAATAGAATAAGTGAGGAGCAGTTATTCTATTGTAAACAAAGAGGTATAAGTGAGGAAAATGCAGTTTGTATTATTGTTAATGGATTTTGTAAACAGGTTATTAGTGAGTTGCCTATGGAATTTTTAATAGAAGCTCAAAAATTATTGGATTTGAGTTTAGAAGGGGCTGTTGGTTAATTATGAATTATTTGATGGAAATAATTGGGTTGAATGTTTATATTGATAATAAAAAAATTTTAAATAATTTAAATTTGAATGTAAAGCATGGTGAAATTCATGTAATTATGGGTCCTAATGGTGCTGGAAAAAGTACGTTAGCAAAAATTTTAACAGGTAATCAAGATAATTATATTTTAAGTGGAGACATTGTTTATAATGGAAGTAATGTAAATGGTTTATCTCCAGATGAATTGGCATTAAAAGGTATTTTTTTGAGCTTTCAATATCCTGTATCTATACCAGGGCTGACTAATATTCAATTTTTACGAACTATTATAAATAGCAAAAGAAAGTATAAAAATATTGATCCTATAGACACAGTTGAATTTATTGATTTAGTAAAGGATTATATGAAAAAATTAGATATAAAAGAAGAGTTTTTGCATCGGTTTGTGAATGATGGATTTTCAGGTGGAGAAAAAAAAAGAAATGAAATCTTGCAAATGTTATTACTGGATCCTAGTTTTATTATATTAGATGAAGTTGATTCTGGTTTAGATGTTGATTCATTAAGATGTGTTGCTAATGGAATTAATTTTTTAAAATCTGATAAAAATGCGTTTTTGATTATAACTCATTATAATAGGATATTAAATTATATCGATGTTGATTATGTTCATATCTTGCTTAATGGAAGTATAGTTAAAACAGGTAGAAAGGAGTTAGCATTTGATGTAGAAAATATGGGATATTCTAGTTTAGATGGTAGTGTTTTAAATTGATTAATTTTTTGTATGGATAAATATATTTCGTTTTTAAAAAAAGCTCTTATGGATAAGAAGATAGAATATGAGTTTTTGTATTTAAAATTAAATAGTTATATTGATTTGTATTTTAATGAGTTGTATTTAAAGGATTTGTATTTTTTAGAGAAAGCAGATTTTACTTCTTTAAGCTGTTTATATAGATATGAAAATAATGTGTTTAATTATAAAGATCATTTGCATTTCAATATTCCTGATAATTCTCAGATAGTGATTTTTATTAATGGATATCATTATTCTTCTGTTAATCTTGATATTAATGTTAAATTATCAATTTTTAATTCTAAGTCTGAATATTTTGATAAAATTTTATATAAAATTAATAGTTTGTATAATTTATATAATCTTAATTTTTTTTCAATTTTAAATTATCTTTTATATAAAGATGGCGTTTATATTTATATTCCACCTGGATTAAAGATTTACAGGCCATTATATGTTTTAAATTTTTTTTGTAATTTTAATAGTGATTCAATATCTAATCCAAGAAGTTATATTTATGTTGATAAAAATTCTGAGATTAGCATTTTTGAATATTATTTAAATGATAATAAAAAAATGTTTGTGAATAATAATAGTTTTATTCATTTAAATGAAGGTTCTGTATTAAATTATTGTGGGTTAAATGATTTTAATAATGCTTCCTGTATTTCTAAATCTCTTCTTGTGAAGCAAGAAAAATATAGTGTTTTGAATACTGATTTTTTTTCTTTTAGAGAGTGTATATCTAAAAATAATTTCGATTTTTATTTATTAGGAGATAATTCTAAATTAAATATTAATATTTCTAAATTTTTGTATAGTGCTTCATATAATGATACAAATATGAATGTTTATTCTGAATGTTGTAATGTTGTATGTAATGTTTTTTTTAGGTCTATATTAAAAGATGATGCAAAGTGTATATTTAAGTGTAATATTGATATTTCTTCAGGGTTAAGTAAAGTTGTTACGAATTTAAGATGTGACTCTTTATTGTTGTCAAGTAGATCTTCTTCAACTATGATGCCGGAATTATCAATTAAGAGTAGTGATGTTAAATGTTTTCATGGTGCTACTATAGGTTTTGTAGATGACAATGTTGTGTATTATATGAGGACTAGAGGATTATCTTATAAAGAGTGCTTAAGTATTATAATTAATTCTTTTTTATTTATTTTTTTAGATAAAAAAAGTAATTTTCTCAGTGTTATTAATGATGTCATATTAGATAAAAAATTTGTATGATAAAAATATATGAATAATGATTTTTTTTTAAATTTAAGAAAAGAGTTTCCAATATTTAATAAATTGGTAAATAATAATAAGTTATCTTATTTAGATAATGCTGCTTTAACTCAGGTTCCTAATTGTGTTATAAATTCTATTGTTTCATATTATTCTAGCATGAATGCTAATGTTCATAGAGGCGTTTATTATTTAAGTGAATTAGCTACTGAGCATTATGAGTTAGCGCGATATAAAATTAAAAATTATATAAATGCTAATGATTACAGGGAGTGTATTTTTGTTAGAGGAACAACAGAAGGTATAAATTTAGTTGCTAATAGTTATGTTAGAAAACTTTTGAAAAAAGGTGATGAAATTTTAATATCTGCTATGGAACATCATTCAAATATAGTTCCATGGTATTTGTTATGTGAGGAATTTGCAGCTGTTTTAAAAATTATTCCGATTTTAGAAAGTGGAGATTTAGATTATTCTGTGCTAGAGAGTTTATTTAGTTGTAAAACTAAAATAGTATCTTTAACTCATATATCTAATGCTATAGGTACTGTTAATAATATAAAAAAAATTATTAGTTTTTCTCATTCAAAAGGTGTTCCTGTTTTGATTGATGGAGCTCAGTCTTTATCTCATATGAAAGTAGATGTTAAAGATTTAGATTGCGATTTTTTTACAATGTCTTCTCATAAGATGTATGGTCCTAATGGTATTGGTGTTTTATATGGTAAAAAAAGTATTTTAGATAGCATGATTCCATATCAAGGTGGCGGTGATATGATTAAGCATGTTAGTTATTCCAAAATTCTTTGGAATGATTTGCCATATAAGTTTGAAGCAGGCACACCATCAATAGCTAATGCAATAGCATTTGGATCAGCAGTTGATTTTTTAAATAGTTTGGATTTAGAGTTTGTGTTTGATTACAAGAGAAGATTATTTGAATATGCTTATAATAGATTATCTGAAATACCTGGACTAAAAATAATAGGTAATCCAGAGAATAGGTCTGCTATTGTTTCTTTTGTTATTGATGGTATTCATTCGCATGATTTAGGAACAATAGCAAATCACTATGGAGTTTCTATAAGAACAGGGCATCATTGTTCTATTCCTTTAATGAATTTTTATGGAGTTTCTGCTACGACTAGAGTTTCTTTGGGAATTTATAATGTATCTGATGAAATTGATGCATTAGTTAATTCTATATTGAAAGCTAAAGAGATATTTAGATAGTTAAGGATTTTTTATGTTAGATTTATATAAAGATTTGATTATTGATCATGGGTCTAATCCTAGGAATAAATATGTGATGCAAGATTATACTAATAGTGCTAAAGGGTTTAATCATTTATGTGGAGATTCATTTGAACTTTATTTGAAAGTTGTTGGGGAAAATATAGAAAGTATATCTTTTAGTGGGTCAGGTTGTACTATATCAGTTGCTTCTGCATCTTTGATGACTATTATAATGAAGAAAAAAACTATAACTAGTTCTATGGAATTATTTAAAAAGTTTCAGGATTTGATATTGAATGGATCTACAAGTTCTGATTTGGATGAGTTATGTATTTTATCAAATGTTAGGAAGTTTCCGTCTAGAGTAAAATGTGTAACTTTAATTTGGCATACATTTAATCATGCTTTAAATGATGAAGTTACTTGATTTTTATGTTGTTTTTTCTTAGAAGAAATTTTTTAATTAGAGTTTTATTGTTGTTTAGCTCGGCAATAGTTAGTATTTTTATTCCAATTAGATTTTTATCAACTTGTCAGTTTAAGTTAGTTAGTCATGAGTTTTTTTTGATGGGTACTTATGGTAAAATAAATGTTTTTGTTAATAATGTTTTTTCTGGAAAGCTTATTTTAAAGGCTGCTATATTTAGAATTAGTGAGATAGATCATGTTATGACTAAGTTTGATAAAACTTCTGATTTAAATATTATAAATAGTAATATTAACCTGTATAATTTTATGTCTAGTGATTTAATGTTTGTTTTATTTTTTGGAAGAGTTATTACTAGAATGACGTATGGTTATTTTGATATGGGCATGGGAAATTTTATAGCTAAGTTACATTTAGATTCTATGGTACCTATTGTTGGTGGTATAGCTAGTTTGGATAATTTTTCTTTAGAGTTATTTGATGTTATTGGCAATAAAGTTAGGGTTGATAGAATTAATACTATGTTAGATCTTGGAGGAATTGGCAAGGGATATGCAATAGATGAAGCTGCTAATGTTTTGATACATGGTGGTTTAGATCATTTTATTATAGAATTTGGAGGAGATATAAGGGCTTTTGGTGGGACACCTGATGGAATGCCATGGAAAATTAGTATGGATGATAGGTTGTCTTTTTTATTTAATAATTTTGGAAATGTATTTTATTTGCACAGTGGTAGCGTAGCATCTTCTGGTGGGTATCTTAAAAAATCTGTGGAAAATCATCATATAATTAATCCTGTTGATGTCTGTTTTGATGAAAAGTACCATTTAGTTATAGTTGTTGGAGATAGTGCTATGATATGTGATGCGTTAGCAACAGCGTGTTATAATATGGATTATAATACTTTATTGAAAGTTAAGGATAATTTTATTGGATATGATATTAGAGTTTTTGTTTAAGTGTAGTATTTGATTATATGATTAAAATTATTGGTTTAAGTAAGAAGTACAAAGATGGTATTTTTGCTTTAAATAATATATCTTTATCTATAAACAATGGAGAGTTCTTTGCATTGTTAGGTAAAAATGGAGCTGGAAAGTCTACAGTTATTGGTATATTAACTTCTTTGATTGTAAAAACTTCTGGGAAGGTTTATGTTTCGGATTATGATATAGATTATGATTTTGTTAAAATCAAGTCTATTATAGGTTTAGTTCCTCAAGAATATAATTTTAATCAATTTGAAACTGTTTTAGATATAGTTTTAAATCAAGCTGGATATTATGGTATAAATAGATTTTTAGCTTTTAATCGTGCTGAATATTTGTTATCAGTTTTCGATTTATGGGATAGAAGAAGTTCTGTTAGCTTAAGTTTATCTGGTGGTATGAAGCGAAGACTTATGTTAGCTAGAGCATTAATGCATAATCCTAAAATTTTAATATTAGATGAACCTACAGCTGGTGTTGATATTTTATCTAGAAGATTGATTTGGAGTTTTTTAAAGAATTTAAATAATGACGGTGTTACTATAATATTAACTACTCATTATTTAGAAGAAGTTGAAAATTTATGCAGTGGTGTTGCTATAATAAATAATGGTAATATTTTGATTAGAACAACAGTAAATGGTTTGTTAAAAAAGATTAGTAAAAAGATTTTTACGTTAGAGGTTGATTCAGTTTCAAAATTTGAACAATTGTCTAAAACTAGTAATTATAAATTATCTATTTTAGATAGAAATACTGTTGAGATTGTTCTTGCAAATGAACAATCTTTAAATGATTTGTTGAAAAAATTGATAGATAATAATATTTTCATTTATAATATAAATAATAAGGATAATAAATTGGAAGAGTTGTTTATTAATTTGGTAAGTTGATGTAGAGTATTTGATGTGTTTTTGAAAAAAAATTTAATTTCTTTTTTTACTATAGTTAATAAAGAATTAACCAGAATTTTAAGAATTTGGCCGCAGACTGTATTACCATCGGTAATAACTATTGTTTTATATTATATTATTTTTGGAGATTTAATAGGCAAGAAAATAGGAGAATTGTTTTGTTATAGTTATATTCAATATATAGTTCCAGGATTGATAATGATGTCTGTAATTAATAGTTCTTATTCAAATGTGGTTGCATCTTTTTTTTCAGCTAGATTCCAGAGAAACATAGAAGAATTGTTGGTATCCCCTACTTATAATAGTGTTATTATTTTAGGTTATGTTTTTGGTGGAGTTTTACGGGCAACTATTGTGTGTTTTTTTGTGGTCTGTATTTCTGTTTTGTTTGCTAGGTTTTATTTTTATAATTTTTATTATATGATTTTAGTGGTATTTTCTACATCGGTATTGTTTTCTTTAGCTGGATTATTAAATGGTATTTTTGCAAAAAAAATTGATGATATTAGTATTGTTCCAACTTTTATTTTAACTCCATTGATATATTTAAGCGGAATTTTTTATACTATTAATATGTTACCTAGTTCATTTAAATATTTTGTATATTTAAATCCTATTTTTTATGTAGTTAATATATTTAGATATGTTATATTGGGTATTAGTGAAGCTGACTTTAATGTTTCTTTTTTTATGGTGATTATTTTAATAATATTTTTGTATCTATTTTGTTGGTATTTATTACGTATTGGATACAATATTAAAAAATAGAGGTTTTTGTTTTTGTTTTTGTTTTTATTTTTATTTTATGTATGAATTATAATTTTTTTTTAAGTATTTTGTTTGTTTTAAATTTTTGTTTTAATGGTGTGTTTTTATTTGCTAAAGACTTTTTAGTTGAAAATATTAACATAAGTGGTTTGTATTTTACTTCTGAAAAAGATGTTATTTATATGTTGCAAAGTGAATTAAAAAGTCGTAATGCAACTGAAGATGGAATTGTTAATTGTTTATATGCTTCTGGATTTTATGATAGTGTTACTATTTTTAGTAATAATTTTGATTTGAATTTGGTTTTGAAGGAAAGACAGCATATTAGTGATATAAAAGTTTATGGAGACAAGAATAAAGATTATATAGATTTTGTTCTTAATGAGAATAATATAAAAATCGGTGAGAGGTATAATTTTTTCTTTTTGGAATTATTCAGACAAAATTTGGAACAATATTATATAAATAATGGAAGGTATGATGTTGTTGTTGATATTCGTCCTAAGTTTAGTACATGTTCTAAGTTTGTAGACATTTTTATTAATGTTTATAAATATAAAGTACAGAAAATAAAAGAAATAAAAGTGTTAGGTAATGAAGCGTTTAGAGAAAATAAAATATTAAGTTTGTTGTCACATTCTAAAACTAATTGGATGTCATGGTTTTCCAATGATGATAATTACATTAAAGGTAAGCTTATAGCAGATTTAGAAGATTTAAGAGCTTACTATTTGGATAGAGGATATATTCATTTTAGGGTAGATTCTGTTAGATCGTTTTTTTCTCATGATAAAAAAGGTATTTCTATTTTATTAACTTTGCATGAGGGTAAGAAGTATAAGATAGGAGATATTAATTTTGTTTGTGATGATGTTTTTCTTATAGAGAAAGTTAAAAATATAGTTAATTCTCATATAAATGTTGATGATATATTTTGTAATAGAAAATTATTGAATGCTAAACGAGCAGTGAAAGATTATTTTATTAGTGTAAATTATATTAATTCTACTGTAGATATAGGGTTAACGGATACAGGTAAAGATGAAATAATCATTGAGTTTTCTTTTAATAAGCCTTCAAAGTTAATGGTTAAAAGTATAAATTTTGTTGGTAATTTTCTTACATCTGATAATGTTTTGAGAAGGTATGTTCCTCAAATAGAGGGAAGTTTAGTTTCTTATGATGAAATAAATTTTGGTAGAGAAGAAATAATTAGAAATGGTTTAGCTTCAAACGTTAGTATAGAATACGTGTATGATTTCATTGATAATAAGAAAGTTGATGTAGTTTATAAAATAGATGAGCAAAAGACTACTAAGTTTTTGATAGGATGTTCTTATAGTTATGGAGATGGTTTAGTTTTGAGTATTGGAGCTGAGTTATCAAATTTTTTAGGTAGTGGTAGAGATATTATATTTAACATTAATAGTAATAAATTACAGTCTGAATATACTTTTGGTTATTTTGATCCGTATTTTACTCATACTGGCATTGGTGTTGGTTATAATGTAAACTATAAATCTGAGCAGTTAGGTAAAAATTCTGGAAATTTTGATCATGCATCTAGTACTTTTGGTGCAAGTTTATATTATTCTTTTAAAGTTGGAAAATATAAAAAAATTAATTTTGGATTTGGTTGTGATATGACTAGGTTAAAAATGCATGAAGATGTAGCTCCGATTGAAGTGAAGGATTTTGTTTCAAAAGAGGGATTAGATTTTAAAGAATATTATTTTAATTTTGTTTTTACTTATAATTCGTTGGATAAATTTATTTTTCCTAATTATGGAATTTATCAACATTTATCAGCTAAAGTTTCTATACCAGGATCTTCTATTAGATATTATGTTTTGAATTATGATTTAAATTATTATAGGCAGCTTTCTTGCGATTACGTATTTAATATAACTTCTTATTTGGGATATGGCAATAAATATGGCAGTACTTCTAGTTATCCATTTTTTAAAAATTTTTTTATTAGAGGAATTAATAATGTTAGGGGATTTAAAGATAAAACATTAGGTCCTAGAGATTCAAATGGTGAGAATTTTGGTGGAAATTTTTTGATTAATGTTAAAATGTCGCTATTTTTTCCAGTGCCTATTTTTTATGATGAAAGAACTATAAGAACATCTATTTTTATAGATTCTGGTCAAGTTTATAATACTATTACAGAGAAAAAACATAAAAATGATAAATTTTTACAAGTATCTACTTCTTTGAGATATTCTGTTGGATTATCTCTTATCTGGAATACTTCTTTTGGTATACCATTTGAATTATCTGTTGCTTATCCATTAAATATAAAAAAGACAGATAAGAGAAGTATATTCTATTTTAATTTAGGTATGCAAATGGCATAATTATTACTAGTTGTTAAAAAAATATTTTTTGTTTTTATGAAATTTGATAGAGGATATACATTAAAAGAAATTTCTGATTTAATTGGATCTAAAGTTTTATCAGATAATTTTGATAAAAAAGTTTTTGGACTTAAGTCTTTGCTTTCATCCAATTTTGGGGATTTGACGTTTTTTTATAATAATAGATATTTAAAAAATTTATACAACATTAAAGCTACTGCTGTTATAGTAAAATTTGAACATATTTCCTATTTTAAGATTGATTGTTTGGTTGTTGATGATCCTAAATTTGCATTGGTAAAGATTATGAATTTATTTAGTAATTGTTGTATTAAAAGTAAGAAAATTTGTAATTCTGTGGTGTTTGGAAATTTTGTAGAAGTTGAGTTTGATGTAAGTATAGGAGAAGATTGTGTAATTGGTGATAATGTTATCATTAGTTCTGGAACTAATATACAATCTGGAGTTTTTATAGGAAATAATTGCATTATTGGAAAAAATTGTTATTTAAATTCTAGTGTTGTTTTGTATGATGGAGTTAAATTGGGCAATAATTGTATTATAAATGCTAATTCTACATTAGGTTCTGATGGATTTGGATTTATTAAAAGCATGGATGGTTGGATAAAAATTCCGCATCTAGGTGGCGTTAAGGTAGGTAATTTTGTTGATATTGGAAGTAATACATCTATTGATAGAGGGATGTTAGATGATACTATTATTGGAGATAATGTAATTATAGATAATCATGTTCAAATTGGACATAATGTTGTTATTGGTAATTTTACAGCAATAGCTGGGTGCACAGGTATAGGTGGAAGTACAGTTATAGGGAGTAATTGTTTAATAGGTGGTGGGTCTAAAATTTCTGATAATGTTGAGATTGTTGATTATGTTGTAATAACAGGATCGTCGAATGTTAGTAAATCTTTATTTCAATCTGGAAAATATTCATCCATGTTTCCAGTTAAAAAAAGCAGAGAGTGGAATAGAAGTGTGTCTTATTTTTATAAGGTTAGAAATTTATTTAAGAGGTGAACATGTTTTTATTTATATAAATATGTACAATTATTCCCATTGAATATCCTAACAAAATAGCCCAACTCCATTTTAGATGTGAAAAAAATGTGTAAATTCCTTTTGCTTGTCCCATTACAGCAACTCCTGATGCAGACCCTATTGATAATAAACTTCCACCAATTCCTGATGTTAATGTTACTAATAACCATTGTCCTTCGTTCATTGTTGGTTTCATAGATAATATGGCATATACTATTGGGATATTATCTATAATTGATGATATTAGTCCTATTAAAATATTTGCTGGTGTTTGTTGATAATTTGGTGGTAAGTTTTTTCCGAGATTAGTATATATTAATGATGATAAGTCATTTAAAAGTCCTAATGCAGATATGCCTTCTATACATAGCATTATTCCGTAAAAAAATATTAATGTATCCCAATCTATATTCGATATTTGTTTCGAAAGATTGAATTTATTTGTAGGTATTTTTTTTTTGAGTAGATTTTCGTAGAGTTGAAGCAATCCAAGTCCAGTAAGCATACCTATTACAGCTGGAATGTTAAGATAATGTTGGAATATCATAGACATTATTATTGTAAAGAAAAATAGAATTGTTATTTGTATAGCTCCAACTTTTGTTTTAACTTTTTTATTTTTAGTAAGTATTATATTTTCGTTTTGTACATTAAAGCTCATTATTAATGATGGTATTAAAAAACTTACCATTGATGGTAAAAAAATTTTAAAAAATGAATCAAATTTTAATAGGTTACTTTGCCATATCATCAATGTTGTTATATCTCCGAATGGGCTAAAAACTCCACCTGCATTTGCAGCTATTATTATATTAATGCATCCTAAGTTTATAAATTTTTCATTATTTTTTCCTAATGAAATTATTATAGAGCAGAATATTAGTGATGTCGTTAAGTTGTCCGCTATAGGTGATACAAAAAATGCGATAATACCAGTTATGAAATATATTTGTTTGTAAGTTAATTTTTTTATTATTATTAAATATTTTATTTTTTTAAATACATTTCTATCTTTCAATGAATTAATATATGTAATAGCGACTATTAAAAATAATAGTAGTTCTGAATACATAAGTAGGTTATTTTTTATTATTTTATTTATTGAAAAGCTTTCATTGTTTATTGGTGTTGATATTGATATTAATGTCCATATTAATCCTGATGAAATTATTGCTATAGCTGATTTTTTTATTTTTATAAACTCTTCAATTATTATTAATGTGTATGTTATTATGAATATTATTATAGTGAGTTTTACAATATTGCTATTTATTATTGATTGTAATTTTTTTAATGTATTTGATATGCATAAATTATAAGTGGTTATTATTGCAATTGGAATTAATGTTGAAATTATTACAATTAATAGTATACTTTTTATATTATTTATTTTTTTCATATTTACTTATTTTATTTTAGTTTTTTATTTTATATGAAAGTTTTTTTGTATTACATATTTTGTAGAAAAAACTTTGGTAATAGAAGGTAGTTTGGTGTTTTTTTATGAATGAGCATACTCCTGTTATGAAGCAATATTTTAGGATAAAAGATCAACATAAAGATAAATTGTTGCTATTTAGGATGGGTGATTTTTATGAGTTTTTTTATGATGATGCAAAGATAGTAGCAGAATTATTAGATATAGTTTTAACAAGTCGTGGAACATATTTAAATGATCCTATTCCCATGTGTGGTTTTCCTGTTAGTTTTGCTGATAATTATATATTAAAATTGATAAAAAATAAAAAAATAGTTGCAATTTGTGAACAAATTAGCGATTCAAAATTAGATGGATTAATTGAAAGAAAAGTTGTTAGAATTTTAACTCCTGGTACCGTTGTTGATGAAAATTATTTAACTGATTGTAAGAATAATTTTATTTGTGGATTATCTTTTTGTAATGGCATGTATGGAATAGCTGTTATAGATATTACAACTGGTTATTTTTTTTTAAATACTGTTAATAGTAAATTTGAATTATTAAATGAATTAGATAGGATTAGTCCTGTGGAAGTACTAGTTTCTGATAAATTTACAGACTTTTCTTTGTTGCCTAATAATTCTTTTATTCATATTTTAAGTAATGACAAGTTTAATTATAAGTTTGCGCTTGATATTTTAAGTAAGTGTTTTAATAAGATAGAGTTAATTAAGGTTGATTCTAATTTGTTTAGACAGTCAGTTATATCAGCTGGATGTTTGTTAGATTTTGTTTTATATACTCAGAATTGCAATTTATGTAATTTAAATACAATTGAAATTTATGATTCTTGTAATTTACTTTATTTGGATAAAAATTCTCGTAGAGATTTAGAATTATTTAAAAATTTACGAGGTGGAAATGATTGCACTTTATTATCATCTATAGATTTTACTTTAACTTCTATGGGTAGACGTCTTCTTATTAGGTGGGTTAATAGTCCAATTTTATCAAGATTTGAAATTAACAATAGATTGTTGTCTGTATCAGCTTTAAAGATAAACCAGAATTATTTGAAGTTTTATGAATCATTAAAGAGAATTAGTGATATAGAAAGAATTTTAGGTAGAATAGTTTTTGAAAATGTTAAGCCACAAGACTTAAAAAAGCTAGAAATTTCATTAAAAGAGATTCCTTTAATAAGAGAACAATTAAAAACTATTTGTGCTGATGGTGTTTTGAAAACTGTATTTGCAGATATTAATAGTGCTTTTTTTTTGTCTGAGTTTATTTCTAATGTTATAGTTGATAATCCTGCTGCATCTATAAAAGATGGAAATGTTATAAAAGATGGATACGATGTTGATTTGGATGAGTATAGGCGTATTTATCGCTATACAGGCAAGTTTGTATTAGAATTTGAAAATATTGAAAAATTGAATAGTAGTATACCTTCTTTGAAAATTAAATGTAATAATGATCATGAGTATTTTATTGAAATTAGTAAAAATAAAGCTTTTAATATACCTTGTAATTACAAATTTATTAAGTCTTTGGTGAGTAAAAATAGATATATTACAGATGAGTTGAAAGTATTAGAAAAAAATGTTTTTAATTCTAAAATTAATGTTTTTAATAGAGAAAAGGCTATTTATAATTCTATTTTATTAAAGATAAAAGAAAATATGATTTCTTTACAAAAGATATCGGAAGATGTTTCTATTTTAGATGTTATTCAGTCGTTTGCTAAAAATTCAAATATTAATAACTGGTGTGAACCGTCATTAGTTTTAGATAGTATTTTAGAGATAGAATCTGGTAGGCATCCTGTTATAGAGGTGTTTAATAGCAGTTTTATACCTAATGATTGTTTGTTAACCCCAGGCAAGAAAGTATTAATTATTACAGGTGCTAATATGGGAGGGAAGTCTACATATATGCGTCAGACTGCTATAATAATTTTATTAGCTCACATAGGTTCTCATGTTCCTGCTTTAAGGGCTAAGATTGGATTTATAGATAAGATTTTTACTAGAATAGGTTCTTGTGATGATTTAGCTAATTCTACTTCTACTTTTATGTTAGAGATGAAAGAGATAGATGCTATAATAAAGAATTCCACAAGTAATAGTTTTGTTTTGATTGATGAGATTGGTAGAGGTACAGGATTTATAGAAGGTCTTTCTTTAGCATGGTCTATAATTAGTTATTTGATTAAAAATATTAATCCTTATATTTTAGTTTCTACTCATTTTTATGAATTATCTGAATTATCATATAGTTTTACATGTGTGGATAATATATATTTTGCTGTATTAGAATATAATGCTAGCTTGGTGTTTTTATATAAGTTTAAACATGGAGTATCTAGTTTAAGTTATAGTTTAAATGTTGCAAAAATGGCTGGGTTACCAGATGATATTATAAGCAGTGCTAATGAAAGGTTAATTGAGATAAAGAATAAGAAAATTATTTGTAATGATCTTAATTCTTGTGATTTAATTAAGTTTAAAAAAATTTTTAATTTGATTTCATGTATAGATTGTAATGATTTATCTTTTAAGCAGGCGATTGATAAAATTCATTTATTGAAAGATATTATTGATGGTAAGTAAATTGTTTTGTCTAATATTTTGTATGTTTTGTTTTTTTTTAAAGTGAGTTTTTGTGATGTCAAAACTTATTGATAAATATAATTTTGATGTGCTTTCAAGTAAGATTATTTATGATTCAGAGCAAGCTGTTATTGTAGAAAAGCTTGATGTTTTATTTGATAGGATTATTTTGGAAGGTAGTTTAAAAAGTGATATTTTTTCTTTAAACGTTTTTAATTTTTTGAGAAAAAAAGATTATTTAGGTATGTATATTTGGGGAGATGTTGGTATAGGAAAAACTTATTTAGTAGATTTATTTTATCATCTATTACCAATTAAAAATAAATTAAGATTGCATTTTCATCATTTTATGAAATTAATTCATGAAAAACTTAAGGAGTTTTCTGGTGTAAAGGATCCATTAAAAATGGTAGCTAAAATGTTTTATAAAAAATATGTTGTTATATGTTTAGATGAATTTTTTGTAAAAGATATTGGAGATGCAATGATTTTAGCTAAATTATTTAATTATTTGTTTATTGAATATAAAATTATATTTTTACTTACTTCTAATGTTATTCCTAATAAATTGTATTTGAATGGATTGCAAAGACAAAAGTTTTTACCAGCTATTTTTTTAATGGAAGAGAATTTGGAGGTTATAGGTATGCTTGGAAATAGGGATTATAGATTAAGAAATTTGGATAGCGAGAGCGTTTATATTTTCCCATTAGTTTTTAGTTCGTTTAAGTTAGTTAGAAAATTGTTTTTTAAGCTTTGTACTATACCTTCTTTACGAAATGTGAATGTAGAAATTTTGGGTAGAAAAATTTTATCTGTTTATGTTTCTGGATCTGTTGTTTGGTTTGATTTTAATATTATTTGTGGACATGGACGATGTCATTTGGATTATATAGAGCTGGCTTCTGTATTTAACACTGTTTTTATTAGTTGTATAAATTTTCTTAGTCATAATGATGATGACAAAGTTAGAAGATTTATATCGTTAGTAGATGAATTTTATGATAGGAAAATAAAATTGATTATTACAGCAGCGAGTAATGTTGATTTTTTATATTTGGGTGGAGGTTTAAATTTTGATTTTAAACGTACAATTAGTAGGATAAAAGAAATGGGAACAAAGGAATATTTGAAAGATTCTGATAGATATGTTATATAAATATTTTAATCTTCATGTTCACAGTGAATATTCTTTTGAATATGGTATTTTGAAAATTTATGATTACATTCAATTTGCATTAAAAAATAATATTTCTGCTTTATCTTTAACTGAATGTTCTAATATGTTTTCTTCGTTTAAATTTTATAAGGAGTGTTTGAAGTTTGGAATAAAACCTGTATTAGGATGTGAAGTTTTTGTTGAAGATGACGTATATATTTATAGTAGAGTTGTTTTATTGTGTAAGGATTTGATTGGGTATAGGAATTTAATTAGGTTAGTTTCAAAATCTTATTTAGAAAACATTTCTGGAAATATTCCGATTGTTAAGAAAAAATGGTTGGTAAGTTTATCTAATGGTTTGATAGCAATAGGTTTATCGATTAATAGTGATATAGGTCGGTGTTTATTGGATAACAATTTTTTTCGAGCTAGTAGATTGTTAAAATTTTGGGAAGATGTTTTTCCTAATAGTTATTATTTATCTTTAACTAGATCTAATCTAGATTTTGAGAATGAATATTTTTGTTTGTTATTAGATTTTTTTAAGAAAAATTCTGTTTTTTTGGTAGCAACAAATGAGGTTTGTTATTTACATAAGTCTGATTATTATTTTTATAAGTCTAAAGTTGCTGTATCTAATTTAGATTTTTTGAGAGGGAAAGAAGGAGTTATAGAACAAAAAAAGATTGAAAGAGATTTTTCTAGTAATTATTTTAAATTTGATAAGGAAATGATATGTCTTTTTAAGGATATTCCTGAAGCTTTAGAAAATAGTGTTGAAATTTCTAAGCGATGCAATTTAGTTTTTGATTTTGATCATGGTAATTTGCCTAAATTTCATTTAAAGAATAATTTACTTCCAGAAGAATATTTAGCAAAGCTGTCATTAAGAGGCTTAATTGATAGATTAGATTTAAATGATATTTGTGTTAGAGATATTTATTTGCCAAGATTAAAGTCTGAGCTTGATGTTATAAGTCATTTGAATTTTATTAATTATTTTTTAATTACTCATGATTTTATTAATTTTGCTAAAAATAATGATATATTAGTTGGGCCTAGCAGAGGATCTGGTGGTGGGTCATTGGTGGCATATTCTTTGTATATAACAAATATAGATCCTATCAAATATAGTTTATTGTTTGAAAGATTTTTAAACAAAGAAAGATTATCTAGTCCAGATTTTGATATTGATTTTTGCATAGAAGGTAGGGATTTTATTATGGAATATGTTTTTAATATTTATAATATATCGTCTGTGGCTCAAATTATAACTTTTGGATCTATGACAACAAAGTCTGTTGTAAGAGATGTTGGAAGAATATTGGGATATCCATATGGTTTTGTGGATAGAATAGCTAAATTAATATCTAATGATATAAATGTATCTTTAAATTACGAAGTTGAAAATAATTATTATTTAAAAGTTGAATATAGACAAAGTCATGAAGTAAAAACAATTATCGATTTGAGTTTAAAGCTTGAAGGGCTTGTTAAGAATATAGGAAAACATGCAGGAGGAATAGTAATATCTCCATCTAGTTTGGTTAATTATATTCCATTATATTACAGTCATATAGATCAATTATCTGTTACGCAATTTGATAAAGATGATTTAGAAAAGTTTGGTTTAATAAAATTTGATTTTCTTGGTTTAAAAACTTTAACTATAGTTGATAGTATAATAAGTTGTTTAAATTCTTATAAAAATTTTATAGAAGATAAACTTTTTAATATAAATTTCGTATCTTTAAAAGATATTGGTACTTATTTTTTATTACAAAGGTCAAATACAATTGGTGTTTTTCAATTGGAATCTAAAGGTATAAAAAATATAGTAAGACGGTTATTGCCTGAATCTTTTGAAGATATTGTTGCTTTAGTTGCATTGTATCGTCCTGGCCCATTACAGTCTGGTATGCTTGATGATTTTATAAATAGAAAGTTAGGAAGAGAAAGAATTAATTATATTCATTTTAAATTAGAGGCTATTCTAAAAGAGACTTACGGCGTTATTGTTTATCAAGAGCAAGTTATGCAGATAGCACAGAATTTGTCTGGATATAATCTAGCTTCTGCTGATCTTCTTAGAATTGCTATGAGTAAGAAAAAATCTACTGAAATGTCAGGTCATTTTACGAAATTTGTAGATGGAGCTTTAAAAAATGGTGTTGATTCAAAAACTTCAAAGAATATATTTCATTTAATAGAAAAATTTGCTGGGTATGGATTTAATAAGTCGCATTCTGTTGGATATGCTTTATTATCATATCAGACAGCATGGTTAAAATCCAATTATATTATATTTTTTATGACGGCGCTATTATCTTCTGATATGAGGGATGTTGACAAGTTGGTGTTTTATATAAGAGAGTGTAGAAATTTTGGTATAAAATTATATGGTCCTGATTTAAATAGAAGTTTTAATTGTTTTTCTATTTGGCATCAATGTGGAATTCTGTATGGGTTTGGAGCTATTAAATGTTTAGGAGAATCAATTGTAGCGGATATTATGGAAAATAGAAGTAGATATGGTTGTTTTAGAGGGTTTTTTGATTTTTTAGATAGAGTAGATTTAAAGAAGTTTACAAAAAAAGTTTTAAATTCTTTGATTTATTCTGGGTGTTTTAATAATTTTTTTCTTTCTAAATTGGATATGATGGATGTTGTAAAAAAAATTTTTAGCTTTTCAAAGAGATTTGATTATGAAAAGCTTAAACAAACTAGTTTGTTTTCTAACTATGATTTGAAAAGAAAAAATATATATATTATTAATGATTATTTTAAGATTTTTGATCTTAGATTAGAGAAACAATTGTTAGGAGAGTTTATTTCTTGTAATCCGGTAGAATTTTATAAGACTGATATTAGTAGTATGCGTGTTTTAAATATTGTAGATTTTAATAGAAATTTTGGAGAGATGTTATTTGGATTTGTGTCAAAAATTAAATTTATAAAATTATTTAAATTAAAATTTGTACTGGTAAATATTTTTAATTATAGGTTTAAGGAAGAAATTATAATTTCTTATATTTTATATGAAAAAAATAGAAAATTATTGAAAGGTGATGAGTTAATTGGTTTTTATTGTTATATTGATAATAATAAGTTTTATGCATTTTTAGTTAGAAGTTTTCGTAGTTTTAGGGTGAGTTTTGCTAAATTTTTAGAAATAACTTTAAATAGTAATTTTATTTCTGATATATTGCTTAGCTTTATTTCTAAGAATTTATGCGATGATTTTTCATATGGAAGATGTCTTTTAATGTTTAAAAGTAAACGTAATAATGTTTACAAGCAGATTTTTTTAGATGATAATTTATGTATTTATCCTAGTGATTATTTATTAACTAGTATTTTAAGATTTAAAGAAGTTTTAGATTGTAAGTTTGTTTATTAATGATTTTTTTTATTGATTCTATAATTTTCATTATTTTTATACTTTCTTGACAGTTAGATAGTGGCTGCTTTCTGTTTTTTACACATGCTAAGAAATATTCACATTCATTAAGTAATGGTTCTTTTTTTTTTACAGTGATTTTATGTATTTCTGTGTTGGTATAGATGGTTAATTTGTTTTCCCAATTTAAAGTGTCATCAAAAATTATTATGTTTTTGTTTGTTACTATTTTTATTTCTTGCTTTTTCGTTTCATTTGTCCATGATAAATTTATTTTACAATTTATATTATTTTTGAATTTTATATTTATAGACACATCTATTTCTTTATATTCTATAAATTTTTTACAAATTGCATCTATTTTATATGGTTCGCTTTTTGCTAATTCTAAAGCAGCGCTTATGTCGTGTGGGGCGTAATCTAGTAATATACTATTTGTAGGATTTTTAATTAGATTATTTAGTCTAGAGCAGTATATTTCTTTTATTGTCCCAATGTTTTTATGTCGTAATATTTTTTTAAGCTTTATAAAAACTGGATGGTATTGTAATATATGTCCTACCATTATTATTTTATTATTTTTTTCAGATATTTTCTTTAAAATTTGTGCTTCTCTAACATTCATTGCAATAGGTTTTTCTATAAATACGTCTTTATTTTTTTTTAATGCTAATTTTGCTAGTTTGAAATGAGTGTTTATTGGAGATGCTATTACTACACCTTTTATGTTTATGTCATTTAATATAGCATTTAAATCTAAATACTGTATATTGTATTTTTCTTTTATAAGTTGTACTTTGCTTTTGTCAATGTCGTATATATATTTTAGTGATTTTAAATTGTAGAAGTTACGTATTAGATTTTTTCCCCATGCACCACAACCTATTTGTGCTATGTTGCAATCGTATTTTTTAAGATTACTTTCCATTGTAAATTGTATTTTTTATAATAGTTTATCAGCTGGAATTTTAATTCCAGCTGATTTAATGTTATTCTTGCTTTTCTGTAGTCTTTTCCTTTTCTTTTTCTGTTTTTAATTTTTTGTATATTTCTTCTCTATGTACAGTAACTTCTTTTGGAGCATTTACTCCTATTCTTACTTGAGTTCCTTTTACTCCTAGTACTGTAACGGTTACATTATCGCCAATCATCAATGATTCTCCTATTTTTCTAGTCAAAATTAACATTTTTATCCTCGCTTTTAAAATTATTAATTTTAATAATTATTTGATACACTATAAGTATTTTTTAATTATTATAATGTATTTATATATGAATAAATATATTTAGATATTTCTTTCATATCGCAATAATTATTAATTACACCATTTGCAATGTGTAGTTTTCCACCACCTTTACAGTTTGTTTTTTCTGTAATAATTTCTAATATTTTATTTATAGATATTTTTTTAATGAGATCATTTGTTATATAAATTGCAAAATGCGTAACTATTTGAACTCTAGCATATAGAATTATTATGGAATTTTTGTATTCGTTAATTAAATGTTTAAATAATTGTATATTTTTATGGTCTGTTTCTAAATTGAAAATTTCAATTCCGTTATTACATATTGTTTTGTTCGTATTTTTTATATTATTTCTTATTTCATTTATTGATAAGCATTCTGTTTCTTTTTTTAATTTTTTATTTTCTAATATTAATTTATTTGTTTCTTGTAATAAATTAATAGCATTTACTTTTAATAACTGTGTTAAATTATAAATTATTTTTGTATAATCTCTTATTAGTGCCAGTGCAGTTTCTCCTGTTATTGCTTCTATTCTTCTAATATTAGATCCTATTCCGAATTCTTTTATTATTTTAAAAAATCGTATTTCTCCCGTTGTTTTTACATGAGTACCAGCACAAAGTTCTTCTGATATGGTATATCCAATTTTTACTGTTCTTATGCATTTAGAATAATCATCGTTTTCTATAGCATTTTTTATTGAAGTTTCCACTTTAAAATTAAGACATATTTGCTCATTTATCATATTTTCTATTTTTAGAATTTCATTTTGATCTAATTGTTTAAAGTGTATGAAATCAAAGCGTAAGTAATTTTCGTTAATTGATGAACCAGCTTGTTTTATATGTTGACCTAGTATTTTTTGTAGAGCTGCATTTAGCAAGTGAGTTGCTGTATGGTTATTTGTAATTTCTTTTCTATTCTTTTCGTTTATAGTTGTGTTTATTGTATCATTTATTTTTAATTCTCCATGCTCCATTACTCCATAATGGAGGTGTAAATTGTTGTTTTCTTGTGTATTTTTTACTTTGAAAATATTTTTTTCATTGTATATTATTCCAGTGTCACCTACTTGCCCGCCTTTTTCTGCATAGAAGCTTGTTTTTTCAGTAATAATTATTCCATTTTCTCCTACTGCTATTTTTTCTACGGTTTTATTGTCGATTAGTATTTTTTTTATTTTTGATGTAATAGATACATTATCGTATCCTAAAAATTCAGTTTTTTCTAAATTATATATATTTTCTTTTTTTATTCTGGTTTTAATTTCTCGTGTTTTTTGTGTTAATAGTTCTTTGTTAAATTCTGATAGATTAATTTTAATATTTTTTGTTTTTGTAATTTCTTCTGCAAATTCTATAGGTAATCCATAAGTATCATATAATAAAAATAAATCTTTGCTTGTAATACTTCTAGTTGCTAGTATTTTATTTAAGTATAGCAATCCAATTTTTATAGTTGATTCAAATTTAATTTCTTCAAATTTGATAATATTTTCTATTGTTGTTTTATCGTAAGCATGGTTGTAATTTATTTTTAATTTATCTATAAATGGAGATATTAGTTTATATAGTTTAACGGTTGTTTTTAGTTTATTTTTGTGTATTATTGCTTTTCTTATTAGTTTTCTAATTATATACCCTCTACCATCATTTGATGGTAGAAGTCTTTCATTAATTAAAAGTATACATGTTTTTATATGATCTACTATTATTCTTATGCTTGTTTGATTTTTATTATTAACTAATAGTGTATTAATTGTTATGTTTATTAGTGGGTAAATAATATCTGTTTTATAGTTATCAAATACATTTTGCATTATGGATGCTATTCTTTCCAATCCCATGCCAGTGTCTATTGATATCTTTTCCAATTTTACTAATTTTTTTGAGCTACATTTATTGAATTGCATAAATACTAAGTTCCATATCTCTAGTAATTTTTTTTTTTTAGTATTTTTATTTTTAACTTCATAAAAAATTTCACTACAATATCCACATGGACCTGTACTGTCCATTGTCCAGAAATTCGTAGATGTGTTTCCGATTTTTATTTTTGCATTATCTATTTTTATTATATTTTTCCAAATAGAAAGCGTTTCCAAGTCTTTTTTATGTACTGTAACATTTAATTTGTCTATTTCAAGTTTTAAGATTGTTGTTAAAAACTCCCAAGCGAAGCTAATGGCTTCTTTTTTTTTATAATCTTTAAAACTAAAGTTTCCTAGCATTTCAAATGATGTATTATGATGCGGACTTCTTCCTATGTTTTTTAGATCATTGTGTTTTCCTCCAACTCTAATACATGTTTGGGAAGTGACTACGTTTTTGTATATTATTTCTTCTGTCCCTAAAAATATGTTTTTAAATTGAGCCATTCCTGAATTAGTAAACATTAATGTTTCGTCTGCAGTTGGTATTAATTGCGATTCTTTTACATGAACATGTTTGTTTTTTATAAAGAATTCTATAAATAGATCTCGTATTTTTTTTGTATCCATAAACTTATTTTATTGTAAATGTGCCTATTTTTGTAAATTTCATAGTATTTTTTTATAAATAATTTTTTAATTTTACCGATGACTGGATTCGAACCAGCATAGCTTTTGGCTACTACCCCCTCAAGGTAGCGTGTCTACCAATTTCACCACATCGGCATATATTAGTTTTTTATAGTATCTTCTGGTAAATTGTTTGTAATATTTTCATATATAGATAAATCTATAGCTTGTGATTTTTCTATTTGTGTATTATTTTTATACATGTTAGTCATTGAGAAGTTTATTATTACAAAAATTATAGATAGTGCAATTATTATTTTTTTTAGTAATGAGTTGGATCCTTGACTGCCGAATATGCTTTCTTGAGAATTTCCAAATGTTGCTCCTATTTCAGAACCTTTTCCTTTGTTTATCAGTATAAATGATATTATTAGTATAGCGCATGCAATATGTAGTGTTAATAAAATTTTTTCTAACATTTGTGTTCCTATTAGTGTTTCTGTTTATTCATTGGAGTTTTTAGGTATTTTTCCACTCATTATATCTAGTATTTGGTTGAAATTTATAGTTTCATATTTTAGTAACGTATCGGCCATCAAATGCAATTTATCGATGTTGTCTTTTAGAATATTAGTAGCTCTTTTATATGAAATATTTATTATATTTTTTATTTCTTGATCTACAATTTTTATTGTGTTATCAGATATATTTTTATGTTTTTGGATTTGATGTCCTAAGAAAACTTCTTCATCATTTTCAAATAAATTTATTGGTCCTATTTTTTCTGATAATCCCCATTTAACTACCATTTTTCTTGATATTTCTGTAGCTTGTTTTATGTCATTAGCAGCGCCAGTGGTAATTTTATTTTTTCCAAAAATTAGTTCCTCGGCAACTCTACCTCCAAACAAGCTTGTAATTTGGCTTTCTAATTGTATTTTATTATGGATATATTTATCTTTTTTAGGTAAGAATATAGTTACGCCTAATGCCATTGTTCTTGGTATTATTGTTACTTTATATACTGGATCGTGTTCAGGGCTTAGTAAGCCAACTATTGTATGTCCAGCCTCATGATATGCTATTAATTTTCTTTCTTCTTCGTTCATTATTAATGATTTTTTTTCTATTCCCATTAATATTTTATCTTTAGCTTTTTCTAATGCTTCCATATTTACTAGTGATTCGTTTATTTTAGCTGTGTACAAAGTAGCTTCATTAATTAAATTAGCAAGGTCTGCACCAGTAAATCCAGGTGTGCCTCTTGCTATTAGCGTAAGATTTACATTTTTAGATATAGGTACTTTTCTTATGTGTACTTTTAATATATCTATCCTTCCTTTTAAATCAGGTAAGTTCACAGCTACCTGTCTATCAAAACGACCTGGACGCAGCAATGCAGGATCCAGCACATCCGGCCTATTTGTTGCTGCTACTACAATTATACCATTATTTTCTGAAAACCCATCCATCTCGACCAATAATTGATTAAGGGTTTGTTCTCTTTCATCATGTCCTCCACCGAGTCCGGCTCCTCGATGTCTACCTACGGCATCTATTTCGTCTATGAATATTATACATGGAGAATGTTTTTTAGCTTGTTCAAACATATCTCTTACCCTGGAGGCTCCTACACCCACGAACATTTCAACAAAGTCTGATCCTGATATTGTAAAAAATGGAACTTTAGCTTCTCCAGCTATTGCTCTTGCTAATAATGTTTTTCCTGTGCCAGGCGGACCTATCAGAAGTATTCCTTTTGGTATTTTTCCTCCTAAATTATAGAATTTAGATGGATTTTGTAAAAAGTCTATTAGCTCGTATGTTTCTTCTTTAGCTTCGTCTATGCCTGCCACATCTTTAAATGTAACTTTTATTTTTTCTTCTTTTATCAATTTAGCTTTGCTTTTTCCAAAAGACATTGCACCTTTTCCACCGCCTTGTAGTTGTCTCATGAAAAATATCCATATCGCTATAAATATTATTATTGGAAACCAACTAATAAAGATATGTATAAGAATACTTTGTTGTTCTGGTTGTTTACCTTTTATTATTATATTAGATTTGCCAATCCAATCTTCATCAATTGTGTATTGATCAAGTACAGTTGGAGCGTATGTGGAAAATGATTCATCATTTTTTGTTACGCCTTCTATTGATTGTTTATCTATTGTAATTTGTTTTACGTCTCCATTTTGTAGTTTTTCTATAAATTGAGAGTATGTTATTTTTTTTTGGTTGCTGTAATTTGGCCCTAAATTACTAAATACAGTTAAGAGTATAATTCCTATAACTGACCAAAGAATTAGGTTTTTTGTTATATTATTCAAAATAATCTCCATTATTTTTGTGAAATAAGATGTAGAAAGTTTTTAAAGTATAAAACTCAGGTCTTTAAAATTAATGTATTGAAATTTTATCATTATTGTTTTTTTAATAGTAACTATAGTATATGTTAACTTTGTATATTTTTATTTATTTTTTAAATAATTATTATATAGTTTTTATATATATTCTACTTCGTTTATTTCATATTTTACTTTTCCGTCTGGAATGTTTATTTCTATTTGATTTTTAATGAACTTTCCTATCAATGCTCTTGCAATAGGAGATTGTATTGATATTTTATTTTCTATTATATTCGATTCATCTTCACCTACAATTTTGTATGTTACTGTTTGTCTAGTTTCCATATTTGTTAATTTTACTGTTGATCCAAATATAATTTTTCCATTATTTGTGAATTTTTTTACATCAATAACTTCTGCTATAGGTAATTTATTTTCTATTTCTTTAATTTTACTTTCAATTATAAATTGTTCCTCCTTAGCAGCATGGTATTCTGCGTTTTCTTTTAGATCGCCGTGTGCTCTAGCTTTTTGTATTTCGTTTATTATTTTAGGTCTATTTATTTGTTTTAATATTTCTAATTCTTGTTGTAATTTTTTGAATCCAGTTTCTGTCATTGGAATTTTTTGCATAATAATAATCCTAAATGTATAAGCATTAAACTATAAATTTTATTTTTTGTATAATCAAGTTTTAGTATTTCAAATTTAAACGGTCATATTTTTTCTTCTTTACGTAAAGTTAAAATTTTGTAGCTATTTTCCGTTATTAGAATTGTATGTTCCCATTGAGCAGATAACGAGTTGTCTTTTGTAACAACTGTCCAATTATCATCAAGTAATCTAACATGTTCTTTTCCAGCATTTATCATAGGTTCAATTGTAAATATCATTCCACTTTGCATTTTAAGCTTATTCGGTATATTTTTGTAATGTAGTATTAAAGGGTCTTCGTGTAAAAATTTACCTATTCCATGTCCACAATATTCTTTAACGACAGAATATCCTTTACTATTTGCATGGTTTTCTATTGTTTCTCCTATTATATTGAAATATTCTCCTGGCTTAAGTTTTTTTATTGCCATATATAAACATTCCTTGCATGTTTCTATTAATCTTTGTGCTTTGATATCTGTGGTGTCAATAATGAACATCTTACTTGTATCACCAAAATATCCATTTTTCATTATTGTTACATCTATATTAAGAATGTCTCCTGATTTTAGTTTTTTATTATTTGGAATTCCATGACATACTTGGTTATTTAATGATGTGCATATTGATTTTGGAAATCCATGATAATTTAGCGATGCTGGAGTTGCTTTTAAGTCGTTTATTATATATTCATGGCAAATTTCGTTTATTTCATTTGTTGTAATATCTTTTTTTATGTATGATTCTATCATTTCTAATACATTTGTTGCTAATTTACAAGCTGTTGCTATTTTTTTTATTTCAGATTCATTTTTTATGTATATTTGCATTTTTTATTTTTTTATATTTTAGAATAATATATCATATTGTTATTAATTTTATTAATAAAAAATAATTTTTAACAGTGTTTAAATGTTTTTTATTGTATAATAATTTTTTATTTAGGAGTTTTTATGGGAAATATTAGTGTAGTTGACTTGTTTAAAGCAAAAGTTCATTTTGGCCATTTAAAAAGATTTGTTTGTCCCAAAATGAGTAAATATGTTTATAGTATCAATAACAAGATGAGTATTATAAATTTAGATGCAACATTGAAGTTATTAAAGGTTTCTATAGATTTTGTTAATAGTATAGTTAGGAATAATGGCGTGGTTTTGTTTGTTGGAACTAAAAGACAAGCGAGAAAAGTAGTGGAAGAATATTCTAAAAAGGTTGACATGCCATATGTCAATTTTCGCTGGTTGGGAGGAATATTGACGAATTATAAGACTATTAAAAAATCTGTGAAGAAGTTAAAGTCTTTGCAAGAAGATATTGATAATGGTAAGCTAGATCATTTAACAAAGAAGGAAAGGTTAATTGTAAATAGAAAGCTTTCCAAGTTAAAACTTAATTTTGATGGAATAAAAGATATGAAAGGCTTACCTGATGTGCTTTTTATTATAGATGTTAATTATGAAAGAATAGCAGTTCTTGAAGCTAATAAATTGTCTATACCTGTTATAGGTATAGTTGATACTAATAGTGATCCAGATAATATAGATTATATAATCCCAGGGAATGATGATTCTGTTGAGTCTATAGATTTTTATTTAAAGATTATGACTAATTGCATTATTGATGTAAAGAAACGTTTAGTGGCTGATTGCCAGTAATTTTTTTGGATATTTTTTATTTGAGAAGTTTTATGAAAGATAAATATTTAGATAAGGTAAAAATTCTTAGGGAAAAAACAAAGGTTGGCTTTATGGAATGTAAATCTGCTTTGATGAAAAGTGGATATGATATAGATATGGCTATGGATGAATTAAGGAAGATAGGCGTTCTTAAAGCTGTTAGTAAGTCAACGCGTATTGCATCTGAAGGAGTTGTTTTTTCTATAATTAATGATTCAAGGAATCTTGGAATTATTTTAGAGGTTAATTGTGAAACTGATTTTGTATCTAAAGAAAATGGATTTATTGATTATGTGAAAGATTTAGCAAATTATTCTATAAGTAATAGAATTTTTAATGTAGATTCTCTTTTATTGACTGACATAGGCAAAAAGCGCTTAGAATTAATATCTAGGTATGGTGAAAATATAAACGTACGTAGGATTAAATATTTAGAAAATACTTCCAATGGATCTGTTTCTGCTTATATTCATGGAAACAGGGTTGGTTGTTTATTAGAGTGCGATAAATTTGACGATTTATTATCTCACAATATAGCTATGCATATTGTTGCCATGGATCCTAAATATTTAGATATAGATTGTGTGCCAATTGATGTTTTTGAAAATGAGAAGAGTATATATTTTGCAGAAGTAACTAAAAGTCATAGTGAAAAAAGTAATGATTTAATAAATAAGATTATTGATGGAAAGATAAAAGATTATTATAAACAGTTTGTTTTATATGAACAGCCTTTTATAAGAGATTCTAAAGTTTCTATTAGAGATTATTTAGCATATAAGTTGAAAGTTTTAAATTTTTTTAGACTCGAAGTTGGGGAAGTTTTATAGAAATAAGTTGGGTGTTATTATGCTTGAAGATATTATGGCTTTGATGATAGATAAAATGGAAAAGAGCATTGTCTCTATGAATAACGAGTTTTCAAAAATAATCACGAATAGAGTTAACCCATCTTTAATTAAAGATATAAGAGTTAATTATTATGATAGTAAAGTTAGTTTAGATCAGATATCTGTCGTCTTGGCTGATAGTTCTAATGTTTTATTAGTAAAACCTTTTGACAAAAAATTATTACAGAATATATCTAAAGAGATTGTAAATTTAAATCTAGGTTTAAATCCAATTATATTTGGTGATTCTATAAAGGTTGTTTTTCCAAAATTAACAGAGGAGCGTAGAATTTTTTATGCTAAGAAAATTAGAAAGATAGGAGAAGATATTAAAATAGCAATAAGAAATGTGCGTAAGAACGTGAATCAAAAATTTAAGTCTTTCTTAAAAGAGGAAAACATGTCTAAAGATGATGAAAAAAGATGTCACTTAAAAATTCAAGAAATTTCTGATGCTTATATAAAAAAAGTTGATTCTAGTGTTTTTAAAAAAGAAGAAGAGCTTTTATGTATTAGGTAGATTATATTATGAAATACCAGCGTTTATTACCAATATTTTCCAGCTGTTTTAAAAGTTTCCTTTTAAAGAGGATTTTTACTGGTATTTTTTTGTTTATTTTTTTTTTGTTTTGTTTATATAAGTTGAATTTTATCTATTTTGAGTGCGTTTTTCTATTTTTATTATTGTTGTGTCTTTTAGAATGGTCTGCTTTGATAAGATTGAAAGTACTTTTTAGATTTATATATGTTTTTTTTGTTTTCTATCTTGGATATTTAGTTGTATTATTTGATATTTCTTTAGAAATGCTGATTGAATTGAATTTTTTTGCATGGATTTTTGGATTAATTTGCATTTGTTTTTATAATAATTTTGTTTTTTTATTTAGAAATTCTGTTTTTGGTTTTTTTTTTGGAATTTTAATATTTATTCCATGGTGGTTTTCTTTTAATTATTTAAATATTGTTTCGTCGTATTGTAAATTAGATTTGTTTTTTGTTTGTTCGTTAATTTTTTGTGCTGATATATTTGCTTATTTTTTTGGTTCAATGTGGGGAAAAAAGAGATTAATGATAAAGGCTAGTCCAAACAAGACGTGGATAGGTGTTTTTGCAGCTCTTATTTCAACCATAATTTTGGTATTTCTGAATTTTTTTATTTTAAATATTTATATTAATGTAGCTTTAGCTTATTTGGGATTTAGTTTTTTTATTGTATTTTTTTCTGTTGTTGGAGATTTGGTTGAAAGTATGTTTAAAAGAGGAATAAATTTGAAAGACAGCGGTAACATTTTGCCTGGGCATGGTGGTGTTTTAGATAGATTAGATTCTTTGCTTCCTGCAATTCCTATGTTTTTGTTTTTCTTTAAATTTTAGTTTATTTATGCATATACCTGTAATGTTGTTTGAAGTTATAGATTATTTAAAAATAAATCCGTCAGGATTTTATGTGGATGTTACTTTTGGTTTAGGTGGGCATACTGGTGGTGTTTTAAAACATTTAAATGAAAATGGACGTATTTTAGTTTTGGATAGAGATATTTTTTCTATAAGAATAGCAGAAAGGTTGTCATTACTTGACTTTAGGGTAGATTTTTTTCATGCTTCTTTTGATCAATTAAACAACGTTTTATTGGAAAAAGGACTTAATGATAAAGTTGATGGTATAATTGCTGATTTAGGGATATCTAATTTCCAATTGTTAGATATTAGTAGAGGATTTAGTTTTAATAATAATGGATTTTTGGATATGAGAATGAATATCAGTCAAGAATTGATGGCAAGTGAATGGATAAATAGCGCAAGTTTTAAAGATATTGTATTTGTTTTGTCTAATTTTGGAGAAGAAAAATTAAGCAATAAAATTGCTAATGAGATTATCACATATAGAAGAAAAAAATTTATAAATATGACAAGTGATTTAGTAGAAATTGTTTCGAAATTTTATTTATGTACACATTATACGAGGAAACATCCAGCTACAAGAATTTTTCAAGCTATAAGAATATTTATTAATAATGAATTGCAATTATTGGAATGGTTTTTATTATCTGCATTGCAATCTTTAAAATTAGGTGGCAGGTTGATTGTTTTAAGTTTTAATTCGTTAGAAGATAGAATAGTTAAAGATTTTATAGTTAAATATAAGTTTAATTTAAAATGTAAAAGATCATGTGATAGTTTATCTTTAAAGTCAGTCGTCAAACATTTAAGACCTTCAATAAGTGAGATAGATAGTAATATTAGTTCTAGGAGTGCTATTATGAGGGTTATAGAGCGTGTTTATTAATTTATTTTGAAATAGTTATATTTTTAGAGCTAAAAATTTTATTTTTTATTTTATAGTATTTTCCTTTTATTAAAAATAAGCAAATTTTAATAATTTTATCTATATTAATTGTTTTTGTTTTGTTTTCATAAGTATGTGTATTATTTTTATATTCTATGTTTATATTTTCTAATGATATTCCATTTATTCTTATATTTTTTATACTTGAATACTCATCATTAATTATATTCATCAACGATATTAAAGATGAGTTAGCGCATGCGTGTGCTCCAAAGTAAGCTTTAGATATTTTTTTTTGTTTATATAATATAAATGTTATTGATGAGTTTTTTTTTAGCATTATAATTAGTTCTTTAATAACAATAAGTATATTTATAAAGTTATTTTTTATTATTTTATTCCATTCATTAATTGAAAATTGATCAAATGGTTTTAATTTTTCTATTTCTGTTGTGTTAAATATAATGCCATTTAAGTTCTTGTATTTTATTTTTATTATATGATGTAAAGCTTTAAGTTCATTTTGATCAAGGTATTTTGTGTTTATAGGATATAAAGAGATATTTTTAACAATTTTTTTATATTTTTTTAAGTTTTTTATATTTTTACTTATTAGGATGATTGATATTTTATTTTTTTTTATATATTTTAGCTGAGATTCTTTTATATCATTTTTTGAATCTATTATTAATATATTTTTTTTTTGTAGCTTTATTTTGTTATTTTTATCCATTTTATTTATTTATCAAAAAAATAGCTTAAAGTTTATCAAAAAATTGTGTATTATATAAACATTTAATATAAAAAATATTTTTATATTAAAGTATTTTGGGAGAAATAGAATGACAAGTGAAAGTAGTTTTGAAGTTTTATCTAAAAGTAGACGTAAGTTTATAAAGAAAGCTTTGGGAGCAAGTGTTTTAGCTGTTGCTACATATTTTACGATTGGAGCAGCAAATGTTGCTAAAGCTGCTGAGAAGACTATAAGCCATGATGTGAAACCAGGGGAGTTAGATAGATATTATGGATTTTGGTCTGGTGGGCAATCAGGAGAAGTAAGAGTGATGGGGCTTCCTTCTATGAGGGAATTGAAACGGATACCTGTTTTTAATTATGATTGTGCTTATGGATGGGGTATAACTAATTATAGTAAGAAATTAATGAAAGGTTATACTTTAGGTGATACACATCATTGTCATTTATCGTATGAAAAAGGTGTTTATGACGGTAAGTTTGCATTTATAAATGACAAATCAACTGCAAGAATAGCTAGAATTAGATTAGATGTTATGGAAACAGATGCTATAACTAAGATCCCTTATTCTCAAGGTACTCATGGTTTATTTCCTTCTAGAAATAAATTAGATGCTGTTTATTGTAATGCTGAATTTGGAACGCCTTTACCAAATGATGGTAGAGATCTTACCGATCATAAAAAATATGTTGCAATGCATACTTGTGTTGATGCTAAAACAATGAAGGTAAGATGGCAAGTAATGATAGATGGAAATTTAGATTTATGTGCAACAGATTATAATGGGAAGTATTCTATGGGAACTTGTTATAATTCGGAAGAAGGTGTGTATTTAGAAGAAATGATGTCTGCAGATAGAGATTATTTGACAGTTTTTAATTTGGAAAAAATAGAGGAAGCTGTTAATTCTGGGAAAGGTATAAAATTTAAAGATACAGATGCTCCTATAATTGATGGTAGGGGTAAGAATCCGTATGTTTTGTATATTCCTATTCCAAAGAATCCACATGGTGTTAATATAGATCCAAAAGGTAAGTATGCTATTTGTGCAGGAAAGTTATCACCTACAGTTAGTATTGTTTCGTTGGAAAAAGTTGGATTAGCTTTTGCTGGGAAAATAAAAGATCCAAGAGAATGTGTTATTGCTGAACCAGAAGTAGGATTAGGACCATTGCATACTGCTTTTGATAATAAGGGAAATGCGTATACAAGTTTGTTTTTGGATTCTGCTGTTGTTATGTGGAATATAGAGAAAGCTGTTAAAAAGGAAAATTGTATAATTCAAAAATTAGATGTTCACTATCAACCAGGGCATATAAATGCAACCATGAGTGAAACAAAGAATGCTGATGGTAAGTTTGTTGTATCTTTAAATAAGTTTTCAAAAGATAGGTTTTTATCTGTTGGTCCATTTATGCCTGATAATGATCAATTAATTGGAATAGCAGATGGTAAGATGACGTTATTGCATGATGGTCCTGTATCTCCAGAGCCTCATGATGCAGTAATGTGTGATAGTAAATTAATAGAAACAACATCTGTTTGGAATTTTAATGATAGAAAGTTTACGTATGAGCGTAATTTAGTACGAGATTTAGGTTTAGAATTTGGGGCTAATAAAATAGTTCGCAAGGAAAATAAAGTTTATGTTGTTATGAATTCTGTTGCTCCAGCATTTGGGGTTAAAGTTATAGATGTAAAATTTGGAGATGAAGTTACTATAGTTCAAACTAATTTTGATAGAGTAGCTGATCTTGCACATGGTTTTTGTTTGAGTGAGTATAATATAAACTATGGAGTTTCTCCTGGAGAAACAGTATCTGTAACTTTTAAAGCAAATAGAAAAGGAGTTTTTTGGTATTATTGCCCATGGTTTTGTCATGCTTTACATTTAGAAATGAGAGGAAGATTGTTAGTTTCTTAATGTAATGAAATTGTTTTTTAAATTATTATTTATTAGCCTAATCTTTTTGATTAGGCTGTGGGTGGCTTTTTTTATTGTCTTTGTTTCTTTGATAGTTAATGCAAGCGATTTTAGGTTTTTGGAGTTATTGAATAATAATTTGTTTTGTATTGAGCATGATTGTTCTATAAAAAGAATCCGTGACCAAAAATTGATATATAATTATGATAATAAGGTTTTTGAATTAGTAGAAAACAATAGTTTAGTTAAGTATTATTTTTACACAACAGATATAGTTTACATTCCTGCTTATTCTTTAAAACCTGTAGATTTGTTAGTTTCGTTAGAAAGTAATGGAATTATAAGTGATTTAAAATTAATTAATCATAGTGAGCCTATATTTATAACTGGTATTAATATAGAAAAATTGTTAGAAGCTGTTGTTTTTTATAGAGGAATTAATATTAAAGAAGAGATAGATATAGGGGAAAATATAGGTATTGATAATGGGTCTGTTGTTGCTAGGAAGATAGATTATCTAATTCGTTATATTTCTGATGTATTTAAAGAAAAAGTGGATTTTAAAAATGATGAGCTTTCTAAATATGGTGTTCCGATTATTTTTGGTGCTACAGTTACATCTTTAGTTTTGCATGATACTATTTTGAAGAGTTCTCGACATGTTGCTGGTTTATATAATGTAATTGAAAATTTTGGTTTTAATAAAGGTGAGTTGGATTATTGTTTTTGTAAAGATTTATCTTTAGAAAAATTATTGGATTTAGAAGTATTAAAGCAGTATATTATAGAGCAAGAAAATATTAATTTGTATTATTCTAACGTGTCTTTGCCTGTTATTGGAAAAAATATTTTAGGTATAGATGGTTATTGCAGATTAGTAAAAAAATATGGTTTTAAGAAGTCTGCTATTTTAATTTTAAATGAAAAACAAGATGATCCGTTGAAATTTTGGAGTTTTATTGGATCTGCTTTTATAAAGGGTGTATATGATAGATTTTTTATTAAGCAAGGTTTTGATACTTTTACGTTTAGATATGAAGATTATAGACCTGTTCATGATTTAGATTTAATAAATAAAGATTTAAAGAATTTTGAGTCAGGTATTTATATAATTAAGGATGATAAATTTAAAGCAGCAAATCCATTTGAATTAGTGTTGTTTGTGAATAAAAATATTTATAAAGATAAAGAATATAAATATCCAGCAGGTTTTTTTATTCCAACGTCTTCTAGATTGCATAATATTTGGTTATCTAATATCTATTATATAATTATTTATTTTGCATTTTGGATGTTTGTATTATTTATATTTTTAAGTAGAAATAGATTTTCTAGAAGCAAAAAACGATTAAATGTCGTGTATTTGGTAGCTTTATTGATATCTGTGTTTTTCGGAGTTTTTAATTCTAATCAGCCGTCTATTGTTAATTTATTTGCGTTGATGGATAACATATCAGGTGCTAATGTATTTCTTTTAACGCCTATTTTAGCTGTTGGATTGTTATTGATGATTGTATCTACATTTTTGTGGGGAAAAGCTGTTTTTTGTGGTTGGATATGTCCATTTGGGGCGTTACAAGAAATAATTTTTAAGATTAGAGTTTTTTTATTAAATTCTTTTGTGAGTTTTAATAAAAGTTATGAGTTTTCTAAGAGTTTAAGATTATATAGATTTAAATTGGTTTATTTTAGATATATTGTGTTGATGATTTTAGTATTTTTTTTATATTTTTATGGGATTGAATATGTTGAGAAGGTATCTGACTATGTAGAACCATTTAAAACTGTTTGGACTATTGGTATTTTTAATAGAGGATATTATGGTTTTTATGTATTAATATTATTGAGTATAAGTATTTTAATGTATAGATTTTTTTGTAGATACATATGTCCATTAGGTGCAGCGTTGTCAATGTTATCTTTTATTCCAGTATTTAGAATAGATAGAAGACATTTATGTAGTAAATGTGCTATTTGTGCTAATAATTGTCAATCATATGCAATAAATTCTAATGGAATTATAGATTATAAGGAATGTTTTGGATGTTTTAGTTGTATTAATACAATGAATGATAATTATAAATGTGTAGAGTTAATTGTAGCAAATAAGAAAAGAAATAGAGTTTAAATGGGGTTATTTAGTTTTTTTATGTTTTTATGTAGGTTTCGTAAGCTTTTTATAGTGTTTCTATTGAATTTTATTTTTTTTTGGAATTTTATTTTACATGCTAAAGATGTAAAATATGTTAATACTAGCATAGAATTGTTTAATGCTTTGAATTATTCAAAAAATGGTGATACTATAATATTAAAGTCTGGGGTTTATGTTGGAAGTTTTTTTATAAAAAAATCCTTAAATCTTTTAGGAGATGGATTTGTTTTATTGACATCTAATAGAAGTTATAATGTATTGAATATTTCAAGTAACAAGGTTACTATTAAAAATATCATTATTTACAATAGCGGTAGAAAAATAGATAAGGATACTTCTGATTCGTGTATATATGTAAATAGGGGATCTTCTAATATTAAGATTTTGGATAATTTTTTTACTGAATGTGGTTTTGGAATATGGTTGGATGATTCTTCATATAATTATTTATTAAAGAATATATTTGTTGGAACAGTGATAATTCCTTTAGCTGAAAGAGGAAATACTATTCAACTTTATAGAAATGATAATACTGTTATAAGCGATAATTTTATTATTAATGGTAGAGATGGTGTGTTTATATCAAATTCTAAAGAAGTTTCTATTAATGAGAATATTTTTATTAATGCTAGGTTTGGAATACATTATATGTTTTCGCATAAATGCAGTGTATTGTCAAATATGGTCAGTGATTCTTTGTTAGGTATAGCTATAATGTATTCTAAGTATGTTGATTTGATGAATAATTATTCCTATTTAAATACTAACCATGGCTTGTTTTTTATTGAAGCCGTTTATAGTAGAATGTTGGAAAATAAATCATTATATAATATAAATGGTATTTCTTTGGGGGGTAGTTATTATAATGATATTGTGAATAATGATGTTATAAAAAATAATGTTGGTATAAAAGCGTCTAATGTTAGAAATGAGAATCTTGTTTATAAGAATAATTTTATAAGTAATATGCTTCAAATACAATTTTTGTATAGTAATACTACTGTTTGGAATTACAAAAAAACTGGTAATTTTTGGTCTCATTATTTAGGTTGGGATTTGAATAGTGATGATATTGGGGATAAAAAATTTTATGTTACTAATATTAGTGATATGCTTGTTTATTCTTACCCTGTTTTACGAGTAATGTTCAATAGCCCTGCATTAGTTTTATTACAGAAGATAGAGAATCAGTTTCCGTCATTTAGGATGTCTTCCGTTATTGATAATTACCCTCTTATGAGGCCTGTTATATGGTAAGTGTAAATTGTTTAGAGTTTAAAGATATATGTTTTTATTATAAGGAAGATAATTTAATATTGGATTATTTAAATGCCAAGTTTGTTGGAGGAAAAATAATAGCATTACTTGGTATAAATGGTTGTGGGAAGACAACGTTATTTAAAATTTTAACTGGAGTGTATCGTCCTAAAAATGGCACACTAAGTTATAACGGGGCAGTTATTGATAGTCATAATATTCTAGAATACAAATCTACTATTGGTTATATGCCTGAATTTTTGCAGATGTATAACAATATGTATATTAGAGATGTACTTAAATTATTAGCTGATTTAAAAGGATATAAATTTATTGATATAGATGAAGTTTTGCTTATGGTTTCATTGTCGCAGCATTCTCATAAAAAAGTTAAAGCTTTATCTAAAGGTATGAAGCAAAAGTTAAATTTAGCTCAAGCTATAGTAGGGAATCCTAAAGTAATATTATTTGATGAACCATCTAATGGATTCGATTGTGGTAGTATAGATGTTTTTTATAATATTTTAAGAAAAATAGCTTCTACTGGAGCTATAGTGCTTATATCTAGCCATCATTTGGTTGAAATTTATGGTAATGTAGATAACGTGGTAATATTATCCAAAGGCAAAATAATAAAGGAAGTAGATATCAATTGTATGGATTATAATGATAATTTTACTTATAAAGAGATTTTAATTTTTATTGATGGTTATTTTGATGATGATTTTTTGCTTTATTTACGTAAGAATTGTATTAATGTTTCTATAAAAAGGAATAATGTTTTATCAGGTAGAGTGAATAACAAAATATTTATAGGTTTGTTATTAGAAATCATTAGACGTAATTTTACTATAAGAGACATTAGGTTGGAAGATAAAATATTGGAAGAAATGTTGTTGGATTTATCATGAGCATAGGTAATTTTTATAAAATTTCTAAAAAAGAAATTAGACAAAATTTCAATAATTATTGGTTTTTTTTGTCTGCAAGTGTTTTTTGTTTTCTTAATTTTGTAATTGTTTATTTTAGTGAATCAATATCTGGTGATTATTCTCAAACAGATGTTAGATCGTTATCCTTGTCAATTATACATTTGCAAATGTATTTAGTTCCGTTGTTTGCATTTATTTTATCGTACGATTCTATTTTATCAGAAAGAGAATCAGGAATGTTAGATTTGATTTTGTCTTATAGAATTACATTTTTTGATGTTCTTATGGGTAAATTGATAGGTAATAGCATTCTTTTTTCATTGTCATTTATATTAGGGTTCTTGCCTGTTTTTATATATTTAGTATTTTTGGGTGTTTCTTTTTTTTCATTGTTTAAATTTGTTTGTGTTTCTATTTGGCTTATATTTATATTTAATTCTATTGCATTGTATGTTTCCATGTCTTCTAAAGATAGAACGGTTGTTATATTGGTAAGTATATTTATATGGTTATTTTTTGTATTTGTGTATGATATTTTTTACGTTGTTTTGGCTATTTTATTTGACACAAAGTCTTTTAGTGATAATTTAAGCTTTGTGTTATTTTTAAATCCTGCTGAAATATTTAGATTGTCTTCCATATTTTATTTTATGCCAAGTGATGCAAATGATTTATTTGGTATTAATGTTGGGGTTTTAAATTTGTTATATGTATATGTATCCATGATATTATGGGTAATTTTTTCTATTTGTGGTTTTTATTTTATTTATATTAGAAATAGGTGGTAAATCCTTTTATGAGTCATGATGATGTTTTTCAGAATAGCAAATCTTATAAGGTATTTTATAAAGAAATGTCTAAAAATAAAGTTTTAAGAGATACATTGGTTTCTTTTGAAGAAATTTTAAATATAAAAAAAAATATTAGAATTATGTATAATACAGATGATCCAATTGAATTAAAGAAATTAATTGGTAAGACTGTTAATTCGATTATCGTTACAGATAAGGATTATGATTATGTGATATTAGTTTGTAATACATATAATAATTTGTATGAAAAATGTAAATTGTTATTAGGAAATAAATGTGATATTTAGATTTTTTGTGGTGTGTTTTTTTTTAGTTTGTGGTTTTGTTTATATTTTTTTCTCGAAAGATAATATAGATTATGGACCTATTAATTTAACTGATCAAAGTTGTTGCGTTGATGAGATGATACTTATGGAATGGAGCGGCCCAAAGGCGCAGATAGTTTGGAAAGACAACAAGAGAACATTTTATTGTGACGTTAAGGAAATTTTTTATGAAATTTTTAATGATATATTAAGAAATAGAATTAGGCATATTTATGTTCAGGATTTTTCTGGTTTAGATTGGGATGCTTATTTTGATAAGTGGATTTTAGCAGAGGATGCTGTTTATGTTATAGATAGTAATAAGAAAGGTGCTATGAATTTAAGTTATGTTCCATTTAGTAACACAGATAAAGCTGTTTTATTTATGGAAAAAAATGGTGGGATATTATTAAAATTTTATGATATTAATAGAGATGTTTTTGATAGTAGTTACAAAAAAAACATGAGTCGTGTTAGTTGATTTAGGATAGTTTTTATTTTATGGTTATAAGTTCTTGTGTTATTTATAATAGATTGATTAGATCTAGGGATCGGTTAAGTTTATTGATGGTGCGTCTTTGATTATAGTAGTATAAAGCATCGTTTTGATGATTTGAATTTGTTATTTCAGGATATAGATTATTCTACCAATTTTAGTAAGTTTAATGTTTTGTTTAATGAGTTTTCTAAATTAAAAAAGATTATATTTATTGTTAATTGTTTTGAGATTGATTTGAATGATATGTTTGAATTTTTTGATATTTCTAAAACTGATAATGATTTAGTTATTCTTTCTGAGTTATTAGTGTTGATAGATGTTTTTGAAAATAAATTGTACCGATTTGAAATTGAAAGTTTTTTTGTAAATGAAAATGATAAATGCAATGCTTTTTTGGATGTTCAGTCTGGTTCGGGTGGAATAGATGCTCAGGATTGGGCGAGTATGTTGTTGAATATGTATTCTTGTTGGGCAAATAGAAATGAATTTAAGTTTGATTTGTTAAATGTTTCTTATGGGGAAGTGGCTGGTATAAAGAATGCATCTATCAAAATAAGTGGTGATTATTCTTATGGATGGTTAAAACTTGAATCAGGTATACATCGGTTAGTTAGAAAGTCCCCTTTTAGTTCAAATGGAAAGAGGCATACATCTTTTGCGTCTGTTTTTGTTTATCCTGATAATTATAAGGATTTAAAAATTGATATAAGTGATTCTGATTTAAAAATAGACACTTATAAATCAGGTGGAGCTGGTGGACAACATGTTAATAAAACTGATTCGGCTGTAAGAATAACTCATATACCTACAGGTATTATAGTTCAATGTCAATCTAATAGGTCTCAGCATAAAAATAAATCACAGGCTATTGATCAATTAAAATCCAAATTACATAATTTGGAGTTATTAGATAGAAAGAGCTATAAAGAAAGTTTTGAAAAGAGTAAGTTAGATATAGCATGGGGAAATCAAATAAGATCTTATATTTTGGATCAGTCCCTTGTTAAGGATTTGCGTACTAATTTTGAAATGAGTGATGTAAAATTGGTGTTAGATGGTAATATAGAGCCGTTTATGTTATCTATTCTAAATAAAAATATTAGTGTGAAATGATTGTTATGTTAAAAGTTGAAGAAAAATTTAAATGTGTTTATTCAAATAAATTTAAAAGAACACATTTTTTGAGTAGTTTGAAAAATAAATATTTAGATGGTAATTTACAGGAGAATAGGATATTTTCTGTTTGTGGTAGAATAATTAGAAAGCGTGTTATGGGAAAAGCCTCATTTTTAAGTCTAAAAGATTCATCTAGTGTAGTTCAAATTTATTTATCGAAAAATGATTTTGATAATGATTATGAGAATATAATTTCATATTTAAGTTTAGGAGATATTGTTGGAGTAAAAGGTAAATGTTTTAAAACAAAGACTGGTGAATTTTCATTGAGGATTAGTTATATCTCTGTACTTTCTAAGAATTTAAAGCCCTTTCCAGATAAATGGAAAGGATTATTAGAAAAAGAAATATGTTATAGAAAGCGGTATTTAGATTTAATGGTTAATAGTAAGACTATGGATACATTTGAGGTTAGGAGTAAATTGATTCAATATGTTCGTACTTTTTTTTTAAATAGGAATTATTTAGAAGTAGAAACCCCTATAATTCAAAGCATTCCTGGTGGAGCTTTAGCTAGGCCATTTGTTACTTATCATAATTATTTGAATGCTAAATTATATTTAAGAGTTTCTCCAGAATTGTATTTGAAACGGTTGATTGTAGGTGGTTTTGAAAGGGTTTTTGAAATAAGTAAAAGCTTTAGAAATGAGGGAACCTCAAATAGACATAATCCTGAATTTACAATGATAGAGTTTTATCAAGCTTATTCCAATTATAAAGATTTAATGATATTAACAGAAAGCTTGTTTAGATATTTGTGTAAAAAATTAAACAATGGTTTAATTTTAGATTATCAAGGTAAAAATATAGATTTTTCAAATAGTTTTTTAAAATTGCCATTTAAAGATTCTATAATAAAGTATAATAGAAATTTAAGTTTTGATGATTTAAATGATAAAGATAAATTAGTTTTGTATATGAAGAATGGTGGGTTTTCATTTTCTGAAAATTTGACATTAGGAGAGTTGCAATTTCATGTATTTGAGGAAACTGTAGAGAAAAATTTAATAGATCCTACGTTCATTATTTTTCATCCAGTAGATGTTTCTCCTTTAGCAAAGTCATTAACCGATGACCCTACGGCAACTGAGAGATTTGAATTGTATATATATGGTAGAGAAATAGCAAATGGGTTTTCAGAATTAAATGATCCTATTGAACAATCTAGAAGATTTATAAAGCAGATAAGAGAAAAAAAAAATGATAATTCTGTTGAGTTGCATTATGATAGAGATTATATAGATGCATTGAAATATGGACTACCACCAACAGCTGGAGAAGGAATAGGAATTGATAGATTAGTTATGTTGTTTACTAACTCTGTTAATATAAAAGATGTTTTATTGTTTCCTTTAATGAAATTTAAATGAAATATATTATTTTTTGTGGTTTTTATGAAAGATAGCTTTTTATTTTCTAAAATTTATTTAAATTGTAGAAGAGGAATGTTAGAGTTAGATATTATCTTGACGAATTTTTTAGAATCTGAGTATAGTAATATGGATGGTAAGGTTTTGGTTGATTTTTGTGCATTATTATGTGAATCTGACAATAATCTGTATTTATGGTTAGTTAAGAGAGCTATTCCTAGTAATAATAATATTATAGACATGGTGAATAGAATTAATTACGTTACTGATAAAAAGGTTTTTTAGTTTTTAGTTTTATTAATTATAGAAGGTATGAGAATGTTTATATTAGAGTCTAGTGAGTAGTTTATTTTTCTATTTGCGAAACCAAATAACTTATAAAATTCAATTTTTGTTTCTTCTAAATTTAGATATTTGTTTAGTGTTTTGGTATTTATTTTTTTTAATATAAGGTTTATTTTATATTGTATATCTTCTCTAAGTTCAAAATTATCCAATCTAATTATGTTTGGTAATGTCTTTTTATTATTAATTAATTTGAATAGTTTAAGTATTTGATCTATACTGTTTTCATATATGTATTTTTTTTTTAAGATTTTGTTTAGTATTGGGATATATAATGATACAGTTGGTATTGCTATACTTGCTTGCGTAAGTGTGGCTGTGTTTATTGATATATAAGCTCTGCCATTACATTTTTTTGTTAACTTTTTATTTAAGTTATACATTATTTTTTTTAGATTTTTTTTAGCTAGTCCTATAGTTCCATTTTTGTATATTTTATTAGTTATTTTTGATCCATTATATGAATATGCTATGGTTTTAAAGTTTTCATTTAATACATTTTCTTTAATTAGATAATTTATCCATATTTCCCAATCTTCTCCACCCATAACTTTTATTGTGTTGTTGATTTCATCTTTAGTTGCTGGTTCAATTATTGTGGTTTTTAATTTTTTGTTATAAATATCTAATGTTTTACATTTATATATAGTATCTACTGGTTTTAAAGATGATTTATATGTTTTATTAGTTTTTTGGTCGTATCGTTTAGAGGATGCAATGCTATAAAAAAGTAAATCGATTTTTCCGCTAAGTTCTTTTTTTATTATTTCTATTACTTTTATTTTAGCTTCTTGTGAATATGCGTCTATATTTATACTTTTAGCGTATATATTGTTTTTTTTTGCTACATGTTCTAAAAATGCTGTATTGTACCATCCTGCTGTTGCTGGTTTGGTTTTTTTATTTTGTTTTTCATGTATTATGCCTATAGTTTTTGCTTTATATCCAAACGTTGCTACTAATCTTGTAGCTAGCCCATATCCTGTTGATGCTCCTATAATTAGAATGGTTTTTTTTTCTTTTGTGTAGTTAGTATGCTTTTTTATATATCTAACAGATGTTGCTATGTTTTCTTTACATCCTTTTGGATGTGATGTTATACATATTAAGTTTTTTACTTTTGGTAATATTTTCATTATTTGATATTTGTTTTTTTGTATATATTATATATTTCTTTTGTGTTTATATTATATACATCTGTGTCATTTGTTTTGATATATTCTATTTTATTTATAAGTATTGCAAAGTAATTATTTTTGTTTTTTATTATTTTCATGGCAGGTGCTGTTATTTGTTTAAGTATTTCCATTTTCAATTTTTTACTAATATTATTATTTTTTGAATATTTTGAATAGTTGTTTATAACCATCCATGCAGATGGTAATTTTTGATTTTTATTAGTAATAATATCTAGTTTTTTTGCATATATCTTGAATATTTCGGTTTCTAGTTCTATAAGTGTCATGTATTTTTCTATTTTAGATATATTTTCTTTAAAAGATGTTTTTAGTGGTTTTTTATATTCTATTACCCTTAGAAATAAAAATCTGTGATTGTCTATTTTTATAGAGGCGCTATTTTTTTTGTTAGTTATTATATTTTTATCAAATGCTGATTCAATTACTATAGGTAAAGACAACAATCCAAATCCACCAGTTTTTGAGAAGTATTTACTTATTTTAGTTTCTATATTACATATTTTTGATGATTTTTCAATTGAAAATTCTTCTTCAAAAACCATGTTTGATACTTTTGTGTTTTGTTTATCTATGGATTTTTCTGCTTTTTCTTTTTTGTATTTATTATCTATATCTAGTTTTATTTTTTCTTTTATATATTTTTTGTTATTATAAACTTTAATAAGTTTAACTAAGTGTATACCATCTTTTGATTTTATTAATTTATTTTCGTTTTGGTTTTTTATTGAATATAAAATAATATTTTCTAGTTTTTTATTTATTTCATCTTTTCCTATCAAAATAGTTTTGAAGTTATTTATTTCACTTTTTAATGTATTTTTTATTGTAAGTGTGTTTTTTTTGTTTAGGTTTTGGAATGCTTTAATTTTGTTTTTTGGGATATAAGTGTGTTTAATTTTTGTTAAATTTGTTTTTAAATATATGTGTTTATTTTTTTTATAGTATTTATTTATTTTTTTTTCAGTGATAGTAATATTTTTTATTATATTCTTTATAGATAAATCTATATATTCTATTTTTATAATTTCATTAGAGATAAATTTATTTTCATTTTCGTTGTAAAAATTTAATATTTTTGGGTTATTTATGCTTTGTTTTTTTGTAAATTTTTTAGTTTTTATTTTTTTAAATTGTAAATTAATAATTTTATTATCTTTTTGATTTAATTTTATTCTTTTTAAGTTAGAATTATATAGTCCATTTTTAATTTGTGTTTTTATTGAGTTTATTTTAATATTTTTTTGAAATTCTATGTCAGTGTATTTTTTTTTTTCTAGGAAAGATTTATATAAATTTTTCGAAAACACTCCATTCTTTTGAAATTTTTTTTCTAATAATATGATATCTATTATTTCTTTTTCTGTTGTTATTATTTTGTTTTGTTCTTGGTGAGAATTAAATTTTATGTTATTTATTATTATTTTTGTTATTTTTTTTTCTAGATAGTCTTTATTATTTTCTTTTATGTATTTTTTTTTAAAAATATTGTTAACAAGTATGCTAACTTCGTTTCTTGTAAAAGTAAAATTACCAACTTTAATTGTATCTTTAGATTTATTATTTTGATTTGAATTTATTCCTAATCCTGTAAATATTAATGCTATTGATGCAATAAATATAACAAGCCAGGTAAATATTTGTTTTATGTATTTTGTTTTTTCTATCATTGCTTCTTTATTTCGGAGCGGACGGGGCTCGAACCCGCGACCTCCGGCGTGACAGGCCGATATTCTAACCAACTGAACTACCGCTCCTTGTTTCTTGGGTGCTGAGGGATTTGAACCCCCGACCCCCGCCTTGTAAAAGCGATGCTCTCCCAGCTGAGCTAAGCACCCATTTTATTAACAAGAATTCTTTATATAGAGAAGATTATATATGTATTTTTGTTTTGTCAATAATTATATTTAAATAATTTTTTTGTATTTTATTGTTTTAAGATATTTTTCAATTCATTTTTTTTTTGAAGTTCAGCCATTACATCTACTCCACCAATTAGATTTTCATTGTGGTATAATTGTGGAAATGTATGCCAATTTGAGTATATTGTTAGTGCTTTTTTCAATTCTTGATTTTCTAATACATTTACATGAATATATTCTATATTAAGCGTATTTAATATGTTTACAGCGATGGCTGAGTATTTACATATTGGATTTTGAGGAGAGCCTTTCATGTACAGGATTGTTTTATTGTTTTTTATTTGATTTTGTATGTATTTTTCTATATTTGTCATTTTTTTCCTTGGTATAAATATTTTAGTCTATTTATTTTATTATTATTTTTTTTTTGATAAACTTAATTGTATTAATTTATATTTTATTTAGATGAATAGAGTTGTTAGAAACATATTAGTCACTTCCGCATTGCCTTATGCTAATGGAAATTTGCATTTAGGTCATATTTTAGAATTTATACAAACTGATATTTGGGTAAGATATCATAAGCAGATAGGTAACAGTTGTTTTTATATTTCTGGAGATGATTCTCATGGAACTCCTATAATGTTAAAAGCTAGTAATGATAGGTTAACACCAGATGAGTTGGTTAATATGTATTATTTGTCTCATAAGCTTGATTTAATGGATTTTGGTATTTGTCTTGATAACTATTATACAACTCATTCTTTAGAGAATAATTATTTATCTTGTTATATATTTAACAAATTAAATGAAAATGGGTATATATTTACTGATTGTGTAAATCAATTGTATGATGATTCTAAAAATATTTTTTTACCTGACAGATACGTTAAAGGCAAATGTCCGTCATGCTATGCGAGTGATCAATATGGAGATGTATGTGAAAAATGTAGTTCTAGATATGATTCTATAGATTTAATAGATCCTGTTTCTGTTATAAGTGGACATAAGCCTGTGAATAAAAAATCTAAGCATTACTTTTTTAATTTAAAGTTATTTCAAGATTTTTTGCTTGATTGGTGTAAAAACAATATATCTCAAGTTGAAGTTGTAAATAAATTGAATGAATGGTTTTCTGTAGGATTAAAAAGTTGGGATATTTCAAGAGATAGCCCGTATTTTGGAATATTGATACCAAATGAAATTGATAAATATTTTTACGTTTGGTTGGATGCTCCAATTGGTTATATTGCTAGTTTTAAGAATTTATGTTTTATACGTAATATTAGTTTTGACGATTATTGGGGAAAGAATAGTTCTTTTGAGTTATATCATTTTATAGGTAAAGATATAATGTATTTTCATGCGTTATTTTGGCCTGCTGTTTTAAAGGGAAGTGATTTTCGTTTACCTAACGATGTTTTTGTTCATGGATTTTTGACAATTAATGGAAGAAAGATGTCTAAGTCTAATGGAACTTTTGTTACAGTAAGAGATTATTTGAAGTTTTTCGATCCTGATTTATTGAGATATTACTTTGCTTCTAAGTTGAATGATAGCATTTGTGATATAGATTTTAATTTTGTTGATTTTGTTAGCAAGGTTAATTCTGATTTGGTTGGGAAATTTGTTAATATATTAAGTAGGTGTGCTAATATTATTAATAATAATTATGGAGGCTTTTTATCGTCTACTATAAGTAATTGGTTTTTATTTGAAAAGTTTTTAGGAATTAAAGGATTGGTAATTCCTTTGTATGATAAAAGGCAATATTCTAAGGTTGTTAGTTTATTGATGAAATATGTTGAAGACTTAAATTTTTATATAGATTCTGAAAAGCCGTGGTTTTTGGTAAAAGATAAAAACACTTATGATAGAGCTCATGAAGTTTGTACGACAGCCATTAATTTGTTTGTGTTATTGGTTATAAATATAAAACCTATTATGCCGTGTTTAGCTAAAAGAGTTGAGTGTATTTTAGATTTAGGTGATCTTAATTGGAATAATTTCAAAGAGCCTTTATTTTCTAGAAAAGTTAATAAATTTGAACATTTGATTAAGAGAATTAATATTGATAATTTTAATGAATTATTTGTTAATGTTTAATAGTGTTTTTTATGAAAAAGATATTTATAAGTAGTTTTTGTGTAGGTTGTAGCAAGTGTTTAAGTGTTTGTCCAGTTAATGCAATTTTTGGATTATTAGGCAGTAGTTATGTTATAAGTGAAAGGTATTGTGTAATGTGTGGTAAATGTATAACTAAATGTCCTATAGGATGTATGTTTTTTTATAAAAATGATATTACCGTTAGTATTAATAAGTTTGTTTTGAAAAGATTTCTTAATATAGAAAAAAATATAGCGGAGAGTTTTTCATATTTTTTGAGAAGTGGAAAATTTTTTAATTTGTTTCTTAACGGTAATTCTAGTTATTATTTAAAAAATTTTTTTTAATAGTGATTTTTATCTTTTAGGGTATTTATAAAAATGCTTTCTACATGTTGATGTATATAATTCTTTATTAATGTTTATTTGATTTCCATGTGAAATTTTGGATCCGTATATATTTGTTTTAACATTCATTGTAGCTTTGTTCCCACAATAGCATATGGTTTTTAATTCTACTAATTTATCTGCTAATGCTAACAAATACTTGCTTCCTTCAAATAGCTTTCCTTTAAAATCAGTTCGTAATCCATATGTAAGTATTGGAATATTTAGTATATCTACTGCACTTACTAATTGAAATATTTGTTTTTTGTTTAGAAATTGCGCTTCATCTATTAATACTATTGTATTATCAGGTATACTATGTTTTTTTAGATGTTTGAATATATTAAATTCTTCGCTTATGGCAATTCCTTTTTTTTCTATACCTATTCTTGATTTGATATATCCATCTTTATTTGATATTTTTGGAATGAATACGAATGTTTGAATATTTTTTTTTCTATAGATATAATCTTGCTGCAATAGTGATGTTGTTTTTCCAGCTTCCATTGCAGCATAGTAAAAATATAATTTAGCTGTAGTTTTATTATTCATTGTATTTTAAGTATATTTGTAATGTAATTGAGTGTTTTTTCTTTTAGTAGGTTTTTAAATGAATGGTTTGTATGCTGTGTAATTTCATATACATTTTTTGTTTCCATTTTTTCTTTAAGATATTCATCACTTGTTTTTATTTCATCTATTAATTTTAGTTTCAAAGCGTCTGTTCCATACCAATATTCTCCGGTTGATATTTCATCTATAGAAACAATAGGTCTATTTTTTTTTACAAATTCTTTGAAAATATTATGCGTGTTTTTCAATAAGTCTTTGAATTTTTCTCTTCCTTTTTCTTCGTTTTTTCCGAATATAGTAAGTGTTCTTTTATATTCTCCGGACGTATGTTCTTCTATTTTTATGTTATTTTTGAGTAGTAGTTTATTAAAATTAGGAACTTGTCCGATTACTCCTATTGATCCTATAATCGAAAAATGTGATGCTATTATTTTATCAGCTACACATGCAATTAAATATCCTCCGCTTGCTGCGATTAGATCTACAGATATTGTTAAGTTGATGTTGTTATCACGTATTCTTTTTATAAGTGATGCAGCGAGTCCATAGTTGTTAACTAGACCACCGCTGCTGTTTAGAATGATTAATACTTCGTCATTTTTTTTTGCTATGGAAATTATTGCCGATATTATTTCTCTTAGTGTATTTATTTCATTTGCATGTATATCTCCATTGAAATTTAATAGATATACATTGTTTTTTTGTATATGTTTTGTATTTTTTATGTTTGTTTTAATTTTTGTTTTAATGGTTTTTAAATCTTTTTTTTCTAATGTATTTGAGTACAGTAGCATTTGCAAGTTAAGATACTTTTTATTTATATTTTCTATTTTTATTGTGCTTACTTTTTTTTTGAGTAATATTGCAACTATTAATGTTGCCAATATTACTAATATTGTTAGTGCTATTATTTTAAGTATAAACATTAGATATTCATTTATAAAATTTTCCATACATGATCCATATAAATTATTTAATTATTATTGTATACTATAGTCTAAAAATTTTGTATATTTAGGTTTATGTTTTGTGTTATTTGTAAGTAATTTAAAATGTTTAATTAATGGAAGAATTATATTTAAGGATGTATCATTTAACTTATTTAAGTCGGATGTGTTGCATGTTATTGGTTCTAATGGAAGCGGAAAAACAACATTATTGAAGTTACTTTCATTTTTGTATAGAAATAAACATGGAAATATTTTTTTTAATGGAAAATGTGTAAGAAATAATTCAAATTATTATTTGGGTAATATTATTTTTATAGGACATAAGCATAGTATACATTTATTGCTAACTCCAATTGAGAATTTAGTGTTTTATATGTCTTTATCTTGTACAGAGTTATTAATGAATATAAAAAAAGCATTAATATTTATGGGAATTGATAATAAAATGGATAGTAGATGCTTGGAATTATCGGTAGGGCAGTGTCAAAGGGTTTTACTTTCCAGACTTTTAATTCAAAAATCTAGGATATGGATACTTGATGAACCATATTCATATTTAGATTCTGATGGCATGAATTTATTAAATAAAATTATTTTGAGTTTTTTAAAATCAGGTGGCATTGTTATAATATCTGATCATAGTAATACTATTCAAAATTTGTATCAATGTAAAATTTTGAATTTAGAAAATTTTAGGTAAAATATGAATATTAAGAAAGTTGTTTTTTACATATTTTATAGGGATTTTGTATTGTATATAAGAAATATTAGTGAATTTTTTTCTGTTTTTTTATTTTTTACAATAATTACAAGTTTATTTGTATTTATATTACATGATGAAGATATATTTTTAAGAAAGATTGGAGTATCTGTTATATGGATAAATGTATTGTTATCTATTTTGTTATCTTTGGATAGTTTATTTAAAGTAGACTATAATTCTGGAATTTTAGAGCAATTAGTTTTAAGTTCATATCCGTTATCTTTTTTAATTTTTTTAAAAATAATTGCTTTGTGGGTATCTTTGTTTTTTCCATTGGTAATATTGGGACCGTTGTTAGGATTTTTTTTTGGTTTATATTTAGATGAGGCAGGTATATTATTTTTGTCTTTACTTTTAGGTACACCAGTACTAACTGTTTTAGGTGTTATAGGAGTAACTTTAATTTTAGCTTTGAATAAAGGTAGTATTTTATTGACAATTATTATATTGCCGTTATACATTCCTGTTTTGATATTTGGTATATCATCTATTTTGTTTTTCATGGATGGATATTTTCCTGTTGGACATTTTTCTATATTATTATTTTTTAGTATTGTATCTTTTTTATTAGGCCCGTTAATTATTTCAATGTCTTTGAAGGTTAATTATTATTTATGAAAAAAAAGTTATTTTTAAAATTTTTTTCACCAGATTTTTTTTTAAAGTTTGCAGATAGGATTGTGGTGGTTTTGATTTTTCCATGTTTGATTTTTATATTTTATGGTACAGTGTATGGATTATTTTTTGTGCCATCTGATTTTCAGCAAAAAGACGCTTTTAGAATAATATATGTTCATGTTCCTAGTGCATATATGTCCATTTTAATATATGTTTTTATAGGTATGATGTCTATTATTTATATTTTGTCTAATATGGAATTATTTGATTTTATTGCTTATTCTAGTGCAAAAATAGGATCTATTTTTACATTGATAGCTTTAATTACAGGGTCCATTTGGGGTAAGCCTATGTGGGGTACTTGGTGGATTTGGGATGCGCGATTGACATCGGAATTAATTTTATTATTCTTATATTTTGGTTATTTAGGTTTGAGGAATGCATTAGCTAATAGGCATATTGCTTCAAATAGTTGTGCTGTATTGAGTTTAATAGGATTAATAAATGTGCCAATTATACATTACTCAGTTGAGTGGTGGTATACTTTACATCAAAGGTCTACGTTATCTAGATTAGGAAAACCAAGCATTGATTTAGAAATGCTTTATCCATTGATATCTATGTGTGTTGGTTTTTTTTTATTTTATTTTTTAATATTAATTATGTCTGTTAAAAATGAAATACTTTTGAAAAAATCTGAAAAAATGTTGTTATAATTTATATTTATTTGTGTTTAAAATATTTATTCTGAGAGTCATATGAGCGAATATTGGATATATGTTTTTTTTTCTTATTTTATAACTTTTTTTTTATTATTTTGTTATTTGTTATTTATTCTATATAGAAGGCGTTCAATAAATATTTTTTTGTTTAAAAAAAGTTATTCTAAGGGTAGAGATGATTATAAAAAGCTTGAAAAATAGATTAATTATAGTTTTTGCTTTTGTTTTAGTGATTGTATTGATGTTTTATTTAATTGTTTTTGCTTTGAAACAAAACATTGATTTATTTTATACTCCTACGCAGGTATATTTAGAAAATAATTGTTTTAATAAGAACATTAAACTAGGAGGATTTGTTAAAGAAAATAGTCTTAAGATAAATAATTCATTGGATGTTTTTTTTGAACTTACAGATTATAAGCATTCAATCTTTGTTGAATACAACGGTTTATTGCCTGATTTATTTGCGGAAAAAAAAGGTGTAGTTGTTATTGGATTTTTGAATAAGAATAATGTTTTTATGGCTAAGCAGGTTTTAGCTAAGCATGATGAAAATTATGTATCTTCGGATATTAGAAGTAAGGTGGATAAATAGATGATTCCTGAGCTAGGATTGATTTTTGTATTAATGTCTTTATTTTTTAATTTTTTTCAGTGCGTTTTTATATTTTACATTATACTAAGTAATAAATTTGAGTTGATTCTAAATATCAAAAGGCTATTATTGGGGCAATTAATATTTGCTTTTTTTGGTATATTTGCCATTATAATATCATTTTTGAATGATGATTTTACGGTGTTGTATGTTTATTCTAACTCAAATTCTAATTTGCCATTGATATACAAATTTAGCGCGTTATGGGCATCTCATGAAGGATCATTTTTATTATTTGTTTTTATTTTTGTTGTGTGGGTTTTTTTGTATTTTAGATTTAGAGGAAGTATAAGTGATTATAAACAATTTTCATTAACAATGCTAATACTTAATATTTTAGTTTTTTTATTATTTGTTTTTTTGTTGTTTACATCAAATCCATTTGAACGCATATCTAGTAATTTTTCAATAGATGGTCTTGATTTAAATCCATTATTACAAGATATTGGTTTAATTATTCATCCTCCTTTTTTATATGTTGGATATATTGGTTTTTCTATTCCTTTTGCTATGTCATTATCTGCATTATTATGTAATAGCATAGAAGTAAATTTTTTCAAGTTAATTTATCCTTGGGTTTTAATATCATTTTCTTTTTTAACTGGCGGCATTACTTTTGGTAGTTGGTGGGCTTATTATGAGTTAGGATGGGGGGGGTGGTGGTTTTGGGATCCAGTTGAGAATGCTTCATTAATGCCATGGGTATCAAGCCTGGCATTAATACATTCGTTAGTTTTATCAAAAAGTCGAAATGGATTTTTTATGCTGTCGCTATTTTTGGTTATAATTACATTTTTGCTTTGTTTATTGGGAATATTTTTGGTAAGATCTGGTATTATTAGTTCTGTACATTCTTTCGCTGATAGTGGAATTAGAGGAATGTATTTATCCATATTTTTTTTAAGTATTGGAATTGTATCTATCATTATTTATTTATTAAGGTTTAATTTTGCAAATAGCAAAGTTAAAATTGACGGTTTTTCTAAAGAGCCTTTTTTATTAATTGTAATTATTTTGTTTTTAGTATCTTTGTTTATTATTTTGTTAGGAACATATTATCCATTATTTATTGATATTTTTTTTGATAAAAAAATTTCAGTTGGGGCTCCTTATTATAATCATGTTGTTATTCCTATTTTTTTGGTTATTTCTTTTTTTATTCCAGTTGGACTACTTTTTGATTGGGTTAAAATTAAAAAGGTAGATAAAAATTTAGTTGGTTTATTTTTTTTTAGTTTATTTTTTTGTATTACTTTATCATTATATTTTAAAAACATATTGATATTTTTTGAAACTTTTTCTTTTATATGGGTTTTTTGTGGAAGTATTTATTATTTGTTTAGACGAAGTGAATTTGTTTTTGGTATAAAATATTTTTTTAAAAAGTTTTTAGTATTTATTCCTCATGTAAGTGTTTCTTTTATAATTTTTGGTATAACAATATCTTCTTTTTATTCAATAGAAAAAGATGTTATTTTACGTATTGATGATTGTGTAAAAATTGGAAATTATAATTTTATTTATAATAAAATGTTTAAAAAAAATAGTGCTAATTATATAAGTAATGTTGCTGAGATTCTAGTTTTGAAGGACGGGCGTGAGTTTACAAGAATGTATCCAGAAAAACGTATGTTTTTTGCGTCGGGAATTGTTATGACTGAGGTATCTATATATCCGAGTTTGATTTTTGATTTTTATGTTTCTTTAGGTAGAAATTTTGATTCAGATTCTTGGACGTTTAGATTTTATTATAAGCCATTTATTAGATTTATATGGTTAGGCGGATTATTGATTATGATATTTTCTTTTTATAATTCTGTTTTATCATTAGGATTTTACAGGTATATTAGATAGTTTTTGAGTATTGCAATGGGGTTTTTTATTTTTAAAGTAATGATTTTTTTTTATTTCTTTTCTCTAATAAGTTGTTTTGGAATAGATGAGTACGTATTTTATTCAGTTAACGATGAAAATAGGTTTTTTGAATTAATTAAAAATTTTCGATGTATGGTTTGTCAAAACCAAAATTTATATGATTCTAATTCTCCATTTGCTGTTGATGTAAAAAAAATCATATATAATATGATTATAATAGGTGAGGATAATTTTGATATTATGAATTTTATGACGGATAATTACGGTGAATTTGTTTCTTATAGTCCACTATCTAATGATTATAATTTTGTTTTATGGTATTTTCCTATAGTTTTTTTATTTATTGGTGTGGTGTTTTTTATTTTTACTTTTAGAAGTAAATCATAATATAAGGTTTTATGTTTTATTTTTTTTTAATATTTGTTTTTTTGAATTTTTTTTTGTCTGGATATTTTTTTTTAAAATTATTTAATAGTATTAAATATGTTTTATGTTTTATGCTTTTTGAGTGGTTGTGGATAATTGGGTTTTATCTTTTATTAGGTAATTACTCTTTATTAAATAGGTATTATGATAAAGATGTAATGTATGAATTAGATGAAAAAGCATTGGTTCGTAAAGTTGTAATAGATTTTGAAAGGCAAATTGCTTTGATTAAACAATCTTTATATTTGCGTAATAATTATATATTATTATGGCATTTAGGAAAATTGTATGAAATACAAGGTGTTTATGATAAATCTTTGGAATATATTAATGCGGCATATGTTATCAATAATGATGATATTGATTTGATGGTAAATTATGTATTAATTAAAGCTAAATTATCTAAAGGTTTTTTAGATAATGAGTGTATTCAAATTTCTAATAAGATTTTATTGAAAGATCCTAAACAATTTGAAATTTTAAATTTGTTAGCTATAGATGCTTATAAAAATGGAAATTATAATATTGCTGCTGATTATTGGAATTTTATATTAAATAATATAAGAAATGTCAATGAAAAGTTTTCAATTTTGATCAAAGAAAAGTTAGAAGAAATTAGCATTATAAACAGAAGTATTAATGGTTAGATTTTATAGTACATGTAAGTTGGCTAGTTAATGGTTTTTTTATTTTTCCATATATTTTTCCTATTATGTATACATTGTATATGTTTGATCTGTTGTGTGTTTGTGTATTTAATATATTTGCGTTTACATTATATATATAGAAATTTCCATAAATGTATTTTTTTTTATGAAAAGTTATTGTTGATTTGAATATTATTTTTGATGATGTGTATCTATTTATGAATTCTATTTTATTTATATTTATCGTATTTTTTGATGCATCAACCTTTGTAGGTTTTGTTGATTTATATTTGTAAAATTTTATTTTTTTTATAATTGATTTAATTTTATTATTTTTTCTTTTATTGAATGTATTTAATTTGATTTTTTTGTATTTTGATTTTAATTTTAAAGTAAAGTTTTTATTTAATTTACTCGTTTTTACATAAATTTTATTTATGAAATTTTTTTCAAAACTTAAGTTGTTAAGTTTCAATTTTGTATATGAATTTTTAAGTGTTCCTGTAAAATTTTTAAGATTTATATTTTTATATGAAAAATTTTGTATTAATAATATCTTAGTGTTTTTGTTTGTTATATTGTTTTTTTTGTAAAATAATTTAAAAGATAAGTTTTTTGTTACTATATTTGGATGTGTTATTTTTAATAAAGATAATTTTTTATTTATATTTGTTATATTTTGCCCTAATGTTATTAGTCCAGTTAATATTTTTATATTGGTATTATAAATTTGTACTTTTATGTTTCCATTTAGTTCTATATTATTTATTTTTCCATAAATATTATTTATGGTTGCTAAGATAAAGTTTTTTTTAAGTTTTATATTTCCTGTTAATTTTTTTATTTTAATTTTATTTATTACGTTTTTATTTGTATTTTGTATAATTTTTATATCATTTATTTTAAAATTTTTTATTATAATTGTGTTGAAGTTTTGTATTTTGATTTTAAAAATTGCATTTTTTACTGATATTTCTTTTTTATTTTTTATAAAATATATATTTTTTATATTAAATCCTGATGTTATGTTTCCTGATATGTTTTCTACATGTATATCTTTAAAATATATATTTTTTAAACATATAAATAATATTTTGTATCCGTAATTAGTGAATGTTATTATTATTATAAATAATGCAACAATTAATATTGGTATTTTTTTTTTTGTATATTTAGCTATTTTCATTATTTTAAATTTATACAATTTTTTTTAGTTTTTAAATATAATATAATTAAAGTGTTTTTTTATTAGTAATTTAATATTTTATGAGCGTAGCGTTAATTTTTATATATAAAATATTTTTTATTTAATTTTAGTGGTGTGTTTTTTTTGCTTTGTATTATGAAGTTTTTAAGTATTTTTTTCATAGTTTTTATATTTTTTTTAAGTGGTTGTAAAACTTTGAGTTTTTATTGTGTTGATAATTTTGAATTTTTTAACAGAAGAATTTATTCGTTTAATAGAGGAATAGATAAGACTTTAATAGATCCAGCTACTATTGTTTATATCAATATTATACCAATATTTTTGGAGAAGAATATATCAAATTTTTTTAAAAATTTTTCCGATTTTCAAAATTTTACTAATAGTTTGTTTGTATTCAATTTTAATACAGCGAGTGTAAGTCTTACTAGGATTTTTATAAATTCTACTTTTGGATTGCTTGGGTTTTTTGATTTGGCAAGTAGAGTGGGTGTAGAATATTTTAGGCTAGATTTTAAAGAAGTTTTAAGATTTTATGGTTATAATAATTCAACATATATGATATTACCAATTATAGGTCCTGGTACTGTTAGAGACAATATAAGCTTAATTATAATGCAATTATTTGTCCCTCAATTTTATTATTTTAAAAGATTAGTTTTTTATTATTTTTTTGAGATTCTTAATAAAAAAAGTCAGGTATCATTTGATAGTAATTTTTTTGATAAAAATATGGTTGATGGGTATTCTTTTTTAAAAAGTATTTATTTTCAAAATAGTGATTATGTAAGCGATGTCAACGGTGATGATTTTTTGAGTGATTCAATAGAATAGTGTATTTTATTTTTTTATTCATAAATGTTTAAGATATATTTTTTATTTTTGTATGAGTTTTAGAGTTTACTTTTATTAAAAGGAGTGTTTATGTTTAGATTAGTGGATAGTCTTCCAGATGACGCTGTTATAAAAGTAATAGGAGTTGGTGGAGGTGGAGGTAATGCTGTTACTCATATGGTAAATTCTATGATAGAAGGTGTTGATTTTATATGTGCTAATACTGATGCTCAAGCTTTAAAGACCACGTCTGCTAGAATAATAATTCAATTAGGTAGAAATATAACAAAAGGATTGGGTGCCGGTGCTGATCCTGAGATAGGTAGACAAAGTGCTATAGAAGATAGTGATAAGTTACGTAATGTTTTAAATGGTACTGATATGTTATTTATCACAGCAGGCATGGGTGGTGGCACGGGAACAGGTGCTGCTCCAGTTATAGCTCAGATAGCTAGGGAATTAGGTATTTTAACAGTTGCTGTTGTTACTAAGCCATTTTTGATTGAAGGGAATAAGAGAATGAAGGTAGCTGAGGAAGGTATAGCTTTATTAAGTAATATAGTTGATTCTTTGATTACAATACCTAATGAACGCTTACTTAATGAATTAGGAACAGATGTAACTTTAGTTGATGCTTTTAAAGCTGCTAATAATGTTTTATTAGGAGCTGTTCAGGGTATATCTGAGTTGATTACTAGGCCAGGTTTGATTAACGTAGATTTTGCTGATATAAAGACTGTTATGTCTGAAATGGGTGTTTCTGTTATAGGTACAGGTAATGCTAGAGGGGAAAATAGAGCAAGAATTGCTGCTAGATTGGCAATAAAAAGTCATTTATTAGATAATATTGATATATTTGGAGCTAAGGGAGTTTTAGTTAATATAACAGCAGGTTTAGATATGTCTATATCTGAATTTAAAGAGGTTGGAACTATAATTAGGGAGTTTACTTCTGATAATGCAACTGTAATTATTGGCACTGTTATAGATTCTAGTTTTAATGATGAATTAAAAGTAACTTTGGTTGCTACTGGATTGGAACCTAGCAGGCGTGTATTAGTTGAAAGCGTAAGAAATGTTGTAGGTAGAATAGATAAATTATCTGGAAATTTAAATATTATGAAATTTATAAGTGATATTGTTTAAGTATATTTATGTTTGATTTTGTAAAGCAATTTACAATAAGTAATAATGTTAGTATTTCTGGGATAGGGTTACACACCGGAAATAAAATTAATATTATTTTTAGACCAGCAAGTGAAGGGTCTGGTGTAATTTTTCGTAGAATTGATTTAAGGTGTGTGGTAGATATATACGCTGTAGTTTCAAATGTAGTAAGTACTAGTTTTTCTACATCTTTGATGAATAATAGAGCATGTGTTAATACTGTTGAACATTTATTATCGGCTATATTTGCTATAGGGATAGATAATATTATTGTTGATTTAGATGGAGATGAAATTCCGATATTAGATGGCAGTTCATATCCATTTATTTTTTTATTTAATTCTGTTGGTTTGAGAGAGCAGTGTTATTCTAGAACTTTTTTAAAGATAAAAAAGAGCATTATTTATAAATCTGGATCTGATAAGTATGCTATTATTAAGCCTTATAATGGTTTTAAGATATCTTTAAATTTAAATTTTAGAGAGTTTTTTTTTGATAATGTAGATATGTTGTTGAGTTTTGTTTTTTCTAAATCTTCTTATATTGTTGATATATCTAGAGCTAGAACATTTGGTTTTATTAATGACTATGAATTTTTTAAAAGTAAAAGTTTAGCTAGAGGTGCAAATTTGAATAATGTTATTATTTTAAATAGGGATTTTATATTTAATGAATATTTAGTTAGATATAAAAGCGAGATTTTAAGGCATAAAGTGTTGGATGCTTGTGGAGATTTATTTTTATTAGGTAAAAGAATTTTAGGATCTTTTTATGGGTTTAGATCTGGTCATACTGTGAACATTATGTTATTGGATTATTTATTAAAAGATGAAGATTCTTATGAGCTTATTAAGTGTAGCAAGAGTGAATGTGATTTTATTTTATAGAGTTTATTATGTTTTTTAGTTTTTTTAGAAAAATATTTGGTACAAGAAATAGTAGATTATTAAAGAGTTATAATAAAATTCTTTTTTCGGTAAACTCTTTTGAAGAAACTTTATCTAAGTTATCTGATGATGATTTAAAAAAAAAAACTAGTGAGTTAAAGAATAAGTTAAATTTATTAGATAGTGATGAAATTTTGCCTGAAGCATATGCTTTGGTTAGGGAAGCCTCAAAACGTGTTTTGGGTATGCGTCATTATGATGTTCAAATATTGGCTGGTGTAGTTTTATATTATTGTAAGATATCTGAGGTTGCTACTGGCGAAGGTAAGACATTGATAGCTACATTACCTGCATATTTGAATGCTTTGCGTGGAAATAGTGTTCATATTGTTACAGTTAACGATTATTTAGCTAAAAGAGATGCTGATTGGATGGGTCCTGTTTATGAGTTTTTAGGATTGAGAGTAGGTGTTGTATTATTTGGGATGAATATTATTGAAAGAAGGTATGCGTATAGTTGTGATGTTGTTTATGGCACTAATAATGAGTTTGGATTTGATTATTTAAGAGATAATATATCTTTATCGATTGAAGATAAAGTTCAAAGTAATCTTGATTATGTTGTAATAGACGAAGTTGATTCTATTTTAATTGATGAAGCCAGGACACCATTAGTAATTTCTTCATCTGGAGATGATAGTCATGATTTGTATATTTTAATTACTAAATTAGTTAGTCATTTAAAACCATATGATTTTGTTAGTAAAGTTGGTGATTATGTTATCGATGAAAAATTTAAACAAGTTCAATTAGTTGAAGGTGGTTTTATTAGATTAGAGAAATTATTGAAAGATTTTGGAATATTAAAAGGAGTTATTAATTTATATGATTCTAGTAATATAGGTTTATTGCATGTAGTTTATTCTTGTTTGAAGGCTAATGTTTTGTTTAAAAAAAATGTTGATTATATAGTTAAGGATAATAAGGTTTTAATAATTGATGAGCATACTGGCAGAATAATGGATGGAAGACGGTGGAGCGATGGTATACATCAAGCTATTGAATCTAAAGAAGGTGTAGACATACAGAGTGAAAGTCAGACTCTGGCATCAATAACGTTTCAGAATTATTTTAAGTTATATAAAAAATTATCAGGTATGACTGGTACTGCTTATACTGAAGCATTTGAGTTTTATGAAATTTATAATTTGGAAGTCGTTGTTGTTCCTTCAAATAAACCTAATATAAGAATTGATCATGCTGATTTGATATACTTATCTAAAGATTGTAAGTTTAAAGCTATAATAGATGATATAAAAGAATGTGTTAGTATAGGTAGACCTATTTTGGTTGGAACTGTTTCTATAGAAGTTTCGGAGTATATATCATGTTTATTGATTAAATTAAGAATTAAGCATAGTGTTTTAAATGCTAAATATCATGATAAGGAGTCGTATATTGTATCTGAAGCTGGTAAGTTAGGTGCTGTTACAATAGCTACAAATATGGCAGGTAGAGGTACGGATATAGTGCTAGGTGGAGGGATGAAATTTTTGTCTATTGATGAAAAGTCTATTTGGTATGAACATTATATAATGGTAGTTAATTTAGGAGGATTGAAAGTGATAGGTACGGAAAGACATGAATCTAGAAGAATAGATAATCAGTTAAGGGGTAGATGTGCCAGGCAAGGTGATCCTGGTAGTAGTCAGTTTTATTTATCTTTAGAAGATAGTTTGGTAAGAATATTTATTAATGATAAGATGGCTTTATTATTAAATAAATTGAGTATTAAGAAAGATGAAGCGATAGCACATTCAATTGTTAGCAGATCTATAGAGAATGCTCAACGGCAACTTGAAGGGCATAATTTTAATATAAGAAAGCAATTATTAGAATTTGATGATGTTGTTAATGTGCAAAGGAAGCTAATTTATGATAGGCGTAATAGTTTAATAGCTAGTAATAATATTTCTAGTGTTGTATTTGATATATTAAAAGATGTTTTATTTGATTTTATTGATTTTAATTTATCTAACGAAGATTTTTCTTCTGATGTAGAGGTCAAAAAATTTTTAGAATTATTGAATATAGAGTTTGGATCTAATATTTTTTATGAAAGCTTGTTTTTAAGTGATTTAGAGAGTTTTAAAGATTTTGTTGTAAAAAAAATCTTAGAAATTTATGGTTCTAAAGAAGTTAAGTTAGGTTTTCAAAATATGAGAGTTTTTGAGAAAGTGCTGTTTTTAAATATTTTGGACGTGAAATGGAAAGAACATTTAGTTAATTTAGAACAAGTTAAAAAAAGCATTCATTTGAGAGGGTATGCTCAGAAAGATCCAAAAAGTGAATATAAAAATGAAGCTTTTAAATTATTTGAAAATATGTTAAATGATATAAAGTATGAATTTATAATGTTAATTTTAAAGTTCCCTTTAGATATAGCTCTTGATGGACATAATGGTTTGTTAAAAAGTGACGATTTAAGTTACAGTCATAGTAGTTCGGAAAATATATCTAAGCTTATTGACAATAAACCGTTTATTAGAGATATTAGAAAAATAGGTAGAAATTCTGTTTGTTATTGTGGATCTAATATAAAGTATAAGAAGTGTCATGGTAAGTTTGTTTGATTTATATTAAAATTTTTAGTTTGGGTATTTTTTTATGGTAAAGGGTGTGAATAAGGTTTTTATTATAGGTAATTTAGGAGCTGATCCTGAAGTTAGGTATATGCCAAATGGAAATGCTGTTGTTAACATTAGAGTAGCAACGACTGATACGTGGAAAGATAAAGGTAGTGGAGAGTTACAAATAAGAACTGAATGGCATAGAGTTGTTTTGTATAATAGATTAGGTGAAATTGCTAATGATTATTTTAAGAAGGGATCTAAAGTTTATATAGAAGGTTTTTTAAAAACAAACAAATGGAAAGATCAAAATGGCAATGATAGGTATATTACGGAGATAATTGCAAATAATGTTCAAATGTTAGATTCTAAAGATTTAAAAGACCAATCTCAAGCTAGTGATGATTTAGATTTTACAGATACGCAAAATAGTATTGATAAAAATTTTGTAGACAATACTTCTAGTAAAGATGATAAGAAGATTGGAAGAAAAAGCGTTTTTGAAGATGATGTTCCATTTTAATTTATTTTTGTTTTTGTTATGATTGATTTAAATTTATTAAGAAAAAATAGTGATTTTGTTGTTAAAAATTATTTTAAACGTGGATATACGTATAGCAGTGATATATTTAATGACTTAGATGCTAAAATAAAGAAATTGAAGGTAGATGTTTATAAATTAAGATTTGAATATAAAAAAAAATCAAAATTAATAGGGAGCATTTCTTCTAATAATAAAATTTTTGATATGAGTATTAATAATGATAAATTGATGAAAAATTTATTTAACGAAGTTAAAGTATTAAAAAAGGATATTTTAGATAAAGAGAATTCTTTATTTTTATTAGAAAGTGAATTTAAAAATTTTTTGTTAACATTACCTAATTTATTGCATGAATCAGTTCCTTTTGGAATATCTGAAGCTGATAATTTAGAAATAAGAAAATATAAAAGTTTATCAAAAAATTTTTTATTTAGTGAAGATTTATTTAATGACGAATTTCATGTTTGTAAAAAATATGTTGATTTTATTACAGCTTCTTTTTTATCTGGTAGTGGTTTTGTAGTCTTAAAGCGTGGCATAGCTCAGTTGCATAGAGCGTTAGGCAATTATATGTTGGATGTTCATATTAATGATAATGGATATGAGGAAATATATTCTCCGTTGATGGTAAATAGTAAGTCTTTATATGCTACTGGTCATTTTCCAAAATTTTATGATGATCAATTTAAAATTGATGGTATTGATTTATGGTTAATTCCAACAGCTGAGGTTGTTTTAGCTAATTTAGTATCCAATAGAGTTTTGCAAGATAACTTATTACCATTAAAATATGTTTCTAAAACCCCATGTTTTAGAAAAGAGAAAAGCAGTTATGGAAAAAAAGTGCAAGGTCTTATTAGACAGTATCAATTTGATAAAGTAGAATTAGTACAGATTGTTGATCCTTACAAGTCGTATTTAGCTTTAGAAAATCTTGTTTTAGATGTTGAAAAGATATTAAAAGGATTAGGACTTTCTTATAGGGTTATATGTTTGTGTAGTTCTGACACTGGTTTTTCTTCTTCCAAAACTTACGATTTGGAAGTATGGTTTAGTAAAAAGAAAGAATATATTGAAGTATCATCTTGTAGTAATACAGAGTCATTCCAATCTAGAAGAATGAATGCTAAGTATAAAAGTATTTCTAAAAATATTTGTGAATATGTTCATATATTAAATGGCTCTGGTGTTGCAATAGGTAGAATTTTATCAGCTGTAATGGAAAATTATTTAGATAATAAAGGAAGACTTATTATTCCGGATGTTTTAATAAAATATATGAATGGTGCTGAGGTTATAGAATAAGTTTTGATGTATGTTTTTTTCAAATTTGTTTCCTAGTATAAAAAGAGAGTTTTCATCTCAAGCTGATTTAATTAGTCATAAGTTAATGCTAAGAGCTGGATTGATAGATAAATTATCTTCTGGTACATATATATGGTTACCAATTGGCTTTATAGTGTTAAAGAAGATAGAAAATATAATTAGAAGTGAAATGAATAAAATAGGTTATTATGAAATATTTATGCCTGTTTTGCAACCTGCATTTTTATGGAAGAAAACTGAAAGATGGGATAAATTTGGGGCTGAATTATTGAAATTGACTAATAGGTTGGGGCAAGAATTTTGTTTAGGGCCTACACATGAAGAAGTTATAACTAATTTAGTGAGTTCTAGATTAAGCAGTTATAAAGAGTTACCTTTGAAGTTTTATCAGATTCAAACTAAATTTAGAGATGAAATTCGGTCTAGATTTGGTGTAATGAGAGCTAAAGAATTTTTAATGAAAGATGCATATTCGTTTCATATTAGTTATGAATGCTTTAAAAAATCGTATAATGATGTACGCGAAGCGTATGTTAATATTTTTAATATATTAAAACTTAGTTTTAAGATAGTTAATGCTAATTCTGGAAATATAGGGGATGGCTTATCTCAGGAATTTCACGTTTTATCAGATTCTGGAGAAGATGATATCGTTTATTCTTCTGTTGGAGATTATGCTTCTAATATGGAGTTAGCAGAACGATTTAAAATTTTATCAAATAAAAATCAGGAAGTTTTTATGCCTAGAAGATTAGTTTGTACTTTAGGTGTTAAAACAATTAGTCAATTGTCTGAATATTTTAATGTTGATAAAAAAAAAATATTAAAAACTATTTTTGTTAAAGGGATAAAAGATGAGCGAATTGTTTGTTTATTATTAAGAGGAGATCATGTTGTAAATAAATTAAAGGTTGAAAGATCTGGCTTTATTAGTATTCCATATACATTAATTAATGAAGATGATATTTTAAATAGCATAGGTTGTGAAAGTGGTTTTCTTGGACCTATAGGTTTGAATAATTTTGTTATTATAGCTGATTATGATGTCTTGGATATGGTAAATTTTATTTGTGGTGCAAATTTAGATAACAAGCATTATGTAGATGTTAATTGGGGTATAGACTGTGTGAAACCTGATAATGTATTAGATATAAGATATGTAGTTATTGGAGATAAAGATCCGATTAGTAATAATTGTTTGATAATAAGAAAAGGCATAGAAGTTGGTCATATTTTTGAATTAGGAGTTAAGTATTCTAAGGCTTTAAATGCATTTACACATGATATATCTGGAAAAAAGATAGATTTATATATGGGATGTTATGGTATAGGAGTTAGCAGATTAGTTGCTGCTATAATTGAACAATCTCATGATAAATATGGTATTGTTTGGCCTGAATCTGTTTCTCCATTTCGTATTGCTATAGTATTTATAAGTAATAAGGATTCAGATTTTGTTAGAGATTATGCGTTTAAAATTTATAATAAGCTTATAGGTATGAGTATTGATGTCTTATTTTATGATAAAAAGGATTATTTGTCTTTGATTTTAAAAAATATAGATTTAATAGGTATTCCGCATAGAATAATAATAAATGATAATACTATTATTACGAATAAGTTTGAATATAAGTTTAGAAGCAAGGATGCAATAAAATTTATTGATTTCTTAGAGCTTATGTCTATTTTAATTTATTAGTTGTATTTTGTAATTATAACAATTGCTATAACTATATCCCTTTCATGTGATATACTTATAAATGTATGTGTGTTTTTTAGTTTTATGTTTTTTATATTATTGTTCAAAATAGGTTTACCTAGTTCATCATTAGATATATCTATATTTTTAAATGTTATTCCATGTTTAAATCCTGTACCTACGGCTTTTACAAATGCTTCTTTTGCTGTAAAGCATTTAGCTAGAAATTGGGGTTTGTTTTTTTTGTTGTTTAATAGTATTATCTCTTTTGACGTTAATATTTTTTTAGCGAAAGATATTTTGTATTTTTCCCATATTCTTTTAATTCTATCTATTTTTGTGATGTCTATTCCTATGCCAAGTATATTCATAATTTAGCTAAGTTCTATTTTTGCTTGTACGATGATTTTGATTAATATTTTTTTTTTATATATATTTTCTAGTGTATTTCTTACAGCTATTCCAATTTCTTTTATTACTTTTCCATCTTTTCCTATTATTATAGGCTTTTGTGATTGTTTTTCTGTTTGTATTATTGCTTTTACAATTAGAATTTCTTTAGTGTTTTTTGTATTTTCTATTATTATTTTTGATGTGTATGGTATTTCGTATTTTAATTTACACATTAGTTTTTCTCGTATGATTTCTTTTATAAAAAAAATTTCTGTTATGTTTGTTTCTATATTTTGTTTGTAAATATGGTTTTTAATTGGTAGTAAATAGGATACATATTTTTCCAAAATATTTATATTTATTATTTCTTTTGCTGATATTGTTATTATTTTATTTACTTTTATTTTTTTTATTATATTTGATATAAATGGAAGTAATTTTTCTTTTTCTTTTATTTTATCAATTTTATTAATAATTAGTATTATTGGTTTATTAGTTTTTTTTATAATTTCCATTAGAAGATATTCTTCTTTTTTTACTTTAAAAGCTTCTATTACAAGTAGTAAAATATCGGATTCCAATATAGCGTTTATTATTTTCTTATTTATTATTTTTTTATTTATATTTTCTTTTATAATTAAACCAGGGGTGTCTATAAAAATAAATTGATTATTTTCTATAGTTTTTATTCCATTTACACGATCATTTGTAGTGTTTATTTTTTTATTTGTTATACTTAATTTTTTGTGCAAAATTGAATTTAACAATGTTGATTTTCCTACATTTGTTCTTCCAATTATTGAAATTAATCCGCATTTATTGTATATCATTGATTATCTTTTCTATTATTTTTTCTGCGCAGACTTTTTCTGCTATTTTTTTTGATCTTCCAATTCCTAAAACTGAAATATTTAAATCATTGATATTACATTTGACTAAAAATATTTCATTATGTTTTTTTCCATAAGTTTTTATTAATTTATAATTTGGGATTGACAATTTTTTATTTTGCAAATATTCTTGTAATCTATTTTTAGGATCTTTTTTTGTTGATGTGTTTTCGTTAATTTGGTTTTTGTATATAATGTTTATTATTTTTTCTGTATTTTTTAGATTACTATCGAGATATATAGCACCTATTATGGCTTCTATAGCATTGATTGCTATTGAGTTATTTGGATTTTTTAATGATTTTCCTGTTAATATATATTTTTCCACAGTAAGTTCATTTGAGAGCTCTAGTAGTTTACTTCCTTTTGTTAGATTTGATCGGGTTTGCGTTAATTTTCCTTCTGAGTATTGTGGAAATGATTTATATAATTTTTTAGTTATAATAAAGTTTAATATAGAGTCTCCTAAAAATTCTAATCGTTCGTTATTATTTTGATTTAGTGATTTGTGAGTTAATGCTATTTTTAGTAGTTCTATGTTTTTGAAATTGTATTTTAATATATTTTCAGTAAAGTGTTTTAGATTTTTTATAATGTCTTTTTTCATTTGAACTTGTTATTTTATATATTTAAATATTCTATTCCATTTTATATTATATTCATTTAGGTTTGTGTTCATCCATATTATGAGAGCTTTTCCAATTATATTTTTTTCGGCCACGTATCCCCAATACCTGCTATCTTTGCTATTATCTCTATTATCTCCTAATACAAAATATGAGCTTTTTGGGACAGTTATGTCGCAATAATTGTATTTATTTGTATTTACGTTGTTTATTTTTAAAATTCTATGTTCTTTAGATGGAATTAGGTATTCTTTGAATTTGTCTATTTCTAATGTTATGCCATTATCTATTTTTATGTATTTACCTATATATTTTGTTTTTATTACTTGTTTATTGATGTATATTTTTTTATTTTCATATTTTATACAATCTCCAGGAATACCTATTATTCTTTTTATGTAATATTGTCCGCTTGTGTGCATAAATACTATAATATCCCCTTTCTTAGGGTAATTGATATTTATTATGTTTTTGTTTAAAATAGGGTTTTTTATACCATATATAAATTTATTTACAAATATAATATCTCCGGATATTAATGTAGGGTTCATTGAGCCAGATGGTATTCTAAATGGTTCAATGACAAATATACGTATAAGCATAATAATTGATATTATAAAGTATATAGATTTTATTTCATCAAATATCAATTTGGTTTTTATTGATTTAGTTATTATATTTTTCAAATATATTGAGCTAAATATTATTATAGCTCCTGTTAGAAATATCAATAGTAAAGTAAATATATTTAAAGTCATTACGTTATTTTCCGGCGTCTAATATCGCTAAAAATGCCTTCTGTGGTATTTCTACATTTCCTGTGTTTTTCATTCTTTTTTTTCCTAAAGATTGTTTTTTTAGTAATTTTTTTTTTCTTGTTATATCTCCACCATAACATTTAGCTGTTACGTTTTTCCTTAATGCTTTTATAACAGCTCTAGCGATAATTTTATTCTCTATTGCTGCTTGTATAGTTACATCAAACATATGTTTTGGTATTATTTCTTTTAATATTTCTATAATGTCTTTTCCTTTTTTATATGAATCATTTCTATGTATTATAAATTCTAGAGCATCTATTTTTTTTTTATTTACTAGTATACTTAATTTTATTAAATCAGCTTTTTTAAATTCACAAAATGAATATTCCATGGATGCAAATCCTTGAGATATAGTTTTTAATTTATTACAAAAGCTAAATATTATTTCATTTATAGGTATTTTGTATTTAACGGAAATTTGATTGGAAGTGTACATGATATTATTTTGAACACCTCTGTTACTTATACATAATTTTATTACTGATCCTAAGTATTTTTCAGGAGTTACTATATTAACATCAGCTATTGGTTCTAGTATATTGGATATTAAATTTAGTTCAGGTAGTTGGTTAGGATTATCTATGTATTTTATTGTTCCATTTTTTAAAGTTATTTTAAACATAACACTTGGTGGAGTTGTTATTGTTTTTAAATTGTACTCTCTTTCTAATCTTTCTGTTATTATTTCCATATGTAGCGGTCCTAAAAAACCACATCTAAAACCAAACCCAAATACATTGGAATTTTGTATAGTATATTCTAATGAAGAATCATTTAGCCTGAGTTTAGCTAATGCTACTTTTAAAAATTCAAAGTTATCAGGTTCTATTGTAAAAATTCCGGCAAATATGTTTGGTTTTATTTTTTGGAAGCTAGTTAATGGGAGTGTAGATGGATTTGCCTGTAATGTTATTGTGTCGCCTATAGGAAAATTTTCTGTATCTTTACTTCCTGTTACTATAAATCCAACCTCACCTGTATTTAGTTTATCTTTGTATTCTTTTTTCAAGTTGAATATGCCCAATTCAATAACTTTGTGTATTTTATTAGTTGACATAATGATTATTTTATCATTTTTATTTAGTATTCCGTTTTCTATTTTTATTAGCGCAATAATACCTAGATAGTTATTGAACCATGAATCTATTATTAATGCTTGAAGTTTATTATTTAAATTTCCAGATGGATGTGGAATTGTTTTTATTATTGTTTCTATTAAATCTTTTACTCCAGTACCATTTTTTGCGCTTATTCTAGGTATTTCATTCGTGTCTATGTTTAGTATTGTTCTTATTTCATTTTCTATTAAGTTTGGATCAGCTTGTATCAAATCTATTTTATTTAATACTGTTATAATTTTAAGGTTTTTTGCAATTGCTTTGTTGTAATTTGCTATTGTTTGTGCTTCTATTCCTTGACTGGCATCGATTAATAATATAGCTCCCTCGCATGCAGATATGGCTCTTGACACTTCGTATGTAAAATCCATATGCCCTGGTGTATCTATTAAGTTAAGTGTATAGATGTTTCCTTCAAATTCATAATTTAGTGTTATACATTGTGATTTTATTGTTATTCCTTTTTCTTTTTCTAATTCCATTGAATCTAGTATTAGGTTTAATTTTTCTTTTTCAAGTTTATTGCAGATTTCTATAAATCTGTCTGCTAATGTTGATTTCCCATGATCTATATGTGCTATTATTGAAAAATTTCTTATATATTTCATACTATTTCATTTTGATATAATTTTTTTAAATTTTTTATGTATTTGTTATGCATTTGTAGTTCTTGTTTATTTGCTTTAAGAATATTTAGTTTTATAGATTTTTCAGGAATGTTAATTTTAATTTTCTTTTCATCAAAGTTTATGTTAATTTGTTTTGATGTCATCTCTATAAATATTTTTGCTAATAATTCAGCATCTATTAAAGCTCCGTGAGTTTTTCTATTTTTATTGTTTATGTTATATCTTTCGCATAATGCATCTAAATTGTTTTTTTTGCCAGGATGTATTTTTCTAGCGTAACTTAGTGTATCAAATATTTTAATATAATTTTCTATATTTTTAATTTTATGATTGATTAGCGTTAATTCATTGTTTATAAAATTTATATCAAAATTTGCATTATGTATTATTAATTCATTTGCATCTTTAAGAAATTTTATAAAATCATCTGCTATATCTTTAAATAGAGGCTTGCCTTCTAAAAATTTATTTGTAATCCCAGTTATTTTAGTAGCGGACTCATCTACATTTCTATTTGGGTTCAAGTATGCATGAAATATAGTCGATGTTATTTTTCTATCCAATATTTCTACACATCCTATTTCTATTATTTTGTGTCCTTTTTCGTAGTCTAACCCTGTAGTTTCTGTGTCTAGTGATATCTGTCTCATATTTTTACATTTCTATTAATTTTAATATATTATATTACATTTTTATATATTTAATTTTGATTATTTATAAATTCGATAATTTTTATTTCATTTTATTGTTTGACATTAATAATTTTACTGTGCATAATTTATATGTTTTTAGATTGGGGTGTAGCCAAGTTGGTAAGGCACAGGGTTTTGATCCCTGCATTTCCCAGGTTCGAGTCCTGGCATCCCAGGTTTTATTTATTAATTAAGGATTATTTATGATTTCTACATCTTTGACTATTAATGCAGAAATGCGTGGTTATGTTGGAAAATCTAGCAGTCGTAGGTTAAGGCATAATAATAAAATACCAGCTGTGATTTATTCTAAGAATGAGTCTATTTGTGTAGCGTTAGATTTAAAATATGGTTCTAGTATTTTTAATTTATTATCTTCTGGTGGAAATTTGATGTCATTGCAAGTTAATGGTACGATTTTTAATGTTATAGTTAAACACATACATAAGCATCCATATAAGTCTGAAATTTTGCATTTTGATTTTCAGAAAGTTGAAATGTCTGATTATGTTAAGGTTAATGTTTCGTTCCGTTTTTTAAATGAGGTTAATTCTATTGGTATGAAAAATGGTGGTGTTTTAATAAAACAAATATTAAGTGCGCATGTAATATGTAAGGTTTCTAAAATACCAGTGTTTCTTGATGTTGATATTTTAAATTTAAATTTAAACCAGTCTATTTATTTGTCAGATATTTTACTTCCAGAAGATGTTAAGCTTGCTTTATTGCAAAGTAGAAATAAGTTAAAATATTTGATTGCCAGTGTAGGAGCATCTAAAGTTAGTCATTCACGGGATGATTCTTCATCTATAAAGAAGTAAATGCGTAGAATAAATTTGATAGCATCAGTTAATAATCCAAGAGATTATTATTATACTAGACATAATGTTGGGGCTTGGTGGTTAAATAAGTTTTGCTTAGATAATGTTTTAGCATTTAAAAAATATGATAAGTTTTTTTCTTATTTGGCAAAAATAGAAGTTAATGGGTACACGGTATATTTATTGGAGCCGTGCTCTTATATGAATAATAGTGGAAAATATATATCTATGTTTTGTAATATTTTTAATATTTCTTTAGTAGATGTTTTAATTATTCATGATGATTTAGATTTATCACCTGGTGTTATAAAATTAAAAGCTAAGGGTGGATCTGCTGGGCATAATGGTTTAAATAGTGTAATTTTTAATTTTAAATCTGAGAATTTTAAAAGATTAAGAATTGGAATAGGCAGACCTATTGATGGTGATGTTATCAACTATGTTTTAAATAAGCCATCGGAAAGTGATATTAATTTTATACATGGTGCTATTAATGCTAGTTTTTTTTTTATTGATGACATACTAAATTTAAGTTGGAATAGAGTTTCTAATCATGTATATGGATATTCTATTTAATGTTAGTTAATGTTTTAATTTTTTTTTATGAGGTAATATGTCTAGAATTTGTTTAATAACTGGGAAAAGGGTAATGTTTGGGAATAATGTATCTCATTCTAATAGAAAGACGAGAAGATGTTTTTTTCCAAATTTGCATAGTCATAAATTTTGGGTTCCTGATGAAAAGCGTTTTGTTAGAATTTTGATTTCCATGAAAGGATTGAGAATTATTAATAAAATAGGCATTGAAAAAGTTTTACTAAAATTAAGAAAGAATGGTATTAAAATTTAGGTTTTTAAGGAAGTTTTATGGCAAAAAAGTCAAAAAGTATAATAGTTAAACTTGTATCAATGGAATCTAATCATTATTATACAACGACTAAAAATGTAAAAATGCTTGGTGGTCCAAATAAAGATGGGAAATTAAATGGATTGATGAAGTATGATCCAATAGTTAGAAGACATGTTAAGTATATAGAAAAAAAAATAGGCAAGTAATGAGTATTTTTATTTTATATAGTTTATATAGTTTATATAGTTTATATGGTTTATATATTATTTTGTTTTATTTTTTTTATAAATGAATACATTAGAAAATAGTGTTGTTTGTATTAATAAAAGGATAAGTTACGATTATTTGATAAAAAGCAGGTATGAAGCAGGTGTGGTTCTAGAAGGATGGGAAGTAAAGAGTACTAAGTGTGGAAATATACAAATTTCTGGAAGTTATATAATAATGTCAGATTTAAATTTGTGGGTTATTGGGTCCCATATTTCGGCTATGTCTTCTGTATGTACTCATGGCATAATTTTGGAAAATAGAAAAAGGAAATTACTGATGAGAAAGAAAGAATTAAAAAAGTTGGATGATATTTTAAAATATACTAATTGCACTTTGGTGCCTTACAAAGTTTATACGAAAAATAATATTATAAAGTTAGAAATATGTTTATGTATAGGTAAGAAAAAGTACGACAAAAGATTGGAATTAAAGAACTTTGAGTGGAATACGGAGAAGAATAGAAAAATAAGAAGTATCATAAAATCATGATTGTTTTTCTTTTTTGGCAGGTTGTGATGTTTTTTCGTTTGTTAGTTTTTTATTATTGAGTGCGTTGTATATATTATTTTTTATAGCTTGTGTATATTCATTAGCCTTTATTAATAATTCTTCGATAAAATTTATTATTTTTTTTATATCATTTGGTTTTAAAAATATAACACATAACACCAATATTACTAGTATTTCTCCAGATCCAGTTAATTGAATATTACTTTTTTTCATGAGTGTCGTCTATTTTTTCTTTATCGTCTTCATTTTGTAGTCCCTTTTTAAAACTTTTAAAAGCATGACCTAAGTCTTCTCCAATACTTCTTATTTTTTTAGTTCCAAATAAGACTATTATTATTAAAAATATTAAAAGTAGCGACAAAGGACTTATTCCTCCGAATCCCATATTTTTCTCCGAATTAGTTTTTGAAGTTTATTTTGTAATAAGTACAGCACTTATATAACAATAACAGATATAATTGTGCATTATATATTTTTTTAAGTTTATTTACAATATTTGCATTAAAATATATAGTTATTATATACTTACATAATATTTATGTATAAAAAAATGTTTTTTATAAATTGTGTTATTTTTAGGGTATTTTTATGTTTCATTTATTTAAAATTAATAGATTATGTAAATTTATTTATTTAAATTTTGTTATTTTTTTAAGTTTTACATTTTTTTCTTATTTTGCTATTTGTGTTGATTTAAAAAGTAGTGATGATTTTAGTAAGGGTATAGTTTCATATGCTGATGCTGTTGATAAAGCAGCTCCTGCTGTGGTTAGTATTCAAACAACGCAGGAGATACCATTAAATACTCATCCAATGTTTAATGATCCTATTTTCAGATTTTTTTTTGGAGAGTCTCAAGAACATGATGATCATAGAAGTTTACCTCAGCAGAAGCAGTTACAACAAGGATTAGGTTCTGGAGTTATTATTGATAAAAGAGGATACATTTTAACCAATAATCATGTTATAAAAGATGCTAATTCTATAGTTATAAAATTATCTGATGGTCGTACTAGTGAAGCTGAAATTATTGGAAATGATTCAAGGACAGATTTAGCTATATTAAAAATAAAGCAAAAAGATTTGCTTAATAATATACCTATAATTTCTATAGGTACTTCTGATAAACTAAGGGTAGGAGATGTTGTTTTAGCTATAGGTAATCCGTTTGGATTTGATAATACAGTAACTCAAGGAATTATAAGTGGATTAGGTTCTGTTAGTGCTAGATCGAATGAACAGCAAGTGTCATTTGGTGGGTGGTTAGATAATTTAATTCAAACTGATGCTGCTATAAATCCAGGTAATTCAGGTGGAGCTTTAATAGATGTTTATGGTAATTTAATAGGTATAAATATAGCTATAATATCTAGATCTGGTGGAAGTCAAGGTATAGGTTTTGCTATACCTATAAATTTAGCTAAAGATATAATGGAACAACTTATAAAAGTAGGACATATTGTTAGAGGTTGGTTAGGGACGCAATTAAGCGATATAAGTAAGGATATAAGAGAGCATTTAGGATTTAATGAAAGTTATGGTGTATATGTTCAAGGGATAGTTAGAGATAGCCCAGCTCAAAAAGCTGGAATTTTGCCTGGAGATATAATAGTGAAAATAAATAATACTGATGTGAAAACTGTAAATGAAGCTGTAAAATTAGTTGGATCTTTACAACCAAATAGGAGTTATATCATAGAAGTTTTTAGGAAATTCAAGTTTTTGTCGTTTTCAGTTTTAATAGGACAAGTACCAAAAGAACATTAGGATTTATTTTATATTTTGTTTAAGTTCTATTTTATTCAGGAAGTGTTTTAGAATTTGAATGTTTGAAAATTATTGTATTTAGTATTTTTATATTTTTTAAATAAGGTGTATTTTATGTTAATAGGGAAGCCTGCTGTAGATTTTACTTTACCAGCTGTTTTAGCTGATGGTAATATTGTAAATGACTATAATTTGTATAAAAATATAGATGGTAAGTATTGCTTATTGTTTTTTTATCCTATGGATTTTACTTTTGTATGTCCATCTGAATTAATAGCTATAAACAATAGAATAAAAGAATTTAAGAAGAGAAATGTAGAGGTTATTGCAGTGTCGATTGATTCTCAGTATGTTCATAAAGCATGGAGGTCTGTTCCTTTAGAAAATGGTGGAATAGGAAATGATATTAGTTATGCTTTAATTTCTGATATTAAGCATCAAATTATAGATGCGTATGGCATTAAGGATTGTAAATCAGGAATTTCTTTTAGAGGAACTTTTATTATTGATACTAATAAGATAGTACGCATTTGTCATGTTCATGATTTTCAAATAGGAAGAAATATAGATGAATATATTAGACTAATAGATGCTTTGATATTCAATTCTAAGTATGGTAATGTTTGTCAAGCTGGTTGGAAAAATGGAAGTAATGGGATAGTTCCTACAGTTGATGGAATTAGTAGTTATTTAAAGTTGCATCATAAAGATATATAGATTTGATTGTTTTTGTTTATTTTAAAATGTATATTTTATAGTATTTTTATGTTGATACATTGATACATTGATACATTGATACATTGATACATTGGTACATGGTATATAGATCTATACATCTATATATTAATGACTTGCTAGTGTGCTGTTAGTGTGCTGGTGTGCTAGTGTGCTAGTGTGCTAGTGTGCTAGTGTGCTAGTGTGCTAGTGTGCTAGTGTGCTAGTGTGCTGGTATGGTGGTTTGGTTTTTAGTTTTTTTTTTTTTGGAGAGAGTAGTGAGTAATTTTTTTAAGATGGTTTTTTTAGCTTTATTTGCGTGTTCATCAGGACTTGCATTTTCTGCAACTAATAGTACTTTTGAGGCTTATTGTAAGATTTGTCATGATAAGTCCATGGCAGCTATGTTCGGAGCTCCTGCAGCGCATGATATGTTGGCTTGGGATTTGAGAAAAGCAGATGCTTTTGGTAGAGCTGTATCTAAAAATGGTTCTATAAAAAATTCTATAGGTAATGATAAATACGAGCATATTATAAATGAATTATTACTTACAGCAAAAGAAGGTACACCTAAAGGCATGCCTCCTAGAGGTACATGCATTGATTGTAGTGATGATGAATTGAGAGCTGCTATAAGATTTATTAGTTCTGAGTAGTGTGGTGTGTTGATTTTTTTTAGAAGTTTGGCTTGTTGATTTTGTTATATTGCCAAGCTTTTGATTTAAATGTTTTCTTAAAAAATAACTTTAAGCTGTATTGAAATATATGTTATTTGATGTTAGCATTTAATACGTTGATTTATTTAAAACTAAATGTTTTTTTGGATCAATTTTTGTGTTTTATTTTTAAAAGTGTAATTATAAAAATGTTATCTAAATCTGATTCGTTGAAAATTTTTACGGTTGTGACAGTAACTGCGGTTATTGTTTTTTTGTTTTTAAGTTATGATACTTTAAAGAGAATACCTGATCAAACTAATGCTAAAAATTTAACTGAGAGTGTGATACGTGGTAAAAATATATGGGAGAGTAATAATTGTATGGGATGTCATACAATTTTAGGAGAAGGAGCTTATTATGCACCTGAGTTAACTAAAGTATATACTAGGAGAAGTGAAGAGTTTATTAGAATATTTTTAAAGGATCCTCAAGCTATGTATCCAGGAAAGAGAAAGATGGTACGATATAATTTCTCTGATGGTGAAATAGATGATTTAATTTCTTTTTTGAAATGGATTAATGAGATTGATTGTAATGGATTCCCAGCTGAGCCTTTGTTAAAAAAATATACTTCTAAGACAGTAGCAAGCAATGTTTCTGTGAATGTTAAAAGACCTGAAATTGTTGATAAACTTTGTTTAAGTTGTCATACTTTAAATGGTATAGGCAATAAATTAGAAGCTGCTCCTATTTTTGATAATATAGGAGATATAAGAGATAGAGACTATATAGAAAGATGGTTGAAAGATCCGAATCTTGTTAAGAAGGGAGCGTTAATGCCTAAATTTCCTTTATCAGATGCCACTATATCTGAGTTGTCTGAATTTTTATCAAAACAAAAGTCAGGGTAGTTTGATTTATATGGAAATATTTATATATTTGTGAGGTTTGTATGAAGTTTAAATCCCAACAGGTGGCGTATTATTTTTTTGCAACATCTATGTTGTTGTTAAGTTTGCAACTAGTTTATGGATTAATAATGGCATTTGCTCATTTAGGGTATGATGTTTTACATGAAATTATCCCGTTTAATGTTGCTAGAGCAACTCATAATAATTTATTAGTTGTTTGGTTGTTAAGTGGGTTCATGGGGGCTACTTATTATATTATTCCAGAGGAAGTTGATAGAGAACTTGTTTCTGTTCCTTTGGCATTTGTTCAGTGGATAGCTTTGGTTGTTGTAGGTGTTATTGCTATAATAGGTTTCCATCTTAATTGGTGGGAGGGTAGGAAGTTTTTGGAAATTCCTAGAACTTTGGATTATTTAGTTGTTATTGACGTATTATTGTTTATTGGAATAATAGGTCTTACAATATTGAAAGGAAAAAGAAAAACAACAACTAGTATGATTTTGTTTTTTGGATTATTAGCAGCAGCTATTTTGTATTTACCTGGAATGATAGATACAACAAATCAAACAAATGATTCTTTTTGGAGATGGTGGGTTGTTCATTTATGGGTAGAGGGTGTTTGGGAGTTGATTTTAGGATCTATTTTAGCATTTTTACTTATTAAATTAACAGGAGTTGATAGGGAAGTTATAGAAAAATGGTTATATATAATAATTGGTTTAACTTTTTTGAGTGGAGTTTTAGGTACAGGTCATCATTATTATTGGGTTGGTACTCCTCAGTATTGGTTGTTTGTAGGTGGTTTTTTTAGTTCTTTAGAACCTTTAGCTTTTTTAGGTATAACTATATATACAATTGCTATTGTTAGAAAAAGAACGTTAGATCATCCTAATTATATGGCTTTAATATGGACAGTTGGTTGTTCTGTTATGGCATTTTTGGGTGCTGGATTTTTAGGATTTGCTCATACTTTGCCAAGTATAAATATATATACTCATGGTACTTTAATTACAGCTATGCATGGACATTTAGCGTTTTGGGGAGCATATGCTATGATAGTTTTATCTATAATAACCTATACTTTACCTATAATGACGGATAAAAAAATTTATATGTATAAAACATCAAAATATGCTTTTTGGGCGTGTAATATAGGGATGTTGGGTATGACCATGTCTTTTGGATTAGCTGGTATAGTTCAAGTTTATTTAGAAAGATTATTGGATTTAGATTTTTTTGTTGTAAGGGATGAGTTGAAATTTTATTTTGGTTGTTTAATTTGTTTAGCTAGTATATTTATTACTGGTGTTGCTTCTTTTATATATGCGTTTATTAGTGCTGGTTTGCCTAAACAAGTTAAGTTTGTTGTAGAAAAATAAGGATTTTAAGAATAACATGATGTTATAATATAAAATTATTTTAGTTATGGTAATATTTTTTGTGTTATCGTTTTGTTTTTATAATATAAGGAAAACTATATGAAAAAACTGGTAATGTCAATTTTTGCGATGTTTTTAACCGTATTTATCGGTATAGGAAATTTTGCTATAAGTAAAGAGTTGCCAAAGATAGAGGCAATTACTACATTTGCTCCAGATGTTCCACCTCCTATAAAAAGAAATTATCCGGCATATGTTGTTGTTAAGTTTGAAACAATAGAAATTGTTAAAGAGTTAGCAGATGGTGTTAAATATAATTTTTGGACATTTGATGGGTCTGTCCCTGGCAAGTTTATTAGAGTAAGACAAGATGATATAGTTGAGTTTCATTTGCATAATAATAAAAATAGCAAGTTACCTCATAATATAGATTTACATGCTGTAACAGGTCCTGGTGGTGGAGCTGCTGTGTCTAATACGGCACCTGGACGTACATCTGTTTTTACTTTTAAAGCATTAAATCCTGGTTTGTATGTATATCATTGCGCTACACCACCTGTTCCTTTGCATATTGCTAATGGAATGTATGGATTAATTTTGGTTGAGCCTTATAAAGGATTACCAAGTGTAGATAGAGAATATTATGTAATGCAATCTGAATTCTATACAGATGGTTCAAATGGAAAAAAAGGAATGCAAATTTTTAGTCAGGAAAAGGCTTTTTCAGAGATACCTGAGTATGTGGTTTTTAACGGAAGAGTTGGATCTTTGGTAGATAACAAAGCTTTAGTTGCAAATGTTGGGGATAAAGTTAGATTATATGTTGGAAATGGTGGACCTAATTTAGTTTCATCATTTCATGTAATTGGAGCAATTTTTGACAAGGTTTATACTGAAGCAGGATCTATTCCTAATAGTAATGTACAAACAACTCTTATACCAGCAGGTGGATCAGTTATAGTTGATTTTCAAGTTTTGGTACCTGGTACATATGTATTAGTAGATCATTCTATTTTTAGAGCTTTTAATAAAGGTGCTATAGGTTTATTAAAGGTTGTAGGTCAAGATAATAGTGAAGTTTATTCTTCAAAAAATTAATTGTATTTTGTAGTTAATTTTGTATCATGTTTTTTTGCAGATGTGTTTGTATTATTGTATTATTGTATAATAGTTTCTTGTTTGCGGTAAGCTTTGATTTGCAAAAAAATATGGTACTTGTTCGTGATGGGTACTATACTCCGTTATTCAAAACTGGTAGTGATTTTGATGATATTTATGTTCAGTCATTTTTGATTGATATGTATCCTGTCACTAATGAAGATTTTAAAAGTTTTGTTTTAAGTAATCCAGAATGGAGTAAGGAAAATATAAAGTTTGTATTTGCAGATAAGGATTATTTAAGTCATTGGGATGATTTTGATTTTAATGTTATATCTAGCTTTCCAGTTGTTAATGTTTCTTGGTTTGTTGCAGATGCATATTGTAATTTTTATGGGAAACGACTACCAAATATTGATGAATGGGAATATATAAGTACTAATTGCTATAAAGATAAATATAAGTATTTACAAAATGTTTTAGATTGGTATGCTAGTAGGCATTCTGGTAATTTAATTAGTATAGCAAGCATGGAAAAAAATTGTTTTGATGTGTATGGAGTTTATGGAGTTATATGGGAATGGGTTCAAGATTTTAATAGTGTTATTATATTAAATACAGATGCTGAAGGTGGTGGGTTGGAGGATGTTTTGTATTGTGGGGCTGTTGCTATAAATTCAATTGATTCGTCAGATTATGTTGCGTTTATGCGGTACGCTTTTAGAAATAGTTTAAAAGCTCATTATACTATTAATAGTTTAGGGTTTAGGTGTGCTAAAGATATTAGTTGAAGTAGGTTTATTTTTTTGGTTTTTATTGCCAGTATTTTCTATGCCTGTTTCTTTGCCAGAGGATTCTATATATAATTTAAATGTAGAGTTGATTGAAAAAGATGGTAAATCTGTTATGTTTTCTGATTTAAAAGATAAGATACAAATATTTGCTATGATTTATACTAATTGTAAGACTATATGTCCAATTATAATTAGCAATATGAAATTTATAGAGAAAATTATACCAAATGATGTTATCAATGATGTTGGTTTTACTTTAATTTCTTTGGATCCTGATAGAGATACTACTAGTAATCTAGAAAAATTTTTTTTAGAAAAAAGATTAAACAGTAATCGGTGGAGATTATTTAAGGCCAGTAAAAGTGATACTATGAAAATAGCTTTAGCTGTTGGAATTAAATACAGAAGAGAAAAAGGAGATGAGTATACTCATTCTAATTTAATTGTGGTTTTAGATAAAAGTGGAGTTATAAAATTACATCATCAAGGTTTGGATAAAAGTTATTCTAATTTTGTAAAAATAGTCATGTCATTGAAGTAAATTTGATTATGTTTTTATGGAATTATATATTAGTTTTAAAATTTTATTAGATAACGTTTTGTCGTCTGAAACTATTGAATAGTTTTTGAGGCCTAACATACTGGGAAGGTATGCTCTTGTAATATGATCTGTTATTATGCTCTTTACTTTTATATGTTTTTTATTTGCTTCTAGTATAGCATGTTTTACGTCTGATATTCCATGTATTCCTTCATATTCATCATAATCTGTTGGTTTTCCATCGCTTATCAATATTATCAATTTTTCTTTGGTTTTTATTTTTTTTAGTATTTGTATTGAATGTCTAATTGCAGGTCCTATTCTTGTGTATCCTTGTGGATTAATTTTAGTGATTGTGTATTTTTTATATTTCCAATGATCTTTAAAATCTTTTATAATTGTATATCTACAATCATGCCTAGTGTTACTGTAGAATGATGCTATTAAAAAATTTTCTATTATGTTATCAAAACTTGATGATATAAATAGAAGTATGTTTTTCATTGAATCGATAACTCTTTCTTTTTTAAAAGAACTATCTGTAGATAAACTTGAATCTATTAGTATTAATATAGTTATATCGGTATTTATATTTTTTTTATACTTGTATACTTTTTCGTATGAATTTTTAAGTATGTTTTTGTAGTTGTCAATTAATGAGTCATAATCTATTTCTGTACCTGATATTTGTCTATTTTTCCATTTTGATAGGTTAAATATTCTTCTTAATTTTTCTTTAAATAGAGTTATATCTTTTTGTTTTTCTTTTATAATTCTGTCTACTTTTTCAAAGTCATTTGTATTGTTTGTATTTTTCTTATATCTTTCTTGAAAAACGCTACACCAATTTTTTTTGTATTTGTTTTTTTTATAGTCCCATTCATCGTAGATAAATTTTTTAGTATATATTACGTCTTTTTCTTTTTTATTATTAATGAGTATGTTGTTTATTATATCAGCTTTTAATATAGAATTGCTTTGGATATTGCTTCTTGTACAATTTTTTACATTTAATTCGTTAATTATATTTAATTCATTATTATTCTCATTTATTCCACTTGTATCTTTATTTCCATCAGAATATTCATCAACAGTTTCTTTATATTCAAATAATAAATTAGTTTGAGTTTTATTTTTTTTATTCGTTAATTCTATTGTTTCTATATTTGAATTGGTTTCTTTTTTTGACTCAAAATATGTTTTTCTTTTTATATTTTTATGAATATTTAAATGTGCTTTATTTTTATTATATTTTTTAAAATGTAAATATCCCCATGCTAGATTTAACTTTACATTTGATGTTTTATTTTGAAGGGTAGTTATTTTTTTATACATTATTCCTAAATTAGATATTAGTTCTTTTTGTGTTGTTATTTTTTTATTCTCAATTTCATATATTATATATTTTTCTTCTTTTTTAAGAAATATATTTATTAGTAAGGGATGATATGTTAATTTTTTTAAAATTAATTCCAATAACAATTGGTTTCCAGTTAATTTTTCTACAGAATCTCTTTTGGAATTGATTAATTTGTATATTTCTGATGTTAATCTTTTTATTTCTGGATACTCTAAAAATATTATCTTATGTATTTTTTTTACTGTTAATATTGATGCTAATAACACGTATTCTGTAGAGTTTTTATTTTCAGGAAGATAGAAGTTTAATTTTTTTGATGTTAGTGAAAATACTATTTTGTAGATGTATAATAAATCGTTTGTTTTTTTATTGTTTGCTAATGATATATATGCTGGTAATAGTAATTTATTTTTGTAGTAGCTTCCAATTTCGTCGAGAGAGTTTATAATTTCTATGTCTTTTTTATTTATAGCACAAGAAAAATATGTAAATCTGATAATATTATCTTCTAATATCGAAGCATTTTTATTGTCTATAGTTTCGGTTTTTTTGAAATTTGTAACTTTTTTTATTATTTTGAAAAAAAAATTTTCCATAATATATTTAAAATATAAGGTTTAATATATCATTCAAACTATTTTGCACACTTATATCATCTGTTAATGGTTGTATTATAGCCGTATTACAAGCTATTATTGGGTTTACTCCTGATACAATTAGTTTTGCAGAATTTACAAGTAATCTAGTGGATGCTGTTTCTAGTAATTCTAATTCTTTCAAATTTCTAAGTTTTTGTGCATACAATACCAATTTTTTTGATATATCTTTTTTTACATTTGTTTCTTCGCACAATATTTCTTCTTCAATTTCTTGTTTTGGATAATTAAATTGCATAGCTATAAACCGTTGTTTTGTAGATGGCTTTAATTCTTTGAATTTACTTTGATATCCTGGATTATAGCTCACAACTAACATAAAGTCACTTGATGCTTTTATTGTTTCATTTTTTTTATCTATGTATATTTCTCTTCTGTGATCTGCTAATGGATGTAATACTACAATTATATCTTCTCTTGCTTCAGAAATTTCATCTAAATATAAAATAGCTCCAATTCTAGCTGCAACTGAAGCTGGTCCATCTTGCCATATTGTATTTCCATTTTGTATAAGATACCTTCCTTGCAAATCAACAGCAGATGTTTCTTCATTACACGCTATTTGAATTAGTGGTCTGTTTAATTGATTTGCCATTTTTTCTATAAATCTCGACTTTCCACAGCCTGTTGGACCTTTTATCATTAATGGTATTTTATTATAGAAAGCATGTTTAAATATAGTTGATTCATTAGCTATTTCTTTGTAGTATGTGGACATGTATTTAAATCTATGCGAATTATATCTATATATTTTAGTTTTTTATTATTTTGTAATCAATAAAAATTAATATAAATAGTTTTATAGTCGATGTGGTTTTTTTAGATTTTAATTTTTAGTCTCTATAGCCTGAATAATTGTTTCTGATAATGTAGGATGAGGGTGTATTGTTAAAGATAGGTCATCTTTATAACAGCCCATTTCTATGGCTAATGATAATTCTGATATTAGTTCACTTGCGTTATCTCCAATGATTACTGCTCCAATAATTATGTTTTTTTCATCAAATATAATTTTAGTTAATCCATCTAATGAATTTAATATCATAGCTCTTCCATTGTTTTTCCATAGATATTTATATGTTTTATGATTTATTTTTTTTTTAATAGCTGAGTTTTCTAATATACCTACATATGCTATTTCTGGATTGGTATAAATTACTTGTGGTATACATTTTTTTTGTGAAAAATGAGCATACCCAGCTATCACTTCCGCTGCTAATTTTCCATCGTACATTGCTTTATGTGCAAGCATTGGTTGTCCTGTGACGTCTCCACATGCATAAATGTTTTTTATATTTGTTTGTTGTTGATCATTCACACATATAAAATTATTTATATCGGTGTTTATTTTGATGTTTTCAATATTTAGTATGTTTGTGTTTGGCGTTCTGCCTATGGCTGATATTATTAAATTATATTTTTTAAATGTTTTATTACCATATGTTACCATAAATTCTTTATTTTTTTTTTCAATATTTTTTATTTCAGTGTTTTTATATATATTTATATTATAATTTTTTATGTGTGCTTCTAATACATCTGTTATGTCTATATCTATTTCTGGAAGTATATTTTTTGATGTGTCAACTATATCTACAATTGAATTTAAAGATGAAAATATATTTGATAATTCCAAGCCAACGGCTCCACATCCGATTATTAAAATTTTTTTTGGAATAATTTTTAGTTCTAATGCTTTATCAGAATTTATTATATCTTTTATTTTTTTTTCAAAGCTAGATATTTTAGGAATTGATCCAGTTGCTATTATTGCTGTGTTAAATTCTATTGATATATTTTCGTGTTTTGTTTTTACATGTAATAAATTTTTATTTATAAAACTTGCTTGTCCATGTAAAATTTTTATTTTTTTTGTTTTACATAAATTTTTTATTTCTGTATCTAAATTTCTAATTATGTTATTTTTCCATATGTGAATTTTTTTTAAATTTATATTATTAATATTACAGGTAATTCCAAATTCATTTGCTTGTTTTGTACTATTTATAAATTTAGATACATTTAGTAATGCTTTTATTGGTATGCATCCTTTATTTAGGCATGTACCACCAACAGTGGTGTCTTTTTCTATTATTATTGTTTCTATGTTTAGAGTTGATGCTCTTAATGCTGATGTGTATCCAGCAGGTCCACTACCTATAATTACTAAATTTGTCTTTATTTTTAGCATAGAGTTTTCTTTTTTTACATAATGGTAGTTCTAATATCATTTAATTGCTCGCATATTTTGTTTATAAAATTAGCAGCGTCAATTCCATTTACGACAATATGATTGTATGATAGAGATAGAGGCAATAGTGTTCTACGTCTTATTTTATTGTTAACTATTTTTAGTGCTTGTTCATACTTTGATATTCCTAGTATTGCTGTTTCTGGATATTTTATTATTGGAGTAAAAAATCCAGTAATTTTGTTTCCTAGATTTGAAATAGTAAAGCAACCATTTTCTAAGTCACTATTTTCTAGAGTGTTATTTTTAGTTTTTTCTACTTTCTCATTTAATTCAATACATATTTCTATTATGTTTTTTTTGTCTATATTTTTTAATATAGGTATAAACAATCCATTTTCAGTGTTTACTACTATGCCTATATTATAATATTTTTTAATTGTTATGTTGTTTGTTTTTTCATCATAGGATGAGTTAAATAATGGGAATAACTTTAAGGCATTACATATTATTTTTATTATAAATGGTAGTAATGTTAATTTTATGTTTTTTTCTTTTAATTTTTCTTTTTCATTTTTGTAGAATATTAGTAAATTTGATATATCTGCATTGATAAATTGTGTTACGTGAGGTATTTTGTTCCAACTTTTGGTAATTATAGTTTTTGATATGCTTTTAATTTTATTAATTTTTAGAACATATGTTTCTTCAGTATGAATGTTTTTATTTATATTTTGGTGATTATTTTTTATGGTGGCTTCTATGTCTTTTTGAGTTATTCTAGTATTGTCTTTAGGATTTTTTATTTCGTTTATGTTTATGTCAAATTTTCTAGCAAGTCGTCGTACGCTTGGGCTTGCGTATATATTTTTGGTTGTTAAGATTTCGCTTTTATTAATATCGTTTTTTTCTTTAGTCTTTATTTCTTCAGCTACGCTTAATATTATAGAATTATTTTCAACTATATCTCCTATTGAAACTGATATTTTATCTATTGTTCCATTAAATGGGCATGGGATATCTATAGATGCTTTTCCTGCTTCTATTGTTGCTATAATATCATCTTTTGATATTTTTTCTCCTACAGATATAGGTATATCTACTATTTTTATTATAGATGTACTATTAATATTTGGTATACATACATTTTTTATCATTTATTTTCCTATTTTATTTTTTATTATTTTCATAATTGAATTTAAATTTTTTTTTAATGTTTGTTATATAATTCTTATCTATATTTTTGTTTAAAATTTTATTTAATGCTGTTATTATTATATTAAATTTATCTATTTTAAAAAAAAATTTTAATTCTTTTCTAGAATCACTTTTTCCAAATCCATCTGGACTTAAAGTAAAATAATTTTTTGGAATAAATTCTCTTATTTGTTCTGCGTAAATTCTGGAAAAGTCAGTAATTGCTATTATTGGGTGTTTTATATTTTCAAAACATTTTGTTACGTATGGCTTGTTGAGTTTTTTTTGTGATGTATTATTTGCTATTGTTGTTTTAGCTTCTCTAGCTAATTCTGTAAAACTTGTTACACTCCAAATATTTACTGAGATGTTAAAGTTATTTTCTAATATTTTAGTAGCTTCAATTACTTCAAATAACATATTTCCACTTCCCAATAGTTCTATTTTATTTTTTGTTTTAAGTTGTGATTTTTTATAACAATACATCCCGTTTATTATATTTTCTTTAATTTTTTTGTTTATTATTATTTGTGTATTTTCGTGAGATTCGTTGTATGTTGTTATATAGTAAAAAATATCTTTTTGTTGCTCAATCATTTCTTTTAAGCCTGTGTGTATTATAATTGCTAGCTCATAGTTGAATGCTGGATCATAGCTTTTGCAATTAGGTATTAAACTGGCTAATATTTGACTATTTCCATCACAGTGTTGTAATCCTTCTCCTGGAAGACTAGTTTTTCCAGATATTGCTCCGATAAGAAAACCTCGTGCTCTTGCATTTGCTGCTGCCCATATTAGATCTCCTATTCTTTGAAATCCAAACATTGAATAAAACATATAAAATGGTATTACAGTTTTGTTATTATTACTATACGATGTTGCTGATGATAACCATGTGCAAAATGCTCCAGCTTCTGTTATTCCTTCTTGAATAAGTTGTCCTGTTTTTGATTCTTTGTAGCATATAAATTGTTTTATATCTACAGGTTGATATAGTTGTCCCACACTAGAATATATTTCTATTTGTTTAAATAAAGATTCCATTCCGAATGTTCTAGCTTCATCTGATACTATTGGAATTATATATTTTCCAAATTGTTCGTTTTTACATAATAATGAAATTATTTTAACAATTGATATTATTGTTGATGTATTTTGTGAGTGTTTAATTTTTAATGTATTTAAAAATTCTTCTATACTTTGAATTGTTATTGTTTCTGATGCTGTTATTCTTCTTTTAGGCAGATATCCGCCGAGAGCTTTTCTTTTTTCTATTATGTAATTGTTATTTTCTGGTTTATAGAATTTTAAATTTAATGCGTCTGTATCTGATATTGGAATTTCCAAATTGTTTTTAATTTTAATTAAATTTTCATTTTTAATGGTTTTTATATTGTGAGCTAAATTTGACGATTCTCCAGAGTTTATTAAGCCATATCCTTTTATTGTTTTTACTAGTATTACTATAGGTTTTCCTGTTTTTTGCATAGCTAGTTTGTATGCAGAGTAGACTTTTTTGTAATCGTGTCCACCGAAATTTAATTTTTCAAAATCATTTAAAGTGTAGTTTTTTATCAATGTTTTTAGTTCTTTTGTATTGAATATATGTTCTTTCATATATTCTGTACCATGTGCTTTGTAATTTTGATAATCTCCATCTAATATTTCCGATAATCTTTTTTCTAAAATATTATTTTTATCTTTATTTATTAATTTATCCCATTCAGTGTTCCAAATTAGCTTTATTACATGCCAGTTACAGCTGGAAAATATGTTTTCTAATTCTTGTATTATTTTTCCATTTCCTCTTACAGGCCCGTCAAGTCTTTGCAAGTTGCAATTTATTACGAATATTAAATTATCTAGTCTTTCTCTTCCAGCTAGTGTTAGTGCACAGATAGCTTCTGGTTCATCCATTTCACCGTCTCCGCACATGCACCATATTTTTCTGTTTATATTTTTGTTTTTATCTATTAAATTTCTATTTATCATATATTTTATAAATTTTGCGTTATATATTGCTTGTATAGGACCAAGTCCCATTGATATAGTTGGAAATTGCCAGTAGTTTTTCATTAACCATGGATGTGGATATGATGAAAGTCCATATTTGTTTGTTTCTTTTCTAAAGTTATTCAGATTTTTTTCTGTGAGTCTATTTTCCAGAAATGATCGTGCATATATTCCTGGGGAACAATGTCCTTGTATATAGATTAGGTCTCCTGGGATTTTATTTTTTTCAGATTTCCAAAAATGATTAAATCCAACTTCGTATAATGTGGATGCTGATGCATATGTTCCTATATGTCCTCCAATTTCTAAGTCAATTTTAGTTGCTTTAAGAACGATAGCTATAGCATTCCATCTGATTATATTTTCGAATTTTTTTTCTGTGTCAAAATTTAAATCTTCGTCAGATTTTATTGTGTTTGTATATGATTTTTTTTTGTATTGTATTTCCGACATTAATGTTTTAATTAAAAATTTGGCACGAGTTTTTCCATGATGCTTATTTATATATTTTATTGAATCTATCCACTCTTGAGTTTCTGTGGGATTTATGTCTGTATGTATATTTTTTTTCATATTGACTCCAATGAGATTTTTATGTTGTTAGATTTTTGTCATTTAAGTAAAAATAATATAGTAATAGAATTTGAAGTTTAATTGTTTATGTTAACATATAGTATTATTTATTAGAACGAATGTATTTATTTTGTTTTTTTATTAGGTATATTTATTTATGATTCTTGTTTATATGCATTCAATGTATAACAATTAAAATTGTTATAACGTTACTTATATGTTAGTATATTAAAATAAATAATTGGTATTTCGTATTTGAAGAGTGGTGCTTATTGTGAAGTCTAAACATATATATTTAAATTTATTTTTAATTGATTATCCTGTAACAGCTATAACTTCTATAATTCATAGAATTACGGGTGTTTTTATTTTTTTATCTACTCCGGTGATTTTTTATTTTTTTAGATTATCTTTACAATCTAATAGTTCTTTTGTTTTAGCTAAGTCTTTAATTTCTCAGTTACATTTAAAAGTATTTATTTTTTTTATATTTTTGTCATTTATATATCATATGTTATTTGGTATAAAACATATTATTATGGATTTTGGATTTTTTGAAAGTAAATCTTCTAGTAAAAATATGTCAATAATTTTTTTATGTTTTGTATGTTTTTTAATTATTTTGAGTATATTAATATGATAAGAATTAATGATTCTGGTTGGAGAAGTGGGTTAAAGGATTGGGTTTTGCATCGAGTTAGTGGATTGTTTATAGTTATATATTTTGTTTTTCTATTAATCTATTTGCATGTTAATGGGTTAAATTATGATTCTTGGTATTTTTTATTTAGTTGTTTTTATTTTAAGATAGCAACTGTTTTATTTTCCTTTAATTTAGCAATACATTCTAGCATTGGTATAGGAATTGTTCTTACTGATTACATAAAAAATACTTTATTGAGACTATTATTAGAATTATCAGTAAATTTTTTATTATTGTCTTATATTTTTTGTATAATGCAGATTCTTTGGGGTTCTAAATGAAATTGATATCTGAAAAATCATTTAATATTAAGTTAATGCCTGTGCATTCATTTGATGCTGTTGTGGTTGGTGCTGGTGGTGCTGGTATGCGTGCTGCTCTACAATTATCTAGAAGGGGATTTAGGGTTGCTTTGGTATCTAAAGTTTTTCCTACAAGGTCTCATACTGTTTCTGCGCAAGGTGGAATTACAGCTGCTTTAGGTAATGTTGATGATGATAATTGGTTATGGCATATGTTTGATACTGTTAAGGGGTCTGATTATATAGGGGATCAAGATAGTATAGAATATATGTGCAGAAATGGAGCTGAAGTTGTTTATGAGTTGGAACATATGGGTTTACCGTTTTCTAGGTTAGATAATGGGAAAATTTATCAACGACCATTTGGTGGACAATCTAAAAATTTTGGAAAAGGTGGGCAAGCTACTAGAACTTCTGCTGCAGCTGATAGAACAGGTCATGCATTGTTACATACTTTATATCAGCAAAATTTGAAGTATAATACGGTGTTTTTTAATGAGTGGTATACATTGGATTTAGTAAAAACTGATAGTGGAACTATTGTTGGTGTTGTATCTTTGTGTATAGAGACAGGAGAGTTAAGTTTTCTAAAAGGAAAGTGTGTTATATTAGCTACTGGTGGAAGTGGTCAAATATTTAAGTCTACTACGAATGCTATGATAAATACAGGTGATGGATTAGGTATGGTTTTAAGAGCTGGATTTCCTATTCAAGACATTGAGATGTGGCAGTTTCATCCTACTGGTATTTCTGGTTGTGGTGTTTTAGTTACAGAAGGATGTCGAGGAGAAGGTGGTTATTTGATAAATTCTGATGGAGATAGATTTATGGAGCGGTATGCTCCAAATGCTAAGGATTTAGCGTCTAGAGATGTTGTTGCAAGATCAATTTCTTTAGAAATTAGGGAAGGTCGTGGGTGTGGACCTAAAAAAGATCATGTTTTATTAAAGTTGGATCACTTAGGGGAAGATGTAATAAATAGTTATTTACCTGGGATTAGAGAACTAGCAATAGCTTTTGCAAATACGGATCCAGTTAAATTTCCTATACCTGTTGTTCCTACGTGTCATTATATGATGGGTGGTATACCGACTAATAAATTTGGGCAAGTTGTTAATTCAAATAAGAATGGTAGTGAAAGAGTGGTTGATGGGTTATACGCAGTTGGTGAGTGTGCGTGTGTTTCTGTTCATGGAGCTAATAGATTAGGTGGAAATTCTCTTTTGGATTTGATTGTTTTTGGTAGAGCTGCAGGTGATCATTTTATTACTAATTATAAGCAATTTGACGATTATCAGTTTTTGAAAGATTTAGATGTAGAGTATGCATCTAAAAGATTTTTTGAGTGGAATGATAAAACAGGTGAAGATACTACAGCTTTAGTTAGAAATGAAATGAAAAATGTAATGCAGGATGATTTTGGTGTATTTAGAACAGGCAAATATATGAGCGTTGGATTGAAAAAACTACGTATTTTGAGAGATCGTGTAAAAAATATTAAATTATCTGATAAAAGTCTTACGTACAATATGGCTAGAATTGAAGCTTTAGAATTAGATAATTTAATATCAGTGTCTATTGCTACAGCAATTGCTGCAAATGAAAGGATAGAAAGTAGAGGGGCTCATTCTAGAGAAGATTATCCAAATAGGGATGATGAAAATTGGATTAAGCATATGTTAATTTATGCAGATGATAGTATAGGGTATAGACCAGTCAATATGAATCCTGTGATAGTTAAGCCGTTTCAACCAGAAGTAAGAAGATATTAGGGCGTGTTATGTTAATTTCAGTTTATCGTTATAATTATAAAGAAGATTCAAGTTATAAAATGCAAGATTATAATGTAGATATAAATGATTGCAGTGGTGTTATGCTATTAGATGCTTTGATAGCAATTAAAGAACAACAAGATGAAACACTGACTTTTCGCAGATCATGTGGAGAAGGTGTTTGTGGTTCTGATGCTATTAATATAAATGGGAAAAATGGTCTTGCTTGTGTAACTCCTTTAAGCAAATTAAAAGGTAGAATAGTGTTAAGGCCATTGCCAGGCATGCCTGTTATTAGAGATTTAGTTGTAGATTTGACTAATTTTTATAATCAGTATAAAACTGTTAAGCCATTTTTACAAAATGACGATCCTATTAATTATCAAGCAGAAAGATTGCAGTCACCTGATGATAGAAAGAAAATGGATGGATTGTACGAGTGTATTCTTTGTGCTTCATGCACTAGTTCATGTCCATCTTATTGGTGGAATCCTGATAAGTTTTTAGGTCCAGCTGCATGTTTACAAAGTGCTAGATTTATAAATGATAGCAGAGATACATATACAAGAGAAAGATTGTCTGAAATGGATAACAAATATAGTATGTTTCGGTGTAGGACAATTATGAATTGCACTTATGTGTGTCCTAAAGGTTTAAATCCAGCCAAAGCTATAGCTGAGATACGTTTAAAAATGATTAATAGTCATATTTAATGTAATATTTATTTTTTATGTTTGAGTTGAAAAATAGGGATGCAGTTGTTATTATAAAATATAGTTCCAATATACATACTTCGTATAGACAAAATTTACTGGCTTTAGGTTTAGTTCCAGGTGTGGTTATTTTAATAGGACGTATAGCCCCATTAGGGGATCCTATAGAGTTATGTTTTAATGGAAATGTTTTAAGTTTAAGAAAACTAGAGTTAGAAATTATTGATATGAAAAAGTTATTTTAAAATTTGATTTAAATATTTATTTGTATGGGTAATATTGTTTTAATAGGTAAAGATAGTTTTAGTAAAAATGGAGTTTTTGATTTTTTTATGGATAATGGTGGGTTGTTTGTTGATTCGTCAAGCATACAGTGTTTATCTTATAATTTGTTAGAGAAGATATTTTATATTACTAATTTACCTGAATGTTTATCTTTGGTAAGTGTTTGTGATACAAATGATTCAAGTAAGTTAATTTCTAGTTTTTTATTAAATAATGATATCAATTTGATATTAAATGTTATAGATGTTAAAAATTTGAATAGTGAGTTGTATTTGACTCTTCAATTAATTGAGCAGTTTGACATTCCTATAGTTATTGTATTGACTAATTTTAGTAGAATTGATGTTTCCAGATTTGATCTTATTAAATTATCAAATATTTTGCGTTGCAATTTTTTTTTATTTGATTTTACCAAGGAAAATTTTTTTTTATTAAAAAAAAATATTATAGAGATTGTATCTACTAAAATTAGTGAATCTTATAGAGCAATTAGCGTTTATAATAGACATAAAAAAATTTCTTATTTTAGTGATAGTTTTAATTTTTTAATTTTTAAAATTTTAGATAATTTAAAAGAAAATGTTAAATATGCATTTAATAAAGGTAGCTTAATACGAATTTTAGAAGGTGACTTTTTTTTAAAAAGTCAATTTGATTTGATTAATATTAATTTTATAAGAAAAATATTTTTTAATTTAACAGGAGATCAAATTGATGTTTATGTAGCTAAATCTAGGCATGCTTTTATATTTAAAATACTTGGATTATTGAAAGGTAAAAATATAAGTAATAAAATTTCAATAATTTTAGATAATTTTTTTTTAAATCGTGTTTTTGCGTTACCTTTATTTTTTTTAGTTATATATATTATGTTCGTGTTTACTATTGATGTTGGTAGTTTTTTAAAAGATTTTTTTGATTTTTTTGGTCAAGCAATTTTGATTGAAGGCGTCAAAGAATTGATGATTTATTTTTGTTTTCCATATTGGATGATTAGCATATTTTCAAATGGATTTTTTTCTGGGTTAAATATGGTTTTGTCATTTATTCCTGTTCTTACTTGTATGTTTTTTTTTTTATCCTTATTGGAGCATTCAGGATATGTACCAAGAGCTGCTTTTATTATAGATAAATTGATGCGTATTATAGGATTGCCTAGTAAATCTTTTGTCCCTATGATAATAGGGTTTGGTTGCAATGTTCCAGCTATATTGAGTACTAGAAATTTTAATAATAGGGGAGAGAAAGTTTTAACTATAATAATGACGCCATTTATATCTTGCAATGCTAGATTGGCTATATATACAGTATTTGTTTCAGTATTTTATGGAACTGGTGGTGGAAATGTTATATTTTTTTTATATTTGATCGGTATTTTAGTTGCAGTTTTTACAGGATTAATAGTTAAAAGATTTTTTTTCAAAGGTGAATCTAAACTTATAATAGAATTTCCTTTATATAGATTTCCTAGATTTAACATTGTTTTAGGTTATGTTTTTTCCAATTTAAGAAACTTTTTAAGCAAAGCTGGAAGTATTATAATACCAATTAGTATATTCATAAGTTTTATTGGTCTTATAGAAAAAAATTTAAGTTTTATTTATTTCGATTCAGTTATAAAGAAGACTGTTGTTTTTTTCAAACCGATGGGAATTAAAGATGAAAATTGGCCAGCTATAATTGCGTTGACGAGTGGTGTTATATCTAAAGAGGTTATGATTGGAACTTTAGATGCATTATATAGATATGAAATAAAGAAAAATTGTGATGATATTGTTAATAATGATACAAGTTTATCTTTATTGATGAAAATTCATGCAAGTTCTTTTGTAAATTTATTATCTGTAAGGAGTTCTATAGATAGTTATAATAATATTATTAATGCAAGTTATGTTGATAAAGATGTTAGTAAGATAATGTATAGAAAATTTGGTGGTCCTATTGAGGCATTTTCTTATTTATTGTTTGTATTATTGTATTTTCCATGTATTCCAGTTATAGCTACTATAAGTAAAGAATTAGATAAGTATTGG
>DAWERM010000001.1:0-205000 GCA_043390165.1 Candidatus Azoamicus viridis | reverse complement strand
AGCAAGCTTAACTTTTTAAGGTAGGCGTAGAGAAATCGAGTCTTAATAGGGCGTTAAGTTGCAGTAAGTAGACCCGAAGCCGAGCGATCTATCCTTGACCAGGGTGAAGATACAGTAACATGTATTGGAGGCCCGAACCCACTAATGTTGAAAAATTAGGGGATGAGTTGAGGATAGGAGTGAAAGGCTAATCAAGCTCGGAGATAGCTGGTTCTCCTCGAAAGCTATTTAGGTAGCGCCTAGTATGTTTACTCTCGGGGGTAGAGCACTGTTTCGATTAGGGGGTCGTAGTTGATTTACCAACTCGATGCAAACTCCGAATACCGAGAAGTATAGTACTGGAGACACACTGTGGGTGCTAACGTCCATAGTGGAAAGGGAAACAACCCAGATCGTCAGCTAAGGTCCTTAAGTTATAATTAAGTGGGAAACAAAGTGGGGAGGCATAGACAGCCAGGAGGTTGGCTTAGAAGCAGCAATCCTCTAAGGAAAGCGTAATAGCTCACTGGTCTAGTCTGCCTGCGTGGAAGATTTAGCGGGGCTAAAATTATACACCGAAGCTACGGGCTATATTATTTTTAATATAGCGGTAGGGGAGCGTTCTGTAGGCTGTTGAAGGTGTACTGAGAAGTATGCTGGAGGTATCAGAAGTGCGAATGCTGACATGAGTAACGATAATATAGGTGAAAACCCTATACGCCGAAAGTCTAAGGTTTCCTGCTCTACGCCAATCGTAGCAGGGTTAGTCGGTCCTAAGGTGAGGCTGAAAAGCGTAATCGATGGGCAGCAGGTTAATATTCCTGCACTTAATAATATTTCGATGGGGTGACGGAGAAAGCTAGGCTAGCTACCAGCTGGTTTTGGTAGTTCAATCATGTAGATTGTGTATCTAGGAAAATCCGGATACATTTATTTGAGGTGAGAGTACGAGTTATCTAATTTTTAGGTAATTAAGTAGTTGATGCTACGCTTCCAAGAAAAACCTCTAAGGTAAAGGTATTATTAATCCGTACCATAAACCGACACAGGTGGACAAGTAGAGAATACTAAGGCGTTGAGAGAACTTGGGTGAAGGAACTCTGCAAAATAGCACCGTAACTTCGGGAGAAGGTGCACCAGAATTGGTGAAATCCTATTCGGAATGAGCTGATTTTGGTTGAAATTACCAGATGGCTGCGACTGTTTAATAAAAACACAGCACTCTGCAAACTCGCAAGAGGAAGTATAGGGTGTGACGCCTGCCCGGTGCCGGAAGGTTAATTGATGAAGTTAATTGTAGTTTTCTACAACGAAGCTTTTGATAGAAGCCCCGGTAAACGGCGGCCGTAACTATAACGGTCCTAAGGTAGCGAAATTCCTTGTCGGGTAAGTTCCGACCTGCACGAATGGCGTAACGATGGCCATACTGTCTCCACCTAAGACTCAGTGAAGTTGAAATTGCTGTGAAGATGCAGTATACCTGCGGCAAGACGGAAAGACCCCGTGCACCTTTACTACAACTTTATATTGAATTTTGAATAAAATTGTGTAGGATAGGTGGGAGATTATGAAGCGTAGTCGCTAGATTACGTGGAATCAACCTTGAAATACCACCCTGTTTTATTTAGGATTCTAAATTTTACCGTTATCCGGTAGAATGACAGTGTATGGTGGGTAGTTTGACTGGGGCGGTCTCCTCCAAAAGAGTAACGGAGGAGCGCGAAGGTACCCTCAATATGGTCAGAAATCATATTATGAGTGCAAAAGCAGAAGGGTGCTTGACTGCGAGACACACAAGTCGAGCAGGAACGAAAGTTGGTTTTAGTGATCCGGTGGTTCTATATGGAAGGGCCATCGCTCAACGGATAAAAGGTACGCCGGGGATAACAGGCTTATACCCCCCAAGAGTTCACATCGACGGGGGTGTTTGGCACCTCGATGTCGGCTCATCACATCCTGGGGTTGAAAAGGATCCCAAGGGTATGGCTGTTCGCCATTTAAAGTGGTACGCGAGCTGGGTTTAGAACGTCGTGAGACAGTTCGGTCCCTATCTGCCGTGGGCGCTGGAAAATTGAGAGGATCTATTCTTAGTACGACAGGACCAGATTGGACGTACCTATGGTGTTCCGGTTGTGATGCCAATTGCATTGCCGGGTAGCTACGTACGGATCGGATAACCGCTGAAAGCATATAAGTGGGAAGCCGACCTCAAGATAAGTTTTCCCATAGGATTTAATCCTACTAAAGGTCCGTTGAAGACTACGACGTTGATAGGCAGAGTGTGTAAGCATTGTAAAGTGTTGAGCTAATCTGTACTAATTGACCGTGAGGTTTGACTATATAACTTAAAATAGTCTTCTTAATGTTTGGTGGTAATAGCACATATGACCCACCCGATACCATTCCGAATTCGGAAGTGAAACTATGTAGCGCCGATGATAGTGTACGATTTAGTACGCGAAAGTAGGACACTGCCAGACATTAATAATGCTACCAGATATTTTATTATCTATTCGCAAGAAATTTCCAAATATATTTTATAATAAAATCGCATTTTACAATAATTGTCTTCGATTCATAATTTGAAAGGTGTTTTTTATTTGTAGTCTCTGACTTTTTAATGGATCTGTGTTTTTCTGTTTTTATTTTAAAAATTCTGTAATCTGGCAGCGAAAGATGTTTATTAGCAAGGATCATTATTTTAATGTTTTTATTTTTTTCGATTGTTATTATTGCGTCTTTTTTTACATTTATCAAATAAACCAACATTTCCGTTGGTAGTTCGATATTAATTTGACAAACACTTAGATTAGAAGATTCTTCTTCTAATGCTCTAATTATTGCAGAACCTATAGTTTCTATATTATGAATTTTTCCTGTTCCTCCACACTTCAAACATAAATTTTCATTATATTCTGTTAAGGATGGTCTTAATCTTTGTCTAGACATTTCTAGCAATCCAAATTTAGAAATTTTTCCAATTTGTACGCGTGCTCTATCAACAGACAGAGCATCTTTTAATGCCTTTTCTATAAGTTTTTGATTACTAGTATTGCTCATATTTATAAAATCAATCACTATTAATCCACCTAGATCTCTAATCCTTAACTGTCGTGTTATTTCATTTATAGCTTCTAAATTAGTTTTTAAAGCTGTTTCTTCTATATCTATTCCTTTAGTAGATTTTGCTGAATTTACATCTATTGATATTAGTGCTTCTGTACTATCTATAACAATTAAGCCCCCAGAAGGTAAATATATTTCTCTTTTAAATGCCAACTCTATTTGATGTTCTATTTTATATTTACTAAATAATGGCATATTATCATTATACAATTTTATCTTATTCAAAAAATCAGGTCTAACTATACTTAAATAAGTACAAACTGCATTATAAAAATTTATTTCGTCTATTATTATTTCTGTTATATTTGGCCTTAAATAATCACGTATAGCCCTTGTTATTAAATTACTTTCTTGATAAATTAAATACGGAGCATTATTTTCATCTGCTATTTTCTTTATTATTTTAAACTGGGACAATAATATATCTAACTCCCATTCTAATTCTTTTATACTTTTCCCTATTCCAGCTGTTCTTACAATTATACCCATACCGTCAGGTATTTTTATATTATTTAATTTTTCTTTTAAATCGAATCTATCGTTTCCATCTATATGCCTAGATATACCTTCTACATTAGGATTATTTGGCATTAAAACCAGATAACAACCAGCTAAACTTATGTACGTTGTCAAAGCAGCTCCTTTATTTTTTCTTTCTTCTTTATCAATTTGAACAACAACATCAGCTCCTTTGTTTAAGTTATTTTTGAAAATATCATCTAAAGTGTCTGTCTTTTTATTTATATATTCTTTAGATATTTCTCTAAATGGCAAAAATCCATCCTTACTTGCTCCATAATTTATAAAAACAGCATCTAGACTAGGTTCTACTCTTGTAATAATACCTTTATAAATATTACCTTTTTTTTGTTCTTTGTTTTTATTTTCTATTTCCAAATCAAATAATATATTATTATCTATAAGGGCAACTCTTATTTCATCTTTTAGAGTAGCGTTGATTAACATTTTTTTATTCATAATAAATAGCCACTATTACGTTTAATTTCTAATACGTTTTAATTTTAAATGAGAGAAGACAATCTTATGTAAGTAAAAGCCATGTTATAATTGTTTAGTTTTAACAAAGCTGTATTAATTATTTCATAAATTACATTAGTATTCTTAGTTTTTGTTTTTTTTTGTTTTATATGTATTTTTTTTTATATATTTTGGTATTAATATTATTGGATTAGCAATATTGTTATTTTTAAATTTTTCTATTGCCAACTTGTTATTATATGAAGCTTTCGGATATTTTATATTTTCTATAATTTTTATTCCTTTATTGTTCTCCAGTAAAATATTTCTATATTTATAACATCCATCTCCTACACATATTGTTTCTAAATTTTTTATCTTTATTTCATTAATATTTTTAATTTTTTCTATAACTGATGCGTTTTTAAAGTTAATAGAAGAATAAGTATTATAATATACTTCATTCATTTTAGCATCTATAGAAACAAAAATAAATTTTTCTTTGTGTATAATATAAGCTTCTAATGCCAGAGTTAATAACGAAGAAATTTCAATTATTGGCAACTTCCACCCTATTGATAAACCTTGAATTACTGATGTTGCTATTTTTATCCCAGTAAAACTGCCAGGACCAATACCTATAGATAAAGCATCAATATCAAAATAACTTATTTTATTATCTTTTAATATTTCATTTATCATTTTTAATATAAATTTTGAACTTCTATCTTTTAGTATTTCTTTATAAAAAATGTTACCATAATAATTTATACATATAGAACATAAAACAGATGAATTTTCTATACTTAATATTATTGGATTTTTGCATGGAATCATAAATATTTTTATTCTGTAGATAACATATCTGATTTAATTTCATCTATCATTTCCAATGCTTTTCCACCACCTCTAACAACACATGTCAATGGATCTTCTGCTATTATAACTGGCAAACCTGTTTCTTTAGCTAATAACTTATCTAAATTTTTTAACAATGCACCACCTCCAGTTAATACTAACCCTTTTTCTGCAATATCAGATGCTAATTCAGGTGGAGTTTGTTCCAAAGCAGCTCTAACAGAACTAATTATTCTAGACAATGGTTCTTGTATTGCTTCTAATACTTCATCACTATTTAAAATAAAACTTTTAGGTATTCCTTCAGCTAAATTTCTTCCATGAACTTTAATTTCTTTTATTTCTGTATTAATCATAGCTGTGCCTATTTCTTTTTTTATTTTTTCTGCTGTGGAATCTCCTATTAAACTCCCATAATGCCTTCTTACATAATTTATTATACTTTCATCAAATCTGTCTCCACCTATTCTAGCAGATGATGCATAAACAACTCCATTTAACGATATAATAGCTACTTCAGTAGTTCCTCCACCAATATCTACAACCATAGATCCACTTGCTTGTTCTACAGGCAACCCAGCTCCTATAGCAGCAGCCATAGGTTCTTCTATTAAATAGACTATTCTAGCTCCAGCATTTTCTACTGACTCTCTTATTGCTTTGCGTTCTACTTGCGTAGAACCACATGGAACACATATTAATACTCTTGGTCGAGGTTTAAAAAATTTATTTTTATGTATTTTATTTATGAAATATTCAAGCATTTTTTCAGTTATTTGGAAATCTGCTATAACCCCATCTTTCAACGGTCTTATTGCTACAATATTTCCTGGAGTTTTCCCTAACATTTTTTTTGCTTCTAATCCTACTGCTGCTATATTTTTTTTTAAACCAAAGGAATTTTCATATCTTATAGCTACTACAGATGGTTCATTAAGTACTATTCCTTGATTTCTAACATATATTAATGTATTAGCTGTACCTAGATCTATTGCTAGATCATTCGAAAAAAAACCTCTTAAAATGTTAAACATGAAATATTACCAGATAAATTATAAAATTATGCTAAATTATTTTGTAAAAATTATCAATATTATATAATAAAGCAATTTAATATTAACACTTATGAAAAAAATTTAAATTTATTATAAATAAACAAGAGATTTAAAACGTACAATTATATGAAAATTATATACTTTTTAATACCAATTACATTGCTTTTACTATTTGTAGCTATTGTGTTCTTTTTTTGGGCTGTAAATAACAATCAATTTGATGACACAGATAGTCCATCTAAACATATATTATTGGATGATAAAAAAAATAACGATAAAAATACATAAATCAATGGCAAGTTGCTCTATCTACAATAAAAAACATAGCTAATATGTGTAATGTACCTAAAAATATTATACATAGTCCTAAAATTTTTACTAATATTTTTGCTTTTATTATAACTGATATTTTATGTATTGTTGTACTTGTTATAATCATTGAAGGTAATGTTCCTAATCCAAATAAAAACATTAAAATTAAATTTTTTTGTAATGATCCTGAATTTGCACACCATAATGCACAACTATAAACTAACCCACATGGTAAAAAACCCCATAACATGCCTAATATTAAACCATAAAGTGAATTTTTTATTGGTATAATTTTTTTTATTATATAATTTATATTTTTCCAGATTTTATATCCATATTTTTCTGCATATAAAAGAACTTTCCACCATCCACTTAAATATAGACCTAAAATAATTAAAGATAATCCTGATAATATCTTAAAAATATAAAATCCTATATACCCAGTAATATTAGTTACTATAGAGCTAATTGTTCCTACTGTAATTCCAATTATTACATATGATGTTATTCTTCCTATATTATATAAAAACAAATATAAGCAAATATTTAGTTTGCTTTTATTAGCTATGCTTAATGTTAATACACTAATAATGCCACTGCACATTCCTAAACAATGTACACTACCTAATATTCCTATTGTAAATGCTGTAATATATGATATGCTATCCATCTTTTATACAAATACCTAATTTTTTTCTAATTTTTTTGAGTTAAAGATAACTAATAATGAACTCATTGACATCCCAATTGCAGCATAATATGGTTCTATTAATCCTAATCCTGCTGTAACTAATCCAACAGTATTATAAGCTAATGCCCAAATTATATTTTGCACTATTACATTAGTTGTTTTTTTTGCATTTTTAATTGCATCCGAAATAATTGAAAGATTGTTGTTTAATAAAACAGAGTCAGAATTAATTTTAGCTAAATCAGTACCAGATCCCATAGATGTAGAAACATGAGAAATATTTAAGGCAGGAGCATCATTTATACCATCACCTACCATCATAACAATCAGTCCTATATTTTGTAGTTTTTTTATATATAATACTTTATCTTCAACTGTAAAATTTTTTTTAGTATTATTAATTCTTAATTTACGTGATACCTTTTCCACGTCATTTGATGAATCACCACTTAATATATGTAAATTAACACCAAGTAGTTTTAATTCATTTATACATTTATAGGCTTGCTTCCTTATTGGATTTGTTAAGTTAAACCACGTTAAAATTTCATTTTTATTAGCTAAAACAATCCAGATGCCATTTTTACCAATAATATTAATTTCTTTATTGGTTATCCAATCTTTTATAAATTGAAGCTTTCCTATTCTATATTCTTGTCCATTTATTTCACCTTGTATTCCTTGATTTGGAAAATTTTTAACGTTTTTTTGTAAAAAATTAGAAGAATTTTTTACTAATGTATGTCTTGTAAATGCTTTAGCTATTGGATGATGTGAATTTTTTTCTAGGGCCAGCGCAATAGAAAAAGACTCATGTATGGAAATATTATTTACTATAATATTTTTTAAGTAAAAGTTATTTATAGTTAATGTGCCTGTTTTATCAAAAACAACATCTGTTATATTGTTTAATGTTTCCAATACATGCTCTTTGGTTATTAAAAATCCAGATTTTGCTAATAAATTTGTACAACTTGTTATAGCCATAGGCGTAGCCAATGATAAAGCACATGGACACGTTACAACTAACATTGATAGTGTTATTTCTAATATATTATCTTTTCCAAAATAAATCCAAATTATTGTAACAAAAGTTGTTATTGATAATGTAGCCAAAACAAAGTATTTTGCAATTTTATTTATGGTATTTGTTATTTTAGGTCTTGCTAAATTTGCTTGTTCTAATAATTCTATTATACTTGCTATTTTAGATTTTTTTTTTGTTTTTGTGACTTTTATTATAAGAATGTTATCAATATTATTAGTTCCTCCTATTACATTCATTCCACTTTTTTTATAGACTGGCTTACTTTCTCCTGTAAGCATTGATTCATCTATTACACCATTTCCGTCTTTAATAATGCCATCTAATGGAATAATCTCACCAGGTTTCACTAATATAAAATCTCCATATTTTAAATGGTCTATTTTAATTTTTTTTTGCTTATTTATATGATTTATATTATTTATAAGTGTTGCTGTTCCTGTTGATAACTTTTGTAATGAATGGATTATCTTACTTGAATTATGTCTTGCACGCATTTCTAAAAATTTAGCAATTAATAAAAAAAAAATAAACATGGATATCGAATCAAAATAAACATGATCTAAATTATATTGCATATTATATATACTTGAAAAATATGCTATTAATAGGGACAATGCTATAGGAACATCCATACCTAATGTTGCCATTTTTAAATTTTTATAAGCATTATAAAAAATGTTTTCTGCTGAATATATTAATATTGGAGTTGTAATTATAAGGCTAATCCACCGAATAAAAATCTTATATGATTCAATCATATCCATTTTTTTTCCCATATACAATGCTATGGCAAGCATCATTACTTGCATCATACCTATTCCAGCTACAATTAGTTTTTTTAATAATCGTTTAGATTCTTCTGTGTATTGTTTTTCTTGTTTTTTTAAAGTGTATGGAGATGCACTGTATCCTATTTTTTTTATTTCTTTTAGAATTAAATTTAATGTTAATTCTTCTATATACCATTCTATTTTAGCTTTACGTGTTATTAAATTAAGTGAGATTATTTTTATTCCTCTTATGTTTTTTAAATGTCTTTCAATTAGCCATGTACACGCAGCGCACGATATTCCATCTATCAACAAAATAACGCTTGCTATTTTATTGTTTTTTATATTTATAAAATCTTTTTGTATTTCTGATTCATCATGTATATCAAACGATTTTAAATCTTCAAAATAAGATTCCTTTATAGATGGAGATGGTTTTTCTCGATAACTATAATATTCATTTAAATTATTTTCTAATATAAACTCAGCTACAGCCAAACAACCTGGACAACACATGAAGCGTAATACTTTATTTATTTCTATTTTAAATTCACAATCAGATTTAATAAGCAATCCACAATGAAAACAATTTTTTACGTGTATCATTAAACTTTAGATATAAATTGTATGCTTTTATTTACATAATATTTTTTTTTATTTAAACATTTTACAGTAAAAATAACTTCTGTAAATATTGTGTTCATTTTAGATTCTTTTGTTATTAGTTTTATATCTAAAACTACAGTTTCGCTTGGACTCAAGCTAACTTTATTATATCCAATATATATTAAATCTTTATTATTTATTGAAATTTCATAATTAGCTTTTTCTTGTGTTTTATTTGTTATTTTTATTATGTAACAATTTTCAATTTTATTGTTTTTAGTTATTTCATAAAGTTCAGCTTGATTTTTTATAATACTAAATTCAATTAATGATCGTGTAATTAGAATGTAGAGAAAAATTATTAAAAAAATAATTAATGTAAAAAAATATGATAATAATCTATATATTGATTTTTTATCCTTATCATTTGTGAGTATATTTTCTTTAGTGTATTTTATGAGATTCGGTTTATAATTCATTTTTTTCATTACAGAATTACAAGCGTCTATACAAGCTGCGCAACTAATACATTCCATCTGTAATCCGTTTCTAATATCTATTCCTGTAGGACAACAATTTATGCATTTTTTACAATCTACGCAATCTCCCAATTTTAAATTTTCTTTAATATATGTTTTTTTTCTTGAGCCACGAGGTTCTCCTCTTGCTTTATCATAAGATACAATAAATGTATTTTCATCAAACATCACACTCTGTAAACGTGCATACGGGCAAATTAAAGAACAAAATTGCTCACACATCCAACCTGCGTTAAAATATGTAGATATTGCAAAAAATATAGTCCAAAAAAAACTCCAAGTTTTAAACTCTAGATTAATCATTATAGATATCAAAGTTTTTATTGATGTAAAATATGATACAAAAATAAAAGCAGTAGCAAAAGCAATAGTTATCCACAAAATATGTTTAATTATCTTTTTATAAATTTTTAATATATCTATATTAGATGAATCTAGTTTTATTCTTTTGTTTCTGTCTCCTTCTATTAATCTAGCACAATTATTATAAATTTCTATCCATATCGTTTGAGGACAAATATATCCACACCATATTCTTCCTGAATATGCAGTTACCAAGAATAAAGAAATCATTATTATTATTAATAATAATGCAATCAATATAAAATCTTGTGGAAAAAATGTTAAATTTAATATATAAAATTTACTACTATTAAGATCAAACCATATAGCTTGTCTATTATTAAAACTTAAAAATGGAAGACAAAAAAACACCAATAATGTAAAAGTAATTCCTAATAATCTAAACTTATAGAATTTTCCTTTTGCTGGTTCTGGATATACTCTCGTGTGGTTTTTATATAAATTTTGAGTTGCCATTAGTCATTATTTAGTGAATATACATAAGCTGTAAGTAAATGTATTTGTGATTTTGATAAAACATCTTTATGTGCTGGCATTAATCCATTCCTACCATTTAAAATAGTAGTTTTTATATTTTCTAATGTGTTACCATATACCCATTTAGGATCATTTAAATTTGGAGCACCTAAAAACTTATTTCCATTTGCATTTAATCCATGACAAGCCGTGCAAAATTTGTCAAATTTTTCTTTACCTTTACTAATCTTTATTAAATCATTTTGATTTGTACTTAAAGACAAAACATAAAGCGCAGTGTTTTCTATATCTTCATTAGTGCCCATTATTTTTCCTATAGGTGGCATTTTTCCACTCCTACCATTAGTTATAGTAGTTTTAATTTCATTAGGATTTCCACCATATAACCATTTATTCAATGTTAGATTTGGAAATCCAATATTGCCTTTTGCGTCAATGCCATGGCATTGAGAACAATTATTTAAAAACAAACTTCTTCCAATCTTTATAGCTTTTGAATTTTTATATAGTGTTTCTATATCTTCTTTTTCAAATGTTATATAAATATTTTCGTATTTTTTATCTTCAATTTTTGTTATTTCTTCACATTCTTTATGTGAACTCCATTCATAAATCCCTTTGAATTTACCTAATCCAGGATATATTATCAAATATACTACCCCAAATATGATGCTTATACAAAAAATCCATAGCCACCATATTGGTAATGGTTCATTTAATTCTTTTATACCATCATATGAATGATGGTCTGATTTATTGTCTGGTTTTGATGTTCTAGTAAAATATATCATCACACTATATAGTATTATACTAAATACTACTAACAATATAATATATGTACTCCAAAAATTATTCACTGTTATCTCCAGATATATTTTTATGATTTTTTACATTTAACTTTTTGTTTTCGTAAAATGGCAATTTAGAATAATGATTAAAATAATGTTTATTTTTTGGTAAATAAACCCAAAGAACAAGAATAAAAAACATAAACATTAATATTATAGTTAATACGCCTTTAAAGATACTTATATTCATATATTATATTTTATCGTGTGTTTTTAAGTACAACACCTAATTGTTGTAGGTAAGCGACTAATGCATCTTCCAATGTCTTACCTTTTACTTTTTCAGATGCTGTTTTTATATCGATATTAGTATATGGTACTCCTACCTTTTTTAAAGCTAGCATTTTTCTACTTGTCAAAGTGTCATCTATTATAATATTTTGCAGCCATGGATATGCTGGCATTTTAGATGCTGGTGCCATTAAGCGTGGGTTTTGCAAATGTATTCTATGCCAATCGTCACTATATCTTCCGCCTACTCTTGCTAAATCAGGACCAGTTCTTTTAGAACCCCATAAAAATGGATGTTCATAGACATGCTCGCCAGCTAATGAATATCTGCCATATCTTTTTGTTTCTGCATATAAAGGTCTTACCATTTGCGTATGACAAACATGACATCCTTCTTTTATATATACATCTCTACCTTCTAATTCTAAAGCTTTTAAAGGAGTTAATCCTTTTATAGGTTGTTGAACACTATTTTCAAAAAAAAGAGGAACAATTTCGGTTAAACCTGCTATGCTAATTATAAGAACTATACATAGACTCATAAGGCCAAGATTTTTTTCAATGGTTTCATGTTTCATGCTAATACCTTTTCATCATAAGTAATTTTTTTATCTTTAATTGTTACTAATATGTTGAATAACATTAATATCATTCCAAGCAAGAATAATATTCCACCGAATAATCTAACTATATAAAATGGGTGAGTAGCTGTCAATATTTCTATAAACGAAAATTTAAGTGTTCCATCATAATCTATTGCTCTCCACATCAATCCTTGTGTAATTCCAGATATCCACATAGCAGATACGTATAAAATAGTTCCAGTTGTTGCTAACCAAAAATGCACATTAATAAGTTTTATACTATACATTTGGTTATCAAATAACCTTGGTATTAAAACATATATAGATCCTATTGTAATCATAGAAACCCAACCTAATGCTCCTGAATGTACATGACCTATTGTCCAATCAGTATTATGAGATAGACTGTTAACTGTCTTTATAGCCATAAACGATCCTTCAAAAGTTGACATACCATAAAAAGTTAATGCAACTATCATAAATCTTGCTATAGGATCAGTCTTTAATGTATGCCATGCATTTGTAAATGTCATTACACCATTTATCATTCCACCCCATGATGGAGCTAGTAGCATTAAAGAAAAAACCATCCCCAATGATTGAACCCAATCAGGTAATGCACTGTAATGTAAATGATGAGCTCCAGCCCACATGTATATACCTATCAATGACCAAAAATGAATTATAGATAACCTATATGAATAAACCGGCTTTTGTAAATGAATTGGCAGAAAGTAATACATCATACCTAAAAATCCAGCTGTTAATAAAAAACCTACAGCATTATGTCCATACCACCATTGTACCATGGCATCTACAGCTCCTGCATAAACAGAATATGATTTCCAAAAAGTAACTGGAATAGCTATATTATTTATAACATGTAGTAAACCTATAGCTATAATAAAAGATCCATAAAACCAATTAGAAACATAAATATGTGAAACAGTTCTTTTCATAATAGTCCCAAAATATACAGCTCCATAACATATCCATATTATAGTTATTAGTAAAGAAATAGGCCATTCAAGTTCTGCATACTCTTTCGTTGTTGTATATCCTAACGGCAGAGTTATCACGGCTGAAATTATAACTAATTGCCATCCCCAAAAAGTAAAAGTTGCTAATTTTGCATATGCCAAACTTACTTGGCAAGTTCTTTGTACAACGTAATACGATGTAGCAATTAAAGCCGACCCACCAAATGCAAATATTACAGCATTTGTATGAAGTGGTCTTAATCTTCCATAACTCAACCAAGGAATAGCGTTGTTTAAATCAGGCCAAATTAATTCGGATGCTATAAACAACCCAGTAGCCATTCCAATTACTCCCCATAATATAGCAGTTATGGTGAATTGTTTAACAACTTTATAATTATAAATTATTTTCATGTTTATTTTTCTTATTTCGCTTATGATATACCAACAAATACTTTTGTTATGATATTATAAATTTATTCCTAATTATATACCTCGTATGACAATTTTATATTTTTTATTTAGAATTTCTATTATTGTTAATATTAATTTATTTATTTCTTCGTCAGTTAACGATCGAATAGCATCTTGAAATATAAATGTTAAAGTTATACTTTTTATATTCTTTCCAAAAGATTCACATGAATAAACACTAGAAAAATTAATGGCCTTTAATTTTTCTATTTTCATGTCAATTATAAAAGATTTTAATTCATAATAAGTGATATTTTTATTTATTAATATCGATAAATCTCTCTTTATTGAAGGATATTTAGAAAATTTTGAATAAATGATATTCTTTTCTTTATATATCTTGTCTAGATTAATTTCGAAATAATATATTTTAGTTTTTATTTGAAATTTTGATAAAATTTCTTTGTTTAAAATTCCAAAATTACAAACTACATCATTATTGTATATAGCAGATGAACTTTCATTAGAATCAAATAAGTAATTATTTGTTCTTTCGAAAACTATGTTATTTTCATCTGATATCGATAAATTTAGTATTTGTTCTACTATATTTTTAATTTTAAAAAAATCATTTTCAATAATATTTCTGTTATATGCAAAATATCTATTTTTAGTACAAATTCCACTTATAAAATCTATTTCTTTAACAGCTAAGCTATCTTTAAAAAATACTCTACCATACTCAAAAAAGTGTAAAAACTCATGATTTCTTTTTATATTAAATGAAAGCCTTTCTAATAATCCTTGTAATAGGCTGGATCTCATTACATTCATTGTTTCTGATATTGGATTTTTTAAGTGTAATAAGCTTTCACATTTATTTATTATACTTTCAATTTTTTTATCAACAAAACTATACGTTATTATTTCGTTATAGCCTTTATTTACTAGATAGTCTTTTATAGTTTTTATAAAAATAGAATAGCCATCTTTTATAATATTAACAGACATGTTAATTACAGGTGATTTAGAAGTTATATTATCTAAACCATAATATCTTAAAATTTCATTGATTATATTTTCCTCAATTACTAAATCTTCTCTTTGAATAGGTATAATTATCTTCCAATAATTTTTCAACTCAATAATTTTCATATTTAAAGATATTAATATTTTCCGTATTAAATTTTCATCAATTTCCATTCCTAATATTTTAGCAATATTTTTTTTATATAATTTTATAACTTTCCTTTTTTTAAAATAAGATTTCTTTATCTTAATTACAGTATTACTAAAATGACCACCAGCTAATTTTAAAATCAAATAGGTTACTAGCTCTAATGCAATTTCTTGGATTTTAGGATCAATAGATTTTCTAAATAAAGTAGAAGAATATGTATGAATATTATAATAATCAGAAATTTCTTTGATCTTATTTGAGTCAAATATGGCGCTTTCTATATATATAGAATTTGTACAGTTGTCCACTTTTGAAGAATCACATCCAATTATGCCAGGAATTGATAATGGCATTTTTCCATTTGTTATAACATAAGCTTCTTTTGTGAAAACTACAGTTTTATAATTTAATAATGTAATTTCTTCATTTTTTTTAGTGTTTCTCAAGATAATATTATTTTCTATTTTATCTAAATCATAAATATGTAAAGGCTGTCCTGTTAAAATTGTAACGTAATTAGCTATATCTACAATTAGAGAACTTAGATTCATTTCATTTTGTATAAGAATATTTCTTATGTAATCAGGAGTATCTATATTATTATTTATATTTTTTATTATCTTTCCACAATATTTATTACAAAATTTCTTATTAAATATTTTTATCTTTACATTGTTTTCTATATTTGAATTTTTATTAATTTTTACATCTATAATTTTACTATTAAATAAAGCAGAAATTTCTGTTAATAATCCAAATAAACTATAACAATCACTTCTATTTGATGGTATTGATATATCAATGCAATCCTCAATTATAAATGATTCAAACCCTATTTTCGTCAATCTCTCGGCTAATATTGATTCATTTATATCAACGTCTATCCATTTTTTTATCTCTTCTATCTTTATTTTCATAAAGTAATTCTTTAAATTTAAAATTGTCTTAAAAATTCAAAATTATTTTCATAGCATAATCTTAAATCGTCAATTTTATGTTTTATCATTAATAATCTTTCTATTCCCATGCCAAACGCAAAACCTGAATATATATTAGAATCAATCTTACAATTTTTGAAAACTTTTGGATGAATCATTCCACATCCTAACACTTCTATCCATTTTGTGTACTTACAAATTATACAGCCTGTATTATTACAATTTGGGCATGCTATATCTATCTCCATGGAAGGTTCTGTGAATGGAAAATATGATGATCTCATTTTAAAAGATATTTTTTTTCCAAAAAAATTATTCAAAAAATCTATTAACACAAATTTTAAATTAGAAATACTAACACATTTGTCAACAAAAAATCCTTCAATTTGATGAAACATTGGAGTGTGAGTAATATCAGAATCTCTTCGATAAACTTTACCAGAAGAAATAAATCTTATTGGTGGAGAATTTTTTTCCATAATATGAATTTGCATATTTGATGTATGTGTTCTTAATAATAAATTCTTATCTATATAAAATGTGTCATGCATATTTCTAGATGGATGATTATCTGGCATATTTAAAGCTTCAAAATTATAATAATCATTATCTAGTTCATTTCCATTTATTATATTAAATCCTAATTTTTTAAAATATTCTTCTATTTCCATTATTGTTTTTGTTATTATATGATAATTACCTATCTTCTTTCCAATTCCTGGTAAAGTAACATCTATTTCATATAAATTTTCTTTATATAATTTAGTTTTTAAGGAAGAAATTTTATCTTCAATATAATTGGTTATCTTTAATTTTACATCATTTAACTCTTTACCAAAAAGTTTTCTATTTTCTTCAGAATAATCTTTTATATTTTTTAATAATGAAGTTAACAATCCTTTCTTTCCCAAATATTTAATTTTTAAATTTTCTAATTCTTTTTCAGTTAAATTATTCTTAAGTTCATTATAAAAAGAATTGTAAATTTTATTTATTTTATATATAAAATCCATATATTAGCATTAATCAGATTGAATAATTTTTTACTCTTTCTACCATACTGTCAAAAACTTTCATATTATTTAATATTAATTCAGATAGAATTTTTCTATTAATATTAATATTTAGTTTCTTTAACTTATAGATAAATTCATTATAAGCAATATTGTATTTTTTTAACGCAGAATTTATTCTTATAATCCACAAAGCTCTAAATTCTCTTTTTTTACATTTTCTATCCCTATAAGCATATTGGTGTGCTTTTATTACAGATTGCTTAGCTGTTCTAAAAACCCTACTTCTAGCTCCATAATAACCTTTTGCTTGCTTTAATATCTTTTTATGTTTCCTTCTTGCTGTTATTCCTCTTTTTACTCTACTCATGTTTTGTATCTCAATAAATTAAATATAATGTTAAAAAATTGGTAAAGCTCTAGTTAAAGCTTTTTTATTAGAATGATCAACTATTTTTAAAGCTCTAAGATGCCTTTTCCTTTTAGATGATTTTTTTGTTAATATATGTCTCAAATGAGATTGTTTATGTTTAAAAACACCTGACCCTGTTTTTTTAAATCGTTTAGATGTACCCTTTTTATTTTTTAATTTTGGCATAAATTTTCCTTAAAATATATTTAAAAGTAAAAAAATCATTTTTTATGAGGATATATAACAGCTGTTATATTTTTACCTTCGTACTTTATATCAGACTCTATTTTTCCAAATTCATCTAAATCTGTACAAATTCTATTTATTAATGTTATTCCAATTTTTTTATATATAATTTCTCTTCCTTTAAAACAAATAGTTATTTTAGTTTTGTTACCATTTGTTAGAAATACTTTCAAATTCTTTAATTTTGTAAGATAATCATTTGTTCCAGTATTTGGCCTGAATTTAACTTCTTTAATTTTAACTTCTTTTTGCTTTTTTTTTGAAAGTGATTTTTTTTTATTAATAGAAAATTGAAATTTTCCATAATTCATAATTTTAACTACAGGCGGATCAGATTTTGGTTGTATTTCTACTACGTCAAGATCTAAATTTTTTGCTCGCTTTAAAGCTTCCTCTAAAGAGACTATACCTACTTGGATGCCATTTTCATCTATTAACCTTACTTTCTTAGATTCTATTTCATCATTGATTTTATTTTTTATATTATTAATAGTAATATCTCCTTTTTACTGGGTAATCAAATCAATTTTGTTCATAAAAGAATTTATTGATATATTTTCTATATTATTACCATTTAATTCTCTTATAGTAACAGTATTATTTTTACTTTCTTTATCTCCTATAATTAATACATATGGTATTTTTTGTAAAACATGATCTCGTATCTTGAATTCTATTCGTTCTTGTCTTAGATCTAATTGTACTCTATATTTTAATTTTAAAGTATTGTATACAGTTTTTATAAAATTATCATTTTTATTATTAATATTTACTATTATTATTTGTATAGGTGTTAACCAAAATGGTAGAATACCTTTCGTATCTTCAATTAATATACCAATAAATCTTTCTATTGATCCTAATATAGCTCTATGAAGTATGATAGGATTAAGTATTGATCCATTACTTTCTGTGTATTTAGCATTAAGATTTTTACCAGTAAAAAAATCCACTTGTATTGTTCCACATTGCCATTGTCTATTCAAGCTATCTGTAAGTAAAACTTCTATTTTAGGACCATAAAACGCTCCGTCATTTGTTACGGTATAATCAATATTTAGATCTTCTATAGCTTTTTGCAAAGAGTTTTCAGCTTTTTCCCATAAATTATCATCACCAATAAAATTGTTTGGTTTTTTAGACAATTTTATATTAAATTTCTTAAAATTAAAATGAACATAGACAATCTTTAAAAGTTCTATAAAAGATAGAATTTCACCGTGTATTTGGTATTCTGTGCAAAAAATATGTCCATCATCTTGTATAAAATTTTTTAATCTCATCAAACCATATAAAGCTCCAGATAACTCATTTCTATAACATGATCCAAATTCAGATATTCTATATGGCAAGTCTTTGTAACTTTTAGATGTACCATTAAAAATTTGTATATGACAAGGGCAGCTCATTGGTTTTAATATTGAAATACTGTTCAAATTTTTATATTTAAATATATTTTCACTAAATTTTTCCATATGTCCTGATTTCTCGAATAGTCCAGAGTTTAATATAGTTGGAGTATTAACTTCATTATATCCATTATCATTTAATATTTTTCTTATATATTTTATTATTTCTTGATAGATTATCCATCCTTTAGGATACCAAAAAACAGTACCAGGAGAATCTTTATGGAAATCATACAAGTTTAAATTTTTACCTATCTTTTTATGATCTCTACTTTTCGCTTCTTCTATAAAATTTAAATGATTTTTCAAATTTTTTTCAGTTTCCCATGCTGTTCCATATATTCTCTGAAGCATTTCATTTTTTGAGTCACCTTGCCAATAAGCTCCAGACATCTTTTGCAATTTGAAATATTTTATAAATCCAGTAGATGGAACATGTGGTCCTAAACATAAGTCAATAAAATCACCCTGTTTGTAACAAGAAATTAAATTATCATCAATGGTATCTATAATTTTTAATTTGTACTTTTCGTTTTTAAAAATATCACATGCATCTTTTTTAGTTAACAATAATCTTTCTAAAATTAAATTCTTATTCATTAATTCATGCATTTTTAATTCAATAGTATCTATAATATCTATTCCAACTTTATTATAAAATAAAAAATCATAGTAAAATCCATCTTTTATAGTTGGTCCTATTGATATTTTAGTATTAGGATATAACATTTTTACAGCATGTGCTAGTAAATGAGAACAAGAATGTCTTATAATATCTCTAGATATAGAATCATCGTGATCTATCAATTTTATATTCATATCGCAAGTTATTTCATAATTAACATCAACTATTTTATCATTTATATAGGCACATATGATTTTTTTTGTAAAATCATCACCTAATAATATCAATAAGTCTCTTATTTTTAAATTATTGGTAAGTTTAATTTTTTTTTCTTCATTTATAATTACATTTATCATATATGTTTATGTCTTTAAAATATTTTCTACTATAAAACAGCTTTTTATCTAGTCTAACAAAAAATTATGCATTATAATACTTTTTAAATTAATTAAATTATTTTATAAAAGTAAGTGTACAATTATAATTTATAGTTTTAAATAGAATTTATGTAAATCTTGTAAATTAATGTAGTATAAATAATTATGTATTACAAAGATATCGCAAGATTTAAAACAATATGAGTATAAATTATTTAAACTTTGAAAAATCAATATTTCATTTAGAAAATAAACTATTAAATATAAAATTAAAAAATAAAAAAAATATAACTTTCTTAAAAAAAGAGATAAAAATAAAAACTAAGAAAACTATAAATAATATAAGTTGTTCTGATATAATTGATATAGCTAGACATCCTATGCGACCATATTTTTCTGATTATATAAAAAAAATATTTCATAATTTTCAAGAATTACACGGAGATAGAAAATTTTCTGATGACAGAGCTATTATTGGAGGATTTGCTGAAATAGACAATAAATCTGTATTAATATTAGGTCATCAAAAAGGTAGAAAAATAAAAGAAAAAATAAAACATAATTTCGGAATGCCACATCCGGAGGGATATAGAAAATCTCTTAGACTATTTAAATTGGCAGAAAAGTTTAGCATTCCTATTATAACCTTTATAGATACTCCAGGTGCTTATCCAGGAATTGAAGCTGAAGAAAGAGGACAGAGTGAGGCTATAGCTAAAAACTTATTAACTATGTCTAAATTAAAAACGATAATAATTAGCGTAATAATAGGAGAAAGTTGTTCAGGTGGAGCTATTGGGATATCTTTTTGCGACAGAATATCCATGCTTCAATATTCATATTTTTCTATTATTAGTCCAGAAGGACTTTACGCAATTCTTTATAAAGAAAAAAAATCTAAATTTAATGCCTTAAATTTAATGAATATAACATCTAAAGATCTTCTAAAGATAGATGTAATAAATGAAATAATACAAGAACCTCCTGGAGGTGCACACAGAAATTTTAAATTTACTACATCAAATATAAAAAAATCAATAATTAAAAATTTAAATTTTTTATCATTTTTTTCAATTGATGAATTAATTTTAAATAGATATAAAAAAATAATAAATTTAAGTAATAAGATTTAAAACTTATGAAAAATCTCAATAAATCAATATTTTATAACATCTGCATAAGATTAAATATTAAAAGAAAATTGTATATAGCGTATAGTGGAGGCGTTGATTCATCAGTTTTACTAAAATTAATTCATAATTCATTTTTAAATGACAAACATCTTATATGTGCGATTCATATAGATCATTCAGTTAATAAAAAATCTAATTTTTGGTCTAGATTTTGTAAAAGTCAATGTAATAGTTTAAAGGTACCAATAAAAATTATAAAAATTAAAAATAAAAAATATAATAATTTAGAAGAATCATTAAGAATAGAACGATACAAAATATTCATTCATTTTTTAAGAAAAAATTCTACATTATTTTTAGCTCATCATAATAATGATATTACTGAGACAGCATTATTAAAACTATTTAGAGGATCTGGTATTGTTGGTTTATCAAACATGAAAAAAAAATCTAAATTTGGAAAGTTAGATATTATAAGACCATTATTAGAATTTAGCAAAGAAAGTATAATTAAGCTTTCCATAGAAGAAAAGATAAAATTCATAAAAGATGATAGTAATAAAAATAATAAATTTGATAGAAATTTTATACGGAATGAAATTTTACCAGTTGCTAAAGTTAAATGGTGTAATATAAATTCGTCAATATATAAATATAGTAAAATATGTAATTCCATATATAAATTTGTTTATAAAATTATCTTAAACAATATATTTTTAAATATAAATATACATAACAAAAAAATACCTATAAAAAATATATTGTTATTACCAAAATACATTAGATATGAAATAATACGAATATGGTTAAAAAAAAATAATATAAAATCTCCATCGTTTATTCATTATAAAGAAATAGATAAGATTATATTAGCTAAGAATGATGTCATGCCAATAATTAATTTAAAAAAAATAAAAATAAGCCGTTTTAAAAATAACTTATATTTAGTAAATAATGTTGATATAAATTATTCTATATCTTACACACTAAGCATAAATAAAATTATAAATTTAAATAAATTTAAAATATTTTTATTGCATTCAAAAGCAATTAACACATATTTAAATTATTATTTAAATTTTAAAAATCATGGATATAAAATAAAGAAAATTTTTCAAAAAAATGTTATTCCATTTTGGGAAAAGAATAAATATCCTATTATAAAAGAAAATAATAATTTGATTATTATTTTAGGACTATTAATATTCCATAAAAACTTAGAAATAATAAAATTTTTATAAATTATGAGTTAAAATGAATTGTTAATTTTTATTTACAAAATAAAGAAAACACAATTGAATAATCTATAAAATTATTATTTTATCGCATAAAATAAACATTTTACAATTTAACAAACATAAAGGACAATAAATGAATAATGAAAAGTCATCGTTTAAATTTAAAACAGAAATCAAACAACTATTAAACATAATAATAAATTCTCTATATAAAAATAAAGACGCCTTTATTAGAGAATTAATATCTAATGCATATGATGCAATAGAAAAACTAAAATTTGAAAATTTGACAAAAAAAACAACACAAATGGAAAACAATGAATACAAAATATTAATTGGTATAAATAAAAAGGATAACACCCTAATCATAGAAGATAATGGAATTGGAATGACAAAAAAAGAATTAATCAATAATTTAGGAACATTAGCTAAATCTGGAACACGAGATTTTATAGAAAAATTAAAAACTATAAGTGAAATTAAAAGTAATAATCTAATAGGAAATTTTGGAATAGGCTTTTACTCTTCATTTATTGTTTCATGTAAAGTAGTGGTAGAAACATTAAGAGCTGGATTAAGTTCTAAAAATGGATTTAGATGGACATCTGATGGTATAGAAGAATTTTATATAGAAAATATAGAAAAAATTAATCATGGAACAAAAATAACATTACATTTAAAAGATGATGCTAAGGAGTTTTTAGAAGAATATAATATAAAGAGTTTAATTTCTAAATATTCAAGTCAATTACCTCTAAAAATAATAATTAAAAACAACGATACATGTGAAGAAAAAAATTTGCATGATACAATAAATGATATTAATCCATTATGGATTATAGATAAATCAAATATAAAAGATGAAGAGTATGTAGAATTTTACAAAGAATTCACAAATGATTTAAAAGCCCCGCTATTATGGTGTCATTTTAAAATTGAAGGAAAATTTGAATATACAGGGTTACTATATATTCCACTAGAAATTACTTTTGATATAGTTTTAAATAGAAATTCATCTGGACTCAAGCTTTATTCTAAAAAAGTGCTAGTTCAAGAAAATTGTAAAGAATTTATTCCAAATTATCTAAGATTTATAAAAGGTATAATAGAGATAGAATATCTATATTTGAATATTTCTAGAGATAATTTACAAGAAAGCAAATTTATAGAAAATATAAAAACATCTTTAATTAAAAAAACATTAAATATGCTTAATAATTTATCAAAAACTAATACGAATAAATATAATATTTTTTGGAAAAATTATGGACAAGTTCTCAAAGAAGGGTTGATAGAGGATTTTGTAAATAAAGAAGATATAATTAAATTAATACGTGTTTATTCTACTAGAAATTTAACAGACAATTGTATTATATCTTTAGATGATTATATAGAGAAAATGTTACCTGAGCAGAATGATGAAATATATTATCTATTTTCTGATAATTTAAATTCAGCTAAGAACAGCTCGCATATTGAATATTTTTGCAATAATAAAATAGAAGTATTATTATTTGTTGATAAAATAGATGAATTTATCTTTAAAAGTTTTAATAATTATCGTGGAAAAAAATTTATATCAATATCGAGTGATGAATTAAAAATATGTGATAAAAATAACGATACAAAAGACGTTACTAAATACGATTATTTAAAAAATAAATTACAAAATGTTTTAAAAGAAAATGTATCTAAAATAAATATTGTTGAAAAAACATCGAAATATCCATCAAGAATAATATCTAATAAAAATTCAAATAATCAGTTAGAAAAACTCATTACTACGAGTGGGAAAGACCCTTATGAAAAAAAATATATTTTAGAATTAAATGTAAAAACAGATCTAATAAAAATTCTTAATGAAGAAAATGATGAATATAAATTTAAAAAGTTAGCACAAGTTATATTTGATCAAGCATTAATTCTAGATGGAAAAATTCTAAAAAATAGTGGTTATTTTGTAGAGATAATAAATGAATTTATACTAAATTCAAAAATAATTGAAAAATAAATATGATGCCATTCATTGATCTATCAAATAGACCAGCAGAACTAAAAATAAAGATAAAAATAGCTATAAATAAAGTTCTTAAGCATAATCAATTTATAATGGGAGAAGAAGTTTATAAATTTGAAAAAAAATTGGAACAATTTTGCTGTGTTAAAAATGCTATTACTTGCTCAAATGGTACAGATGCTTTATTTATTACATTATTAGCACTTAATGTAAAAAAAACAGATGCTATTTTTATACCGTCGTTTACATTTGTCGCTACAGTTGAAAGTGTAATGTTAGCTGGTGGAACTCCTATTTTTATAGATGTATTACATTGTTCTTTTAATATAGATTCAAATAGCTTAATGGATGGAATAAAAATAGCAAAAGCTAAAAAACTAACTCCTAAATATATAATAGCTGTTGATTTATTTGGCATGCCTGCAAATTATAAAGATTTAGAAAATATTGTAAATAAATATGATATTAAATTAATTGTAGATGCAGCTCAAAGCTTTGGAGCTAGTTATATGGGTAGAAAAGTAGGATCTATTGGTTTTGTTACAATAACTAGCTTTTTCCCTACTAAACCACTTGGGTGTTTTGGAGATGGTGGGTGTATATTTACCAATGATGAAGAATTATCTAAAAATATAAAGTCGATTCGAAATCATGGACAAGGAAAAGACAAATATGAAAACATACGAATTGGATTAAATAGTAGATTAGATACTATTCAAGCAGCTATTCTATTGGAAAAATTAGAATATGTAAATAATGAAATTGAAATGAAAAATAATTTAGCTACATATTACAACGAGATATTAGAAAACTTCGTAGAAATACCAAAGGTACCTAATTACATTAAAACAGCTTGGGCTCAGTATACTATAAAATTAAAACACCATCATGATAGATCTGAAATTATGAATTTTTTAAAAATCCAATTGGTTCCAACAACAATATATTACAGTATTCCTTTACATAAACAAAAAGCATATGAAAATTGCTTGCGAGTAGAAAATATTTTAAAAGTTTCTGAATATTTATCTAATAAAGTACTTAGTTTACCAATGTATCCATATATGACTAATAAAAATAAAATTTTAATTTTCAAAGCTTTAAAAAAAACATTTAAAAAATATAATTAGTAAAAAATTGATTTTACTATTCCACCTCCAATGCATAAATCATTTTTATAAAAAACTATTGATTGTCCAATAGTAACTGCTTTTTGAGAATCATGAAAATATACAATAGCGTTTGAATTATATTGATAAATATAAACGATGCATAGTATTTCCTTTTGCATGTAACGTATCTTTGCTGTACAAATAAACTTTCCTAATGACATTGTTGTAATATAATTTAAATTATAAATTTTTATTTTTTTTGAAAAAAATAAAATATTATTTTTTCCTTGTACAATAATTAATTCATTTCTATTTATTTCTTTTTTATGAACGTACCATAATGAAGGAGATTTTTTATTCTTTATATTTAGTAATAATCTTTTTCTTTGACCAATTGTGTGATGTATCAATCCATTGTGAGTACCTACTATTTTATTGTTATTATCCAATATGGCACCATGATTATTTCCTAAATATTTTTTTAAGAAAGTGTAAAAATCATCATTTTCAATAAAACATAAGCCTGTGCTGTCTTTTCTATTAAAATTTATAAAATTATTTTCTTTCGCTATGTTCCTAACTGTACTTTTTAAATAATTAGCTAGTGGAAATAAAATATATTTAAGCTTATCTTTATTTAACGCATATAAAAAATAGCTTTGGTCTTTTTTTCTATCGAAGGATTTCTTTAAAAATTGGTTTATAAAAAAATTAATACATGCATAATGTCCTGTTGCTATAAAGTTGGCGTTTAATTTTTCTAATGAATAATCTAAAAAAATTTTGAATTTTATATATTTATTACACAATATATCTGGATTAGGTGTCCTACCTAATTTATAATTTTTTAAAAAATTTATAAAAACTTTATTCCAATATTCTTTTGAAAAATTTAAAATATGTAATTTTATTCCTAATTCATTACATACATTTTTAACAAAAAGTAAATCTATATTTGAGGAGCAATAAGAACTATCTTCCCAATTTTTCATATAAGCTCCTTCAATATAATATCCATTTTTTTTTAATAAAAATGCAGCAACACTAGAATCTACTCCACCTGACATTGCTACTATAATTTTTATATTTTTCATAAAATTAAATTCCTAATCTGAAAAAATTAATAATAAAGTATTTTATTAATTTTTTTTAAAAGCTATTTTTCCGTAGAAAAACTTATTAAATATAATTATAATAAAATTATATTTTCAAATTTTAAAAAAATCACAAGGTGCAAAAATGAAAGATAACAATATTAACGAATATTTACCACATAGATATCCATTTTTATTCATCGATAAAATTTTAAAAATAAAAGAATATAGTTATATATTTGCGATAAAAAATGTAACAATATCAGAATATTTTTTTTTAGGACATCTTCCATTTAAACCAATAATGCCAGGAGTTTTAATAATAGAATCTTTAGCACAATTAGGTGGATTATTAATAAATATAAGTATGAATAATAAATCATCTGACTTAACTTTTTATCTAGGATCAATAAATAAAGCAAAATTTAAAAAAATAATTGTTCCAGGAGATCAATTATACTTGGAAGTTTATGCTAAAAATTTAAAAAAGACTGCATGGAAATTTTTAGGAAAAGCTTTTTTAAATGGAAAAATAATATCATCAGCAGAAATTACTTGTATAAAATATGAAAAATAAAATAAGCAGAAAAGCAATCATAATAAATCCTGTAAAAATTGGTAAAAATGTAATTATTGGGCCATATTCTATTATAGGACCAAATGTAACTCTTGGAGATAATATACAAATAGATTCGCATGTAACTATAAAAGGAGAAACTATAATTGGTTGTAAAAATAGATTTTTTAAATTTTCATGTATAGGAGAAGAAGCTCAACATTTAAATAATATATACAATAGTCGCAGCAAACTTATTATAGGAGATAACAATACTTTTAGAGAATATACAACAATACACAAAGGTACAACAAGAAATAATAGTTGCACAATAATAGGAAATAATAATTATTTCATGATTGGCGTACATATTGCTCATGACTGTTTAATAGGTAACAATATAATATTTGCAAATAAAGCATCAATAGCAGGACACGTAACAATAGATGATTACGCTAATATATCTGGATTTGTTGGCATTCATCAACATGTTTATATAGGAACACATAGTATGATAGCTGGTGGATCTATAGTATATAAAGATGTTCTTCCTTTCGTTGTTGTTGCTGGATACCCGGCAAAAACTAAAAAATTAAATATAATTGGATTAAGAAGAAGAAATTTTAAAAATAGTACAATAGAAGAAATAAAAAAAATATATAAAATAATATTTAAAAGTACATCAACTATTGAAAAAATAATACTTGATTTAGAAATACTTGCTATTAAAGATTTAGAAAAAAAAGTAATTATAAATTTTCTAAAATTCTCAAAAAGAGGAATAATTAGATAAATATAATGTTTAAAATAGGAATAGTAGTAGGAGAAGCATCTAGCGATAAGATAGCTAAACTCTTACTAGAAAAACTAATAAGAGAAAATACAGATATCGAAATATCAGGTATAATTGGAAAAGAATTAAAAAATATTGGTTGTAAAGAGTTATATTCAATTAATGAATTATCTATAATAGGCTTTTTAGATCCGTTAATAAAATTAAAAAATTTATTAAAAATTAAGAAAGATGTATTTAATTATTTTGTAAAAAATATAGATATATTTATAGGGATAGATGCTCCTAGTTTTAACTTAATTTTAGAAAGAGAATTAAAACTTTCAGGAATAATTACATTTCACATAATTAGTCCTTCAATATGGGCTTGGAAGAAAAATAGATTGGAAAATATACGAAAATCAATAAATCTTATGTTAGTATTATTTCCATTCGAAGAGAACATATATATTAATAGTAATATACCTGTAAAATATATAGGACATCCAATAGCTGACGCTATAAAATTTTTTTCAAACAAAAATAAATCAAAAAAAATATTAAATATAAGCAATCACAAAGGATTAATAATAGGAATGTTTTTAGGTAGTAGAGATACAGAAATAAAAAATCATTTATGTACATATATAAAAATTATAAATTCATGTAAAGATTTTTGTAAAAATGTATTATTTATTATACCTGTTTACAAAGAAAAACATGTTGAATACATAAATAAAAAATATCCAGATATAAATAAAGATACTTCTATTTATATAACAACAAATAAATTTTATGAATCAATAGAATCTTGTGATATAATAGTAACATCATCTGGATTAGCTACGTTAGAGTGTATGTTACATAAAAAGCATATGTTAGTAATATATAAAATTAATGCAATTAATTACGAAATTATAAAAAGACTTATAAAAATAAAAAGAATATCTTTACCTAATATATTATCCAATGAAGATCTAGTAAGCGAGTTTATTCAAAAAGATTTTAACGATAAAAAAATAACAAAATATTTACATGACTATATAAATGAAAAAATTGATCCTAGAATAAAAGCAACTATATATAAAAAAATACATATAAATTTAAGACGTCAATCACGAATTCAAATATACAAATTGATTAGAAAATTTATGCTAAATTGATCAGACTATATAAATATTATTAATATATGTTTTGTTTAGATTATTTTTTTATATAATATTTAAATATAAGAATATACCGAAAAAAAATATAGCAACTTAAAAGTCATGATTCCAAAATACAATCAAAAAGAAATTGAAAATTTAGTACAAAATTTTTGGGAGATAAATAAAACTTTCCAAATTGATAATAAAATAAAAAATGAAAAGTTTTACTGTTTGTCAATGTTTCCTTATCCTAGTGGAAAATTACATATTGGACATATAAGGAATTACACAATAGGAGATATTATAGCTAGATATAAAAGAATGAAAAGATATGATGTATTGCAACCGATTGGCTGGGATTCATTTGGAATTCCTGCTGAAAATGCAGCTATAAAAAACAAAACATCTCCATCAGAGTGGACTTATAAAAACATAAATCAAATGAAAAAGCAACTTAAAGAATTGGGTTTTAGTTTTGATTGGAGTAGAGAAATAATAACTTCTAAACCAGAATACTATAAATGGGAGCAAGAATTTTTTATAAATTTGTACAAAAAGAAATTAGTATATAGAAAAAAATCTATAGTTAATTGGGATCCAGTTGATAAAACAGTCTTAGCTAATGAACAAGTTATTAACGGAAAAGGATGGCGCTCCAATGCAATTATTGAAAAAAAAAAGATTGCTCAATGGTATTTAAAGATTACTGATTATGCAGAAGAATTACTTAATGGATTATCAGAATTAAAGAGTTGGCCTACGATGGTATTAGAAATGCAAAAAAATTGGATAGGACGTTCGTTGGGAGTTGAAATAGAAATTAATGTCCAAAAATTCAAATCCAAATTAAAAGTATTTACAACAAGATTAGATACTATATTTGGAACAACATTTATTGGCATAACAAAAAATAATAAAATTCTTAAAAATTTTAAAATAATAAAAAAAGATATTAAAATTTTCTATGATGATGAATTTTGTAACAACAACTACGAAGTAATAGGTGTAAATACAAATAAATTTGCAATAAATCCAATAACTATGGAAAAAATCCCTATCTGGATAGTTAATTATATTAATGAAGATAATCCAAATGTTTGCATATTTGGAGTTCCTGCCCATAATTTAACCGATTGGAAACTTGCAAAAAAATATAACATTAAGATAAAAAATGTAATTAAAAATAAATCTGAATTTGTAAAATCACCATATCTTGAAAAAGGAATTTTAGTTGACTCTGAAGAATACACTGGACTTAGCTCCGATGATTCAATAACAAAATTGAAAAAAAAACTAGAAGAAAAAAATATACTACACAATAAAATTATTTATAAACTAAAAGACTGGTGCATATCAAGACAAAGATACTGGGGAACTCCAATTCCGATTATATATTGCAAATGTTGTGGAATAATTCCAGTAGATAAAGGTTCCATACCTGTCATACTTCCAGAAAATATAAAACTAAAAAATAACATATTTTCTTTAAAAGCTGTAAAAGAATTTTACAATACATCATGCCCTAATTGTAAATTAAAAGCTAAGAGGGAAACTGACACATTTGATACATTTTTTGAATCATCTTGGTATTATATTAAATACATATGCCAAGACATTGAAAAATCTAAAAAAGATATAAACAATTGGATGCCTGTAGATCAATATATTGGTGGGATAGAGCATGCAATTTTACATTTATTATACGCTAGATTTTTTAATATGCTCATGAGAGATAATAAAATTTTAAATCATAATGAACCATTTAAAAATTTATTAACACAAGGAATGATATTAATGAACGGAAGTAAAATGTCAAAATCAAAAGGAAATACAATAGATCAAGAAGAACTAATTGATAAATATGGCGCGGATACATTACGATTGTTTATTATATTTTCAGCTCCACCTGAACAATCATTCGAATGGAAAGAAGATGGTATTATAGGGTGTAGAAGATTTCTTGAAAAAATATGGAACTTAACCTACAAATTTTCATATGTAGTTTTTGACAATTATGACATCGTTTTAATAAAAGAAAATTATCTTAATAATAATTTTATAAAAACATATAATTCAATTATAGATTTAATATCAATAAATATGGAAAAAACTCATGCATTTAATATAGTAGTATCTTCTCTCATGAAGTTATTAAATTTAGTATCTAAAATTGATTACAATTTAAAAGAAAATTATTTATTATTTAAAATGATATTAGAATCTCTATTAATTATGTTAAATCCAATATCTCCGCATATAACCCATTATTTATGGTCAATTGTACTAAAAAAAGAATCATTAATATCTCATGTAGATTGGCCAAAAAAAATGGAAATTAATGAAATACCTATATCAAAAATAAAGTTAATAATACAAATTAATGGCAAATTTAAAAAAATAATAGAAATAGATAAGAACCAAGATGAAGTAACAATCTTATCAAATATTTTAAATGATGAAAAATTAAAAGTATCAATAGATAAAACAAAAATTAAAAGTACAATATTTATAAAAAACAAATTAATAAACATTCTAATATAAAAAATGACCATTTTTCAAAAAAGCACTTTAAACATATTACAATATAAAAGAATCAAAATATATATTTTAATTGGCATGGAAATACATACAGATAGATTATCAAAATTAATCAACAGATTATTAAATAAATCATACAAAAAAAAAATCATATTTCTAGATGAAAATTTCGATAAAAAAAATATAGATAGTAGTTCGCTTCAAAAACTAAGTATATTTGATAGAAAATATTTAGTAGAAATCAAAATATGTGAAAAAATACAAGAAAATTATAAATCGTTAATTGATTACATTAATAGAGAGCTGAAAAATAACTGTATAAATATACTATCTACTAATAATTTTAATGATATTATTAAAAATAAAATTTTACAAAATAATAAAAATAATTATATTATGATAAACTATACTAAAATTAAAATGTCATTTTGGATAATACAAGAATTCAATTTTATAGGATATTATATAAATGCACAGAAAATAAAATTTTTGACTAATATATACAAAAGAAATTACATACAAATGGCACAAATAATTGATAAATTAAAAATTATCTTAAATAAAACACAATTTATTATAAATGATTTATTAATATTAAGTTATTTTAATACGACTTTTGAAGTTTATGATTTAATAAACAACGCATTATTAAAAAATATAGACAAAACATTTTTTATATTTAACTCTATAAAAAATACAACTCAAGATTACGTATTATTCCTGAGATTTTTTAATTATGAAATAAAAAAAATATTAAATTATAAAACAAATATAAAAACAAATACCATTGCATTATATAATAATATATCAATATACAAACTAAAAAAAATATTAAGCAAAATATTATTTTTAGATATTTTAATAAAATTTGGAAAAAAAGAAAGCTTTTGGAACTATATACTAGAAATCATTTGCTTTATTATATTTAAAAAAGAACTTACAATAAACATAATTAAACATGATAAACTTAATCACAAATTTACTTAGTAAAAACAAAGCAACAAATGTAAGTATTATAGAATTGGAAAAAAATATAATTGCAGACCATATTGTAATCGCAACTTGTACATCATATAAACATATGAAACATCTTTCAGAAAATATTGTTAAAGATTTAAAATTACATGATACAACTTCAAGTGTTATCGTTTCTGGTAAAAATACAGACTGGATAATAATAGATACTGGTTCTGTTATAATACACTTAATGTCTTTTTATTGCAGAGATATCTATAAACTTGAAGAATTATACAAAAACTTAAAAATATGGAATACATATTGATGAATATAGAAAAAATAAAGAAACTTGCTGGTAAATTTATTGTTTTTGAAGGAATAGAGGGATCTGGAAAAACTACATTAATAAATATATTATCAGAACATATGAATAAATATGGATTATCACACATAAAAACATGCATTAATAATTATGCACCTATAAATGCCACAATAAGAGATATCATCCTAGAAAAAGGAACGTCTAAAAACATAGAACTTCTTCTTTTTTTGTCAGCTCATGTTCAACATATTTATAGTACAATTATTCCATCATTACAAAAAGGAATTTGTATATTATGCGATAGATACATAGATTCAATTTATGCATACCAAGGAGCTGGTAGAAAAATATCTTTATATAAAATAAAATGGTTAATAAATTCTTTAAACATAAATGTAAAACCAAATATTATATTTTTTCTAGATGTACCAATAAAAACAGCTATCAATAGAATAAATCAAAGAGGCAAAATCGATAAAATCGAAATGGAACATCTATATTTTTTTAAAAGAATACGTACATATTATTTAAATTCTATCAATAAAAATAATAATTACAGAATAATAAATACAAACACTACTATTGATATAATAAAAGCAAATTTAATTTCTATCATAGAAAATACAAATATTTAATACATTTACAAAAAATGATTAAATATATAACTGAATTTAAAAATAAAGATAAAAAATTTAATTCATTTATTATATTTGAAAAAACAAAATTTTTTGGCTATAAAATAGCAAAATTAATAGCCATGAATTTGTTATGTATAGAAAAAGATAAAAGGATATGCAGACATTGTGTATCATGCAAAATGTTTTATAAAAATATTCATCCAGATTATTACGAAATCAATTACACAAAAACACAAGAGATAACAATAGAAAAAATACGTATAATTATTAATAAGATAAATAAATCATCATTTTTATCAAATAAAGTAGTATTAATATATCCTGCTGACCAAATGAATGTAAATGTATCAAATTGCTTGCTTAAAACACTAGAAGAGCCACCAAAAAACACAATGTTTTTGTTAGTAACTACATGTAATAATTTATTAAAAACATTGATTGATAGATGCCAAATTTTAAATTTTGAAAATAACTTTAACATAAAAGAATCTAAAATTACTACGATATTCATGTATAAATATTTTTTATTAAACGAAAATAAATGTATTTTAATAGATGAATACTTAAAATTAATAAAAACAGAGAATATAATTGATATCTTAGAAACTTTATGGTTATTTTTTAATAATCTTATATATTATAAAATATCAAATGAAAAATTGAAAAATTTAAAATTATTTAAATTAATAGAAATAATAAATTATAATCAAATAGAAAAATTACAGACAATTATAGATAAAATAATATTTATAAAATATCTTATATCAAAAAACTTTAAAATAAATGTAGAATACTTTATTAAAAACTTACTGCTATAATTAAATATAATTTAATCATTAAGTTATAGTTTTTTATTTCCTCATTTCTTCATTATAAATTATAAAAAGCCCAAAAAAAAACAAAATAATAGAAATTATATAATGATAAGTAATTGTTTCATTTAAAAAAAACCATCCAAAAGCCGATGCAAAAAACGGTGTCATTAAGCCAGCAAACATCATAAAAACAGTAGAAAAATACTTTAACAAATAGCCAAATAAGTTATAACAAATTAAATTTGAAATTATAGATGTGATAAACGTGTAAAAAACAAACAATTTTATATTATTTACAGGAAATATTATCCAAAAATTATTTACAAAAAAAGAGTGAATAAGAATAAAAAAACCACCAAAAAACATACTAATAGCATTTGCAAATATGTAAGAATAACCTATGTTTATTAATTTCTTTAAAAAAATCCATCCTAAAACACTAAAAAAAACAGAAAAAATTAAAATCACTTCAGATAAAGAGAACATTAAAACTTCTCCAGTTGAGATTTCACTATATGTGCGGACATAAATCATTGGAATTAATCCTAAAAAACCAAATACCATACCAAACAATTTATTCAAATTTAATTTTTCCTTTAATATAAAAAATGCAAGAACAGCCGTCATAAACGGAGATAAACTATATAACATACAAGCTTTCGATGACGACATTTTACTCAGACTCCATATTTCGGATATGCTATTTAAATAAATATTAAAAATTGTAATTAAAAAGAAATATCCAATATGAGTTGATTTTATTGTTAAAGTTATATTTGACTTTTTTGACTCAAAAAAAAATAAAAATACACCAGATACAGCCATTCTAAAGCCAATTAAAAAATATGGCTCAGAATATTCAAGGCTAATTTTTTGTAACGAGAAAATACTAGCAAAGAGTGCAAAGAGCAAAATTACCAAACACAATTTAAATTTAAGCAAATTAGGAAAAACTATTTATTCATTATGATTGATACTATAGTAACAAAAACTATATAAAAATAAATACCATTATAATTAAAATTTTTAAAATTATAATTAATAATGTAATATATTAAAGTATATTTAATAAAACATAAAAACAAAATATATTAATAATACAAAATTAATATAAAATATAGTATAGTAACAAATATACCTTTTTGGAGTAGTCAATGGCATTAGAAAATATAAAAAAAGATGAATCAATAAGTAAATTTAAATTACATAAGAATGATTGTGGATCTACTGAAGTGCAAATATCATCCTTATCGTATGAAATAAACATACTAACAGATCATTTAAAAACACATAAAAAAGATTTTCATTCACGTGTTGGATTGATAAAAAAAGTAAATAGCCGTAAAAGTTTATTAAAATATCTAAAATTAAAAAATGTAAATAAATACATAGATCTCATAAAAGAACTAAATATCAGAAAATAACAAAATAAAAATATAAGGACAATAACTTGTACATAAATAAAGAAATAATAATAAACAATAAAAAATTAAATATAGAAACAGGAAGAATAGCAAAAAATGCATCTGCATCTATTTTAGCTGAAATAGATGGTACGGTTTTGTTAGTTTCAATTGTTCACCAAGAGAGCGAAGAAAAAGATTTTTTACCATTAAAAGTGGAATATTTTGAAAAATATTATGCTAGTGGAAAAATCCCATGTAATTATTTTAAAAGAGAAGGAAAACCTAGCGAAAGAGAAATAATAATATCAAGATTGGTTGATAGATCAGTTAGACCAATGTTCCCTAAGGATCTATGCCAAGAAATACAAATTACAATAACAGTAATTTCTATTAATCCTGAAATTAATCCTGATATTATAGCAATAATAGCAACATCTGCTGCTTTAACAATATCAGGATTGCCATTTACTACTATAGCAGCAATACGTGTTGGATATATAAATGAAATTTTTTATTTAAACCCATCTACTAATGATTTAAAAGAATCAGATTTAGACTTAGTAATAGCTGGAACTATGGATAAAATAACGATTATAGAAGCAAATGGCAATGAAATATCTGAGGATATATTTTTAAAATCTATAAAAAAAGGACAGATAGAATTTAAAAATATAATAGAAAATATTAATGATTTTAAAAGAAATATTAAAATTAAAGAATTTAATTATAAAAATACAAATACAGAAGTAATTATAAATTATATAAATAAAAATTATAAAGACAAGATAAAAAATTCCGTTAAAAATAAAACCGAAAAATTTATATTAATAAATGAAATTTACCTTGATATAAAGTCAATAATTTTAAATGAAAATACAGATACAAAATACAAAAAAGTAATTCAATCAATAGTCGAAGAAATTGAAAAATCTATATTAAGAGAAGAAATGTTAACACTGCTTACTCGTAGTGATAATAGGAGTTTTACTGAAATAAGAAAAATATCATTAATAACAAATTTTTTAAAAAATATCCATGGATCTTCTGTATTTAGTAGAGGAGAAACACAAGCTTTGGTTAGCATTACATTGGGAACACAAAAAGACGCACAGCTAATTGATTGCGTTTTTCACAATAACCAGAAATATGATTTTATATTGCATTATAATTTTCCACCATATGCTGTAAATGAAATAGGCAATCCAGGAATGATTAAAAGAAGAGAAATAGGACATGGAAATCTTGCTAAAAAGGCATTAATTCCAGTACTACCTAAGAAAGATGAATTTCCATATGTAATAAGAATAGTTTCTGAAATAACAGAATCCAATGGTTCTAGTTCTATGGCAACAGTATGTGGTGGAAGTTTAGCTTTAATGGACGCAGGAGTACCTATAAAAAGACATGTTGCAGGCATAGCAATGGGAATAATAAAAGAAAATGGAAAATATATAATACTAAGTGACATTTCTGGTGAAGAAGATAATATAGGAGATATGGATCTCAAAGTAGCTGGCACAGAAAACGGCATAACAGCAATTCAAATGGACGTAAAAATTTTAGGAATAGAAGTAGATATTATAGAAGAAACAATTGCACAAGCTAAAAATGGCCGTTTATATATAATAAACATGATGAAACAAAAAATAAACAAACCTAATGAAAATTTATCAGAACATGTACCAAAAGTAACAAAAATAAAAATAAACAAAACAAAAATAAAAGACATAATAGGAAAAGGTGGGATAATTATAAAATCATTAACAGAAAAATATGACTGCAAAATAGACATAAATAATGATGGAATCGTAACTATATCGTCAACAAATAGCAATAATATAGAATCAATAATTAATGAAATACAATCATTAACAAAAGAAATAATGATAGGTACTATATTTAAAGGAAAAGTAATAAAATTAGCGCAATTTGGAGCATTCATAAATATACTTCCTAAAAGAGATGGCCTTTTACATATAAGTAAAATAAATAAATATAAACTAGATAATCCTAATTGGGAAATTGAAGAAGGATCAATTATAGATGTTATAATATCAAAAATAGATACTAATGGAAAAATTAGTTTACGTTTAGATTAATTTTAAAAATACTTTATAGCAAGTAAATAAAACTGAAATAATAATTATTAAAAAATTGACTGAAATTATGTTGTTGACATTTGTTAAAAGAAACACTGTTATGAAAATAGAATTTAACAAATGAAAAACAGCACCAATGATGATAGCTGTAATAATTTTCACGCCAATATTTTTATAATAGTACATAAATTTAAATAAAAAAATCATTGATATATATATTATTACAATGATATTAATCGGATAGTATATTTTTTTTAAAATAGCTAGTTCATAGCTTTTTACTTCCATATCATTTCTAAATTTAAACTTTAAAAGAGTGATAAGCTCACTAATAGAATATCTATCTAATCGTTTATAACTTATATTCTCAAATATATTTAAATTTATTATTTTGCTATTTTTTTTAGATTTTATTTTAGTTTTTATCGAAAAAATATCCGTAAAATAAAATATTTTAATTCCTTTTTCTATATAATTGTTATCAATTAATATTATTTGGCTAATTTTTTTTATCTTAATCAATTTCAAGTCTTTATCTATTTTGTAATAAAATATAGATTTTATATTCTTCTTATTTTTCATGTCATTAATATAAATAAATCCACTGTCTAATTTATGCCAAATGCTAGAATATTTTATATTAACAGAATTATTGTCTAATAATGCCATCTTAAAATTTTTAGAAAAATAATCAAATTTTGGTAAAAAAACTTCTCCGATAATAAAAATAAAAATAGCTATGACAAAATTAATAGTAATTAAAAATGCCATTATTGTTTTTAATGATATCCCTGATATTTGTATTATAAGTAGCATGTTATTATTCTCCATCAAGCACAATAAACAAACAGTACTAATTAACATAGACCACGGAAATAAAATATAAATTTTTAATGGAATTAAGCACAAAACATATAATGCCATTGTCAAAAAATCAATTTCTTTATTCTTAAATAATTTAAATTCTTCAATAAATGTAAAAAACAAGTCAATAAACAATAAAAGTAGTGATGATAATATAAAAATAACAATAAAATTAAATATAATGTTTTTATAAATGATTTTCATAATTTATAAACTAATCTTATTTTTTTTAAATGAATATACAAAGATAATAAATGATAGAAAAATGAAAAATCCATGTATGTTCAAAAAATTCAAAAAATAAAAGCTACCATTAAATTTTTTTAAAATTATTAATAAATTACTATAAATAAAACATAGCAAAATACCATTTATTATATTAAAAAAGAAACTATATTCAAAATTCATAAATGATAATTGTATTGCAATGATAGATAAAAATATAAATGACATAAAAGTAGAAATTCTAAATTTTAATTCAATTTTGTCTTCTTTAAAACTTGATTTTAATAACATGATAACATTTTTACTGTTTAAAATATCTTTAACAATAGTCTTTATTTTAAACACTTTTAAGAATTCATTAAATTTTATTAATTGAAAATCATTGGAATCAACTAAACCACAATAATTAACTCCATCTTTAAGTAAAAACATAAATTCATTTTCATAAATATACTCAAAATTTCCTGTTTTTGATAAAATCAGATTAAATTTAGAAAGATCTTCTTCATTAAATGATATAAAAATATTAAATAAATTTTTTTTATATTTATCGTTAAAAAAAAGTACAATACTTCCATCATTAAAAACATTAAAAGTTAATTTTTTAATTCGATCAATATCTGACTTATAGTAATTTATATTGTAATTTAACTTTTCTGAAAAATACGGATTTATAAACATTACGAATATAAATATTAACATTGAAATAAAAATGGATAAAAACATTAAACATTGAAATACAAAAAATCTACTATATCCAGATAAATAAATTATAGCTAATTCATTACTATAATTAAATTTATAAAAAAATATAATTATAGATACAAAATAAACAAAAGAAATAACTTTTATACAAAGCTCAGGTATTGATAAATAAATTATTTTAAATAGAATATCAAATGATGACAAGTTATTTTGTTCGTACAATAAAAGTTTATTAAATTGCAAACTTAATAAAATAATTAAAAGTATGAAAAATATGGAAAAAAATATAATTAGAATTTCTTTTATGATGTATTTACGTAAAATCATTTTGAAAATAAAAAGATAACCTATATACTTTACATAATAAAAACATAAAAAAGCAAGCTTTTTATGTTTTTTATTAAATATTGAAAGGTTTATAAAAATAAATTAAACAATATTGGGCCGTTAGCTTAGTTGGTAAAGCAATTGACTCTTAATCAAAAGATCGTAGGTTCAAATCCTACACGGCCTAAAATGCGAAAGTGGCGGAATTTGGTAGACGCGCTGGGTTTAGATTCCAGTAGGGTTACCCTGTAAGAGTTCGAGTCTCTTCTTTCGTAAAAATAGGATAGAAACTATGAAAATAAGCTTAGAAAAAATAAAACATTTAACTCAAAAATTAACAATAGAAATACCTAAAAATAAAGTTACCTTGGAAAATGAAAAAAAAATAACTGAATTATCAAATTCTATTAAAATAGATGGATTTAGAAAAGGTATGGTTCCTATAAATATTATATTAAAAAGATTTGGCAAAGAAATACATAATGAAGTTATTTATAAACTTCTAAATGAAAGTGTCAAAGATGTCATTTTAGAAAAAAACTTAAAAATTATTGATCAACCAATATTAAAATCTATAGTTGATAATGATGTAGACAATCTAAAATTTGTATTAGAATTTGAAACATTTCCAGATATAATTTTAAATTTAGAAGATATAACAATAAAAAAATACATATCCGAAATAAGTAAAGAAGATATCAATGCAAAAATTTATGAATACAGAAAACTATACGGTACATGGAAAGAAACTATAGACGAATCTATAGTTGGAGATTTAATAACAATAGATACAATTGGAAAAAAAAATAACATAACAATAGAAAGATATACATGCAACAATATAGAGATAGAACTTGATAAAAAAAATACCATATTTCCTGGAATAGAAGAAAAATTAATAGGTAAAAATACAGGCACAATTATAGATTTTTATATAGAACCGATAAATATAAAAAATATTAATACTTCAAAAGAAAAAGTAGAAATTAAAATACTAATAAAAAAAATAACCCATAACAGCATATCTGAAATAAATGTTGAGTTTGCTAAAAAAATAGGCATATCAGATGGCGATATAAGTAAAATAGATGAACATATAAAAAACAAGCTAACTACAACTTTAAATTTAATAGAGGCAAAATTATTGAAAGATAATATAATTAAAGAGTTATTATTAAAACATAATTTTGAAATACCAGAAGTGCTAGTATTAAAGGAAAAAAGTCAATTTCCAAATGATAGTGAAAATAAAATAATAGAGAATATAAAATTAAAACTATTATTAAATAAGCTAAAAATAGACTTAAACATAAATGTTCCAGAAAAAGAATTAGAAAACAAAATGAATTTACTTAATATTGATAACGTAACTGATAATTCATATAAAAAATTTATATTAAAAAATATAGAAAATAATATATATATAGAAAAGATAATAAATATTATAAAAAATAAAGTAAACATAATAGAGGAATTCATATCTTTTGAAAAATTATCAAAAACTGGTAACTTAAAATGAAAAATATAAAAAATACACTAATACCAATAGTAATAGAACATACAGCACAAGGAGAACGTGCATATGATATTTATTCTAGATTATTAAAAGAAAGAATAATATTTATAACAGGAACAATAAGTGATCATTTGGCTAGCCTTATTGTCTCTCAACTTTTATTTCTTGAATCAGAAGACAAAAATAAAGATATATCCATATATATAAATTCTCCAGGTGGATCTGTTATATCAGGACTGGCAATATATGACACAATGCAATTTATAAAACCAAAAATAAACACAATAACCATTGGACAAGCATGCAGTATGGGAGCATTGCTTTTAGCTGCAGGAACAAAAGATAAAAGATATTCTTTGCCTAATTCAAGAATAATGATACATCAACCTCTAGGTGGGTACCAAGGCCAAGCTTCAGACATAAAAATACATGCTGAAGAAATATTAAAAACAAAAAATAAATTAAACGAAATTTTATCTTATCATACAGGACAAAAAATTAAAAAAATAGAAAAAGATACAGAAAGAGATAATTTTATGTTACCAATGGAAGCTTTAAAGTATGGATTGATAGATAAAATTATAAAAAATAGATAAAAACATAACCAAAGTTTCTTTATAAAATAAATTATAGGAAAAATTCATGAATGAAAAAAATAATAAAAAAAATAATTTATTATGCTCTTTTTGCGAAAAAAGTCAGCACGAAGTAAAGAAACTTATATCTGGACCAAGTGTTTTTATATGCGACGAATGCATTGAATTATGCAATGACATAATAGCTGGAAGCACAGATAATAAAAAACTAGACAGCATAGAAAATATACAATTACCAACACCAAGGGAAATAAATGAAATATTGGATCAATATATAATACAACAGGATAATGCAAAAAAAATTCTTTCTGTGGCTGTATATAATCATTATAAACGTTTGAAAAGTGTAAAAAAAAATACAGAACCAAAAATAAGTAAAAGTAACGTTTTATTAATTGGACCATCTGGCAGCGGAAAAACATTATTAGCAGAAACGTTAGCTAAGTTACTAAATGTCCCATTTGCTATAGCTGATGCTACTACTTTAACTGAGGCTGGTTACGTAGGAGAAGACGTAGAAAATATAATTCAAAAATTATTACAAAAATGCAATTATAATATAGAAAAAGCCCAAAAAGGTATAATATATATAGATGAAATAGATAAGATTTGTAGAAAAGGAGAGAGTAGATCAATAACAAGAGATGTTTCAGGCGAAGGTGTGCAACAAGCTTTGTTAAAATTAATTGAAGGAACTATCGCATCTGTTCCACCTCAAGGCGGAAGAAAGCATCCACAACAAGAATTATTGCAAGTTAATACTACGGAAATATTATTTATATGTGGAGGAACATTTATTGGTTTAGATAAAGTAACATCACAACGATTAAATAAAAGTGGTATTGGTTTTTCTGCTAAATTAAAAAATGATGACATAGAATTAGGTATCCTAGATAATGTAGAACCAGATGATTTAATAAAATATGGATTGATCCCTGAATTCGTAGGAAGATTACCTATAATAAGTATTTTAAAAGAATTAGATGAAAATGCTTTGGCAGATATTTTAGCTAAACCTAAGAATGCACTTTTAAAGCAATACAAAAAATTATTTAAATTAGATGGTGTGGAAATTGAATTTCAAATGAATTCGATAAAAGCAATTGCACAAAAATCTAAAAAAAGAAACACGGGTGCTAGAGGGTTGAGATCAATATTAGAAGAAACATTATTGGATATAATGTATCATTTACCGTCTATAAAAAAGAATATAAAAAAAATAATAATTAATGAGTCAGTAATAAATAAAAATTTAAAACCAGTTATCATATTTAAAGCCAATGAAAAAAATAAAACTGACATAATAAAATAAATTTATTATTTATTTTATATCTGTTGCCTTGAATATAATAAAATAGTCCCCATATCAGTCTACTGATTTTGTAATTTTTATTAGGCGGTATATATAGTGGATGAAAATAAAATTAATGAAACTGAAATTAAAAAAGATGTAAATTATAATAAAACAAATGTTAATTCAATATCTTTGAACGAGGAAATTAATTTATTACTTGAAAAAGTACAAACAACCGAATTAAAGATACAAGAAAATTATGAGTTATTCCTAAGAGAACGCGCTGAAGTAGAAAATATAAAAAAAAGAACATATAAAGAAATTTTAAATGTGGAAAAATACTCATTAAAAAAAATACTAAATGATTTACTAACAATATTAGACAGTTTAGAAAATTGTTTTAAAATCGATGATAACAATACGAATGGCATAAAGTTAATATATAAAATGCTATTAGATATATTGGAAAAATATGGAGTAAAGAAAATAATTGTAGATGAGAAATCAGTTTTGGACCCATTAAAACATGAAGTAGTTTCTACAATAGAAAATGATACCGAAATAAGTGATAAAATTATAGAAGTATTACAAAATGGGTATACATTGCATGAACATATATTGAGATACACTAAAGTTTCCGTATACAAAAATAAATAAACATAAAATATTATATAGAGGTAATAATAACATGTCAAATGAGATCATAATAGGTATAGATTTAGGCACTACTAATTCATGTGTAGCTGTTTTTGAAAATGGACAAACACGAGTTATAGAAAATGAAGAAGGAATGCGAACCACACCTTCTGTCGTTGCTTATACAAAAAATAATCAAAAATTAGTTGGTACATCAGCTAAAAATCAAAGAGTTTCAAACCCTGAAAGAACACTATTTGCTATAAAAAGATTAATAGGTAGAAGATATGATAATGAACAAGATAGAAAGGTAATACAAAAAATAGAAAGCTTAATGCCGTATAAAATATTCCAAGCAAATAATAAAGATGCATGGATAAATATAGATGGCAAAAAAATATCTCCGCAGGAAATTTCAGCTGAAATATTAATGAAAATGAAAAAAACTGCAGAAAGTTATTTAGGAAAATCAGTATCATCAGCGGTTATAACTGTTCCAGCTTATTTTAATGACTCACAAAGACAAGCAACAAAAGATGCAGGAAGAATAGCTGGACTAGAAGTTAAAAGAATAATCAATGAGCCAACAGCAGCTGCCTTAGCGTATGGTTTAGACAAAAAAAGAGGCGATTCGATTATAGCTGTCTATGACTTAGGTGGCGGAACATTTGATATTTCAATAATAGAAATATCTGAAATAGATGGAGAACACCAATTTGAAGTTTTAGCAACAAATGGAGACACTTTTTTAGGTGGAGAAGACTTTGATAATAGAATAATGGACTATATTATCCAAGAATTCAAAAAAAATACAAATATTAATCTTAAAAATGATTTAATAGCTCTACAACGATTAAAAGAATCAGCAGAGAAAGTAAAGATAGAGTTATCATCTAAAGAATTTTCAGACATTAACTTACCATATATAACAGCCGACTCTACAGGTCCTAAACATCTAACTATGGAAATAACAAGAGCTAAACTTGAATCGTTAGTTGAAGATTTAATAACACAAACTTTACACCCATGTGAAATGGCAATTAAAGATTCTGGAAAATCCTTATCAGAAATTACTACTGTAGTGTTGGTTGGTGGACAAACAAGAATGCCAAAAATACAAGAAGTTGTTAAAAATTTTTTTAAAAAAGAAATTAAAAAGGATGTTAATCCTGATGAAGCAGTTGCTATAGGCGCTGCAATACAAGGTGGAATTTTATCAGGTACAGTAAAAGACGTATTGCTATTAGATGTAACTCCTCTATCCTTAGGATTGGAAACACAAGGAGAAATAATGACAAAGTTGATAGAAAGAAATACAACAATACCTACAAGCAAAAAACAAATATTTTCAACGGCAACTGACAACCAACCAGCTGTAAGAATAAGGGTTTTACAAGGAGAACGCAATCAAGCATGCGATAATAATTTACTAGGTGAATTCGATTTAACAGGCATTCCTCAAGCCCCTCGTGGTATCCCACAAATAGAAGTTAGCTTTGACATAGATTCAAATGGAATATTAAAAGTTTCCGCAAAAGACTTATCTACAAATAAAGAAAAAAATATTGTAATAAAAGCTACAGGCGGCTTGTCAGAAGAAGCTATAAAGAAGATGATAAAGGATGCTGAAATCAATGCAGAAAAAGATGAGCAATTTAAGTTGCTTGTTCAAGCTAAAAATCAAGCTGATAACACAATGCATTCTATAACTAAAGCTTTAAATTCATGTGGAAACAAAATACCAAATACAGAAAAAAATAAAATAGAATTACTATTAAATGAATTAAAAGATCTTCAAAATAGCGATGATAAAAACGCAATAGAATCTAAAACTAACGCACTAAATCAAGCATCTGTAAGTCTTATGCAAGAAATGTATAAAGAAAATTCTAGTACCGATAAAAATAACAAATCTACTGATGAAAATTCAAATAAAGATGATAAAAACAAAAACACTGATGAAACAGTTGTAGATACAGATTATGAAGAAATTAAAGATACAAAAAATCCAGAAAATGACAAGCATAAATAACAATTTAGTATTAATACAATGAATAAAGAAGATTATTATTTCATCTTAGGTGTATCTAAAAATGCTAGTGATATGGAAATCAAAAAAGCATATAAAAAATTAGCAATGAAATATCATCCAGATAGAAATCCAGGGGATAAAAGTTCAGAAGAAAAATTTAAACAAGTTGGCGAAGCTTATGAAACATTATCAGATAAAAATAAGAGACATATTTATGATCAATATGGACATTCTAATTTAAATCAACAAACTGCATATTCTGATTCTACTTCACATTTTACTGATATATTCGGAGATATATTTGGAGATATATTTGGTAATGAGCGTAGTTATAATAAGAAAAGTAATAACAACCGAGGATCAGACCTATTACATATAATAAAATTAAAACTAGAAGATGCAGCCAATGGTACTAGAATAAAATTTAACATAGATACGTTAATTATATGTAAAGAATGCACAGGCACAGGAGCTAAAAATTCTGCAGCATTTATTACATGTAAAACCTGTAAAGGAAATGGACAAATAAGATTACAACAGGGTTTTATTATTATACAACAAACATGTAATTCATGTGGAGGACAAGGAACAACGATAAAAGAACATTGTCAAATTTGTAATGGAAAAGGCAGAATAAAATCTCAAAAAACCTTATTCGCACAAATTCCTCCAGGAATTGACAATGACGATAAAATAAAATTGAATAATGAAGGAGAAGCTGGATTGAATGGAGCTCCAAATGGAGACTTGTACATTCAAATCAAAATACTAAAGCATGAAATTTTTACTAGAAAAGATCAAGATCTATACTGTGAAATTCCAATTAGCTTTGCTAAAGCTGTCTTTGGAGGTGAGATAGATGTACCGATTTTATACGGAAAAATAAAAATAAACATCCCTGAAGAAACACAAACAAATAAAATTTTTAGAATAAAAAATAAAGGTATTAAAAACTTAAAAAGCAAAGACCTTGGAGATTTACTTTGCAAAGTAATTATAGAAACTCCAATAAACCTTAATAAAAAACAAAAAGACTTATTAAAAATATTTGATGAAAGCATACAAGAAAATGAAAAATATAGCCCAAAAATAGATTCATGGACTAAAACTATTAAAGAGTTTTTAAAAAATATAAACGTACTTTAATTTCTTTTTTTTTAAAACCATAACAAACATATACAAATAAATGTTTAAAATAGTGTTCTTTACAATATTTAACTTATTGATTTTAACGCTAATATGTATAGTAACAAACAAAGATTTTACAAAAAATATTAGTGTAAATCAAATAGAATACATAAATAATTTTGTTATATGTGAATACAATAATATTAAAATTGTAACATTTTTAATATCTGATTTTTATATTCATTTTAAAAAAAAATATTTATATATAAATAATATTTATCTTTTTAAGAACGAAAAAAGTATAATAACAGTGAAAAATTTAGAATTAATAAAAAATCTTGTTCCTTTATTAGAAAATATTAAAATTAAACCTTATAAACTCAATAAAACAATAAATATAAGTACAATCTTACTTTCAAAAAATAGTAATATTTTTTATAATTTTACTAAAATAAAAAATAAAAATTCATACTTTATAAGTAATGATAAAAATTATTTTAATAACAAAATGATAGTAAAAATTAATGAATATTTTAAATATCTATTTATATATTAAAATATTGCTAATATTTATAATTATATATACCTGTACCAATAATAAAGGTTGTAATGCTACTAATGTTTTAATTAAAAAAGAATACAATAATGAAAAAATCATTTATCAAAGTAAATATAATAACCTGATTTATATCAAATGTAAAAATCTTATATTTAAAAACATAGATTTAAAAATATACAAATCTAAATTAATAAAATATAATAAAGAAAAAGTAATTATTATTGGTAATATAGAAATTGTATCAAAAAATATATTTTTATCTTCTAGTTTAATAGTAATCTACATAAAAAAAAAATTATTGATTGTAATAAAATGAAAAGCCAATGATAAAACGATTGGAAATAAAAAACTTAAGTAAAACTATAGAATCTAAAAAAATATTGGACAATGTTTCTATTGAAATAAATACTGGACAAGCAATAGGCATCCTTGGTCCAAATGGATCAGGAAAGACTACATTATTTCATATAATAATAGGATTGATAAAAAGCGATACCGGATCAATTCTTATTGAAAATAAAGATATAACAAACTATCAGGTTCATACTAGAGCTAAATATGGAATAAGTTATTTACCCCAAGAACCATCAATTTTTAGAAATTTAACAGTAGAAGATAATATTAAATCAATAATAGAAATTCAAAGTAAAATAAATACTATAAAAAAAGAAGATTTATTAGAAGAATTAATAATTAAATTTAATATACAAAAAATAAGAAATATAAAAGGAAAGTCATTATCAGGAGGAGAAAGAAGAAAAGTAGAAATAGCAAGATGCTTAGCTACAAAACCAATATTTTTATTATTAGACGAACCATTCATTGGAATAGATCCAATATCTATAATTGATATAAAAAGCATAATAACATTTCTATTAAAATCGAATATCGGAATAATAATTACAGATCACAACGTTCAAGAAATACTAAATATATGTATTAAATCTTACATAATAAACAATGGAAAAATAATTTTTAATGGATCGTCAGAAAATATATTAAAAAACCAAGAAATACAAAAAATTTATTTAGGAAAAAATTTTCTAAACAAATGATAAACCTAGGAATAAATGAAAATAAATATCCAAAGCAAAAAAATAAGATTAACAAATATATTAAAAACACATATAAATAAAAAATTAGAAAAATTAAATAGTTATCACAAAAATATAAAAACAATAAACATCACACTACATATAGAAAACAAATTATTTAAAAAATCAGAATCTGAAATTACACTTTCAGATAAAAAAAAATTATTTGCATCTTCATTATCGGAAAATATTTACTTATCTATAGATAATCTATTTGAAAAATTAGACAAACAAATATTAAAATCTAAAAATACAATCTCAATAAAATGGAATTCAAACCATTTCATATAGGCCGTGTAGGATTTGAACCTACGACCAATGGATTAAAAGTCCACTGCTCTACCTGCTGAGCTAACGACCCATAAAAATAGGAATCAAATTATTATAACAAATATATATATTATGTCTATAACTAGAAAAAAATAATACTAATCAATTATATAATTTATGATACAACAGAATAATAAACTCATCTATAAATATTTTATATTGCATTGAAACTTTACAAAGACAGTCTAGATATTTTTTATAAAAAATATCAACTGGGACAACAATAAATAACCCAACTACAATCGGCAATAATGATTCTATAATTCCAGAAATTATCACAGGATAGGAAATATTTTGGTCTAAATTAATATTTAATTTCTGAAAAAAAATAATTATTCCTAAAATTGTTCCTAACACACTTAAATATAGAACTATAGACTTGATTATTGTAAGATAATATATATTTTTTCGCAGAAGTTCTATTTCTTTTCTCATTGATATATTCATTACATGCTTTACCATTTTAGCAACAACAATAACATCAGATATACCTTTTCTGTGTAAATAAATAAACTCTTTAAACCCTGAAAAAAATATAACAGAAAGCCCTATAACATTTGATTTTCTTATTAATAATTTGTTATAAAATTCTTTTAAATCTATGTTTTTATCATTAAATTCTTTATCAAAACTTAAAATCTCTTTAATATACCTATTGAAAATTCTATACTTGTTTGAAATAAATATCAATGCAAATATTAAAATCATACATAATAAAAATACAAAAAATTTAATAAAAAAATTCATATCTGAAAATAACAAAAATATATATGTTTCAAAACCACTCATCTAACTTCTCTCATAAAAAAACAAAATTTAAATTATAAATTCACATTAACGAAAACATTTTTTACATAATCTAACTTTTTAAAACTTTTTACTAAAGATGAAACAACATTAAAATCATTGTTATTAATATTAATAATACTAATAGGACTCATAATAAAAAAATATTTAAAGATAATGTTATTATTTTTTAAAAAAAATTTAATTTTTTCAAAATCATTTTCCTCAATAAAAAAATAATCACAACCAGAAATATAACTAATTGTATTAAATCTAAAACAAATATCATTAAACAAATTATCTGAATATCCAGAAATTAGCAAAATCCTTACAATTTTTTTAAATAAATAAGCTACGGAATTAAATGGAACTAAATCACCATTATATTTTGTAAACAAATACCTCAACTCAGATGCAATTCTATTCCTATTTAAGATAATGCAATCTATAACAAATGCTATTCCAAATTTCCAATATCCAGAATAAAAATTACTTTCCATATTTTTATCAATTAACAGAGAGCTATCACTCATAGCTTTATTTATAACAGATTTGCTTATATTATTAGACAATGCTTTATCTACTGCACTTTTTAATTTACAATTAAACTTAACATTTTTATCGCCAACTTTTACAGCAGTTGTAACATCTCTCATTAATTTTGTAAATAACTTACCTTTCTTAATATCACTACACGCTTTTTTATGTTTTATATTAGACCATTTACTATGTCCTGCCATAAAATAACTACCAAAAAAATATAATTTAACAAAAATAAATTCATAAAACTGGAATAATTATATATTAATTATTCTGATTTTAATACAAATTAAAACAAATGTTATACAAAAAAAATTAATAAAAACTTATTTACACATAAAAGATAAATATAAATTTAAAGTATTTTCTAATAATTTAGATATGGTTAATGGACCTACTCCTCCAGGAACAGGTGTTATCCAACCAGCTATATTTCTTGCTGTTTCAAAATCTACATCACCTATCACTTTATTTTTCACAATACTATTTATACCAACGTCTATAACAATGCTTCCATTTTTTATTGATCTTCCTGAAATTAACCCTGGCTTTCCAACAGCAGAAACAATTATATCAGAAAATTTAATATAATCTAAAAATTTCAAGCAATACTTACTGACAACTATAACAGATATCTTTGCTTTTAATAATTCAAATATTAATGGCTTACCAACTATATTAGACATACCTATAACAGAAGCTGTTAAACCGCTCAAGTCGATATTAATTGATTTTAATAGCACCATCACTGCAGCTGGAGTGCATGGAATCATATGATTTCTATAAGCAGTAACATACCTACCAAAACTTAATGGACTTAACAAATCAACATCTTTAAATGGACTAATACTCTCAAATAATTCTTCTGTATTTAGTTTGTCTGGTAAAGGTAACTGTATTAATATGCCATGTATAAAAGAATCATTATTGAAAATTTTTATTAAATTTAATAAATCAACGCTTTTTACGCTTTTAGAAACTTTAAAAACTCTAGAAATAAATCCTACTTTATTGCATGCTATAACTTTATTTTTAACATATAAATTAGAAGAAAAATCATTACCTATCAATATAACGACCAAACATGGTGCTGATTTTCCATCTTTGATTTTTAATTTAACTGTTTCACTTATACTATCGAAAATTTTATTTGCATAAAATTTTCCATCTAATATTTTTGCTACCATAATATATACCAATAATAATTTTATAAAAAAAAATTGACCTTATTAATTATACAATGTATCATTATAAAATGTTAAATAAATACGGGGCATGGCGCAGCTTGGTAGCGCATCTGCTTTGGGAGCAGAGGGTCGGGGGTTCAAATCCCTCTGCCCCGATATAGCGCTAGTAGCTCAATAGGATAGAGCATCGGCCTTCTAAGCCGAGGGTTGCAGGTTCAAGTCCTGCCTGGCGCGATAATTGGTGAATGTAGCTCAGATGGTAGAGCCCCGGGTTGTGATTCCGGTTGTCGTGGGTTCAAGTCCCATCATTCACCCAAAATAATAAACAGTATTTGTTTATCTATTTAAAGTATTTACATTAAACAATGCTTATAAATACTAATTTAAATTCTCTATGTCAAAATTCTAATCATATATAAAAAAATAATAATATGTATATAATAAAAATAAAAAATTTATTTTTTACTAGAGGTAATAAAATTATATTCGAAAATATATCTCTAAATATAAAGCTAGGAAAAATTACGGCAATAATGGGTCCAAGCGGTTGTGGAAAAACAACTTTATTGAGACTAATAGGTGGGCAATTATCACAAAATAGCGGAGAAATAATAATAAATGAAAAAAATATCTCAAATCTAAATAAAACGGATTTGTACAAATTAAGGAAAAACATCGGCATGCTTTTTCAAACAGGTGCTCTGTTTACAGATTTAAATGTATATGAAAATATAGCATTCCCAATAAGAGAACATACCAACCTACCAGAAAAAATAATTAGAGATATAGTCTTAATAAAATTACAATCAGTAGGTCTAAGAGAAGCATTAAATTTAATGCCTTCAGAATTATCAATTGGTATGGCTAAAAGAGTTGCATTAGCAAGAACGATCGCTTTAGATCCAAGCATCATAATGTATGATGAACCATTTTCAGGACAAGATCCTATTTCAATGGGAATATTACTTAAACTTATAAAATCACTTAATGATTCAATGAATATGACAACAATAATAGTTTCACATGACGTATACGAAACTATAAGTATATCAGATTATATTTATCTAATAGATAACAAAAAAATTATATCAGAAGGAACGTCTGAAGATTTTAAAAAAAATGAAAACAAATTTGTACAACATTTTATAAATAATAAAATAAATTACAAAAAAGATCCAAAATATATTAAAAAAAAATACAAAAATGATTTATTCAATTATAAATAAAATAGAATGTCTTGGTAAAGCCAGTTTAAAATTTATGATAACTATAGGAAAAGCAGGATTATTAATAAAATCAATTATAACAGGAAATGTAATACTAAAAAGAAATATAAAACAATTTATACGACATTTATATTTTATAGGTGTTTTATCAATGGGTATTATAATAATATCTGGTCTATTCATCGGAATGGTAGTAGGATTACAGGGTTATTACATATTAAAAAAATTCGGTGCAGAACAAGTTATTGGACAAATGACAGTATTAACTATAATAAGAGAATTAGGACCTGTAATTAGCGCTCTTCTATTCGCTGGCAGAACAGGAGCATCACTAACAGCCGAAATTGGACTTATGGAATGCACAGAACAACTATCATCAATGGAAATGATGGGAATAGATCCTATAAAAAAAGTAATTGCACCTAGATTTTGGGCTGGTTTAATAGCAATGATATTACTAGCATTAATATTTATTGTAATAGCAATTATTGGAAGCTATATATCTACAGTACACTGGTTGAATGTAGATAGCAACTCCTTTTGGTCTAGCATCCAAGAAAATGTAAACTTTAAAGTAGACATTATAAATAGCATAATAAAAAGCACAATATTTGGATTTATTATTACATGGATATCTGTCTTTCAAGGTATAACATGCAAACCAACAGCAGAAGGTATTGCAATATCAACAACAAACACAGTTGTATATTCATCTTTTACAATATTAGGATTAAATTTTTTCCTAACAGCTATTATGTTTAAATGGAACTAATATGATTAAATATAAAATAGAATTTTTTGTAGGAGTATTTATATCATTAGGAATACTATCAATACTAATTCTAATTTTACAAATAAGTGGTATAAAAACAATATACAACAAAGAAGAAACATATAAAATAACAGCATCATTTAAAAACATAGGTAATCTGAGAGAAAAAGCAAAAGTAACAATTGGAGGAGTTAAAATAGGAACTGTAAATAAAATAGAGCTAAATTATAATTCTTCAGAATATATTCCACAAGTTGAAATGTTTATAAACTGTAAGGTTAAAAACATCCCAATAGATTCTATAGCGAGTATAATAATGAGCAGTCTATTAGGGGATAGTTATATACAAATTGAACCAGGCAATGAGGATTTGTTTTTAAACAATGGAGACGCAATAAAATTAACAACACAAGCGCTAATAATCGAAGAATTGTTATCTAAATTCGCATTTAGTAAGTAATATAATGAAAATTAAAACAATAATAATATCAGTATTATTTTTAATGCTTAGTAATATAGCAAAATCTGAATTCATTGATCCTGTTCTTTTTTTAAAAAACATAATTGAAGAATGCAAACCAATATTAGCAAAAAAAAATGACGATTTTATAGAAAAAAAAATAACTGAATATATTGATTTCAACGAAATGTCAATATGGATTGTTGGCAAAAGCATTTGGTTAAATACAAAAGAAGATAAAAAAAAGGAGTTTATATATGAATTAAAAAAACTAATAACAAAAACATATACAAAAACCGTATATTATTACATAGATACAGATGTGAATTTTAACGTACCTAAAAACCAAAATTTTAAAACTGCTGGTTCAAATAAACGAATACAACTGTATAGCACTATGAAAAAAAATAACACTATCGTAAATATAGATTATAGATTAATCAAACACGAAAATTCATGGCTAGTTTACGATATAATAATAGAAGGTGTAAGTATACTTAAAAGCTTTAAAATACAATTTCATGAAATTATTAAATCTAAAGGAATCGATGTAATAATAGAAAAAATGGCAGAAATTAATAAATCATGAACAGTTTTAACTTAATTTTTATAAAAAACGGCATACTTAAAATATCTGGAAATATAACATTCGAAAATATAGTGGAAATTTTAAATCTTTGCTTTGAAAAAACTAAAAACATAAAGCAAATTAAAATAGATTTTAAAGATTTATCAAATTCAAATAGTAGCAGTACGTTGATTTTTATAATAAACTACATACGAAATGTCAAACAACAAAATAAGACTATAGTTTTTATGAATATACCACTATTTTTAATAAAATTAACAAAAATTTACAATTTAAATTCAATAATACCAATTTGCAACTAATAAATCATGATAAAAACAAAAATAGAAAAAATAATTAAATCAAAAATAGAAAACTCTAATATAAAAATATTCACAGAAGATAATAAACATTTTAATACCTGCGTCATATCTGATGTTTTTAAAGATAAAACTTTAATAGAACGACAAAAAATAATATACGAACTAATGGAAAGCCATATAATAGCTGAAAAAATACACGCCTTCAGCTTTAAAACATATACAAAGGATGAATGGATAACTCATAATCTAGATAAAAACAACACTATAACTCAATGATTTAATCATAACATAAACTGTCAAGTTTATGTTATGAAAAAATCATTTATAAATAATAATATTATATGAACTTTATATTTGCTTTCTTAATAAATCCCCTAATGTAGGTTTGATTGATTTTGTTCCTTTAAAATCTACTTTGCTTACACTTTCTTTTTTGTCTTGTGTTGTCTTTCCTTTAGCTACTAAAATTATATTTCTATTTTTTTTATCTACGTTAACTATTTTAGCTTTAATTACATCATTTAAATCTAATGATAGAAAATCTGCTTTTTCAGATTTAGATCCATCAGATAATTTTAAAAATCCCTCAACTTTATCAGCTAGTTTTACAACAATGCCTTTCTCTAATTTTTTTACAAAACTACAATCAACCAAGCTTCCCTTTTGATTTTCAGTTATATAGTTCAAAAAAGGATCATCGGTTAATTGCTTAATACCTAATGATATTCGTTCTCTTTCTACATCTATTCCTAATATAACAGCATCTATAAATTCGCCTTTTTTGTATTCTCTTAAAACATTGTCATTGGAATTTTCCCAAGTGATATCTGATAAATGAACTAGACCATCAATACCACCATCAAGCTCTAAAAATATACCAAAATCTGTTATAGATTTAATTTTTCCAGAAACTTTATCTCCAACTTTATAATCTTTAGCAAAGCAATCCCATGGATTATTAGTACATTGTTTTAAACCTAATGATATTCTTCTCTTTTCCTCATTAATATCCAATATAGAAACTTTTACCTCCATATCTTGCTTAACCAGTTTATTAGGATTTACATTTTTATTTGTCCAATCCATTTCAGATAAATGAACCAGACCTTCTATTCCATCTTCAATTTCTACAAAACAACCATAATCGGTTATATTAGTAACTCTACCGTTTATGTGATCTCCCTTCTTATACCTATTCTTTACATTTGTCCAAGGATCATCTGATAATTGTTTTAATCCTAAAGATACTCTGCTTTTATCTTTATCAAATTTTAAAATTTTTACATTAATTTCATCACCTATTTTAACTAAATTGCTTGGATGTTTTACTCGCTTCCAAGACATATCAGTAATATGCAATAATCCATCTAGACCTCCTAAATCTATAAATACCCCGTAATCTGTTATGTTCTTAACTATTCCAATTACAGTGTCTCCTTCATTTAGTTTTTCTAATAACCCTTTCAAATTCTTATTATTTCTTTCTTCTATAATAAATTTTTGAGAAACAACTATATTATTTTTCTTTTTCTCTAATTTTATTATTTTGAATTTTAATTCTTTCCCCTTTATATCTTCAGGATCAAAAACAGATTTAAAACTAACTAAAGACCCTGGCAAAAATGCTTTAATTGAATCTATTTTTACAGTAAAACCACCTTTCACTTTAGCTGTAACGGAACCTACAATAACTTCATTAGACTTATAAACTTTTTCTAATTCTTCCCATGCTCTTATCTTTTTTGCTTTTTCTCTAGATAAACGGACATCTCCATAAATATCCTCTAAATAATCTATAACAACTTCAACTTTACTACCAACACTAACTTCTAACTTTCCATCTTCACTTTTAAATTGATTTATTGGTATATATCCATCTGCTTTTAAAAACGCACTTACAATAACAAACCTATTATTAATATCAATTACCTCTCCTGTTATAAGAGCTCCTGGATATATTTTAGAATTTTCTAAAATTTCCTCATACAAATCTTCAAACTTTTTATCTACCATAAATTAATTCCCAAAAATATAAAATAACTTTACAATAAAAAAATTTATTACAAAACCAAATTGTATAATACAATTATTAATAAAAACAAACAATCCAGAATTAAAAATAAAAACAACAATAAAAAATAAATTACTAATTTTGCAATAACTGAGAAATTATAACAACAAATCCAAACGAAAAAGCAAACAATATAACAGGCTTACCACCAATTAAAATATATTTGAAATTAAACTTTCTAACATATCTACCATACCATAACAATGAAGTTGGAACTATTATTAATAATATTGACGCAAATATACCAGCATAACTTAAAGCAAAAATAAAGCAATGCTGTACATAAATATTTAAAATTAATGGTAAAGCAAAAATAAGACACAAAAATAACATTCTATACCTTATAGAAACATGAACTAAACCAAACAAATCAACAAAAAAATCAAACATTCCAATTGATACCCCTATTAATGAACTTGATAACGCAAAAAATGAAAATAATGATAACGATAATAAAAAATAAAAATCATTATTTCCTATTAAAATACTAAATTCATTAACAGAACTATAATTGCCATTTAAAATAGTAAAAAAAAAATCCCGCCCAATATTAGATAACTTAACTAGCACAACATATTCCCAAACAACATAAACACAAAACGGAATAAAACTACCAATAAAAATAACAATTACCAAAGCTTTAATATTTTTAAATAAATAAAAACTCAAAGAAGGAATAAGTAAATGATACCCAAATGATGTGACAATTATTGGCAAAGAAAAAATGGATAATTTAAAATCAATATAGCTTATTTTAAAATTAAAAAAACAATTATTATCAAATAGTTTAAATATCAAAAGTAAATAAAATAAAATCAGAAAAAATACAAATATTCTATTTACATAATCACCAATTTTTATACCAAAAAAAACTATTACGACAAAAGGAATTGTAAACAGAAAACTAATAAAAACGTTCCCATACTCTTTCTCTCTTTTAAAATTAATAATATCAAAAAGCATATTAGATCCACCTGATATATAAGCAACCATTAAAGAATAAAGAAACAATAAATAAGTAAAACAAACAAAATATGAAAATTTTTTACCAAAAACTTTATTACAAATAGTTATAAGATTTACATTTTTACCTATCCACAAAGAAACTTCTAACATAGCAATTGCTGTTATAAACATAACAATCCATACTAAAAAAAATATAATAATTACTAAATAAAAATTAATACCAGCTGTCTTAAAAGGTAAACCTATCATACCGGCTCCAACTGACGTTCCTATAACTAAAAAAACGCCACCAATAAATCTATCCAAAATGCTTATCATAAATATGTAACTTAAAAGTTTTTTTAATAAAAATGGCTAGAGGTGGAATTGAACCACCGACACAAGGATTTTCAGTCCTTTGCTCTACCAACTGAGCTATCTAGCCAAACAAAAAATTATATGTTTACAAAAAATTCATATATATTATATTTTTTTTAAACTAAATTACCAGATAAATTTATACTATTTTTTTCTTTTATTAATACATTTAATGACTTTCCTACGTAACGATGATTCTCCGACAAAATAACTACTCTATTATTATCTGTCTTTCCAATCAATTTTCCATTATCATATTTATAAAATAAAACTCTCTGTACTGTTCCTAGCATAGAGTTAGTTATTTTGTTTGATTGATCAATTAAAATGCCATTTAAAATATTTAGCCTACGTTTTTTCTCAGATAATGAAACATCATCCTTCATATTAAATGCTAATGTATTTAACCTAGGACTATAAACATAAACAAAAGACATATCAAAAAACATTTCAGATACAAAATCTACTGTATCTTGAAAATCATTATTACTCTCTCCAGGAAAACCAACTATTATATCCGTAGAAATCGTTATTTCATTCCTAATTTTTTTCAATTTACAAATTATATTCCTATAATCTTCTATCGCATAACCCCTCTTCATAAGATTTAATATCTTATTTGATCCACTTTGTAATGGTAAGTGTAAATGATTCGATAATTTATAATTCTTTTCATAAGAAGAAATTAAAAAATCATCAAAATCCAAAGGATTAGGACTAATAAATTTTATTCTACTAATTTCATCTATATTATTTATATAACCTATCAATAAAGATAAATTAGCAAAACTATTGCTATTAATCAAACCTAAATAAGAACTAACATTTTGTCCTAATAAAATTATCTCTTTTACACCTTGCATTGCTAAAACATAAACTTCAGACATAATACTATTAAACGATCGACTAATTTCATGTCCTCTAGAATAAGGAACTATACAGTAAGAGCAATATTTACTACATCCTTCCGCTACTGTTAAATAAGACGATATACCCTTAACGTTATCAATACTAAAAACATTATTAAACTTACTTATACCTGAAAATGAATTATCAATAACTTTAGACTTTTTTAATAAAGATTCATCTATCATATGAACAAGTTTATCTAATGTTTGCGGACCAAACACAACATCAACATAAGGAGCTCTCTTGAAAATATTATATCCATCCAATGATGCCACGCATCCACCAACACAAATAATAATATTATTTCTAATATCTTTTAATTTTTTCCACATACCTAATTCAGAATAAATTTTATCTCTTGCTTTTTCCCTTACAGAACATGTATTTAATATTAATATATTAGCTTCGTATAAATCAAAAACTTCAACCATAAACCCACTATCTTGCAATACCTTTGTAATTATATACGAATCGTATTCATTCATCTGACAACCTAATGTCTTTATAAAAAATTTGTTCATCATTTAAAATTGGCTATGAGTGGACTTGAACCACTGACTTCAGCGTTATGAGTGCTGCGCTCTAACCATCTGAGCTACATAGCCAAACAATGTAAAATTTAAATATATTATCTTTTTTAGTCAAGATAAAATATAATAAATTTAAAAAATAAAATAAATACTAAATGAATAACATTATGAACACAATTATAACACGATTTGCTCCAAGCCCAACAGGTAGCTTGCACCTAGGAAATATTCGAGTTGCTTTGTTTTCTTGGATACTAGCAAGACAAAATAATGGAAAATTTATATTAAGAATAGATGACACAGATAAAAACAGAAACTCTGAAATTTACACAGAAAATATTATAAAAATAATGAATTGGCTATCTTTATATTATGATATTGGCCCAATTTTTCAGTCTAAAAGAATCGAAAATTATAAAATAATTGTAAAAAAACTTATTGAAGAAAACAATGCTTACATATGTCATTGTAGTACAGATTATTTGAAAAACTTAAGAACTACACAATTATTATTAAAAATAAAACCAAAATACAATAATCATTGCAGAAATTTAAATATAAAAAAATATGACACCAATTCAATAATAAGATTCAAAAACCCACTAAATGATACAGTTGAATTCATCGACACAATCAGAGGAAAAATAATAGTATCAAATACAGAATTAGACGATTTTGTTATATTTAGAGGAAATTCATTACCAACATATAATTTTGCATCTACAATAGATGATATTGAAATGAAAGTTACTGACATAATAAGAGGAGATGATCATTTATCAAATACATCAAGACAAATAAATCTAATGACTGCATTGAAATCTAAAGTTCCAAAATTTACGCATGTTCCTATGATATTAGGACAAAACAAAAAACCTCTCTCAAAAAGAGATAATTTAAATAATTTGTATTATTATGAATCAAATGGTTTTCTACCCAACGCTATAATAAATTATATACTAAAATTAGGATGGTCTTATGAAAATAAAGAAATATTTACTAGAAAAGAAATTTTAGATTTTTTTAAAATAGAAAACATAAATAAATCTCCTAGTATGTTTGATATAGAAAAGCTATTGTGGTTTAATAAGCAATTTATAAAAAATTTAAAAATAGATGAAATAATAAAATTAATAGAACCAATTAAAAATAAATATAATTTAGACTACACTATTGGACCAAAAATGGAAGATTTGATAACATTCCAAAAAAATAGAATAACTACCCTGGAAGAAATAATATCTAAAAATTTATATTTTTTTGAAAAAGAAACACTAATAAAAAAAGATGATTTTAACTACTATTTTTCAGCAAAGATAATAAACATAATTAATGAAATAAACATTAAATTAAAATATACAATATGCTCATGGAATATTAATAACATAAAAAACATAATAAAAACAATTCAAATAAATAACAACATTACATTAAATGAAATTACAGAACCACTAAGATTAGCTATAACAGGTAAAACTACTCCAAACCCAATATTTGAAATTATATTTCTATCTGGAAAAGAAATGGTTACTAAAAAGCTTGAAGATATAATAAAATATAACAAAAATTAAAATTTTTATTGACATTGCTATAATTATATAATTATTATAATAATAAAGGGGTTATAGCTCAACTGGTAGAGTACCTGTATGGCATGCAGGAGGTTAGCGGTTCAAGTCCGCTTGGCTCCAAAAATGTCCCCATCGTCTAGTGGTTAGGACATCGCCCTTTCACGGCGGCAACAGGGGTTCAAATCCCCTTGGGGACGAAAATAAAGTTAATATGGAGAGGTGGCAGAGTGGTTTAATGTGATGGTCTTGAAAATCATTGAGGAAATATTTCCTCCCAGGGTTCGAATCCCTGTCTCTCCTTTATAATAAAATGAATATAAACATAAAAAACAACATAGCAAATATTCTTACCATCGTGAGAATGATACTAGTTCCAATATTCATAATCTTCTACATAATAGAAAAAAATTTAAATTCACAATTTTACTTTTATATATTTCTGCTAGCATCTATTACTGATTATTTTGATGGATTAATTGCAAGAAAATTTAAACAAGAATCAAGTTTTGGTAAAATATTAGATCCGCTAGCAGATAAATTGCTGACAGTGTGTTTATTTTCTATAATAATTCAAAAATATAACACATATTACATAACAACTCCATGTATAATAATGATACTGAGAGAAATAATAGTTTCTTCAATAAGAAATATCTCAATAAACAATTACAAAACTCAAATACAAGTAACGATTCTTGGAAAGTTGAAAACTATATTTCAATTAATAGGAATAGGAATATTAATCTATAGTTACAAATTTAATATAATTCTATTCAACCTAGGTATAGCAATGCTAATGATATCGCTTGCATTATCTATTACATCATTTTACAAATATTTTATTACATTTATAATACTTGACAGAAAAACATGAAAGAGTAAAATAAGTAATCTGCGGGAATAGCTCAGTGGTAGAGCACAACCTTGCCAAGGTTGGGGTCGCGAGTTCAAGTCTCGTTTCCCGCTGATAAAAAAGAATTTATGGCTGAGTGGCAGAATGGTTTATGCTACGGCCTGCAAAGCCGTTGATGTCGGTTCGATTCCGGCCTCAGCCTGAAAGCCCAGGTGGCGGAATAGGTAGACGCAAGGGACTTAAAATCCCTCGGAACACGTTTCTGTGCCGGTTCAAGTCCGGCCCTGGGTATGTCCTTATGAAAAGTAAAAAATGAAAAATATATCAAATGGAATATTAATTGTAGCAGGAAATTGCATAGGAGCAGGAATGCTAGGAATGCCAGTAGTATGTGGAATATCAGGCTTTATACCATCCACAATAATAATGATCATTGTATTGTTATATATGAACATTATCTCAAAAATTATATTAAAGGCAAACTTTTTATTTAAAGCAGACAATATAGTAATACTAGCTGAAAAACAGCTTGGTATATTTGGAAAAACAATTACGGCTATATTATTTATATTATTATTTCAATCATTACTAATCGCATACATATCAAAAAGCGGAGAATTGGTACAAGGAATAATAAAAAACATAACTAAAATAGAATATGACATTAAATATTATTATATAATAATAACGTCCATAACAATAATTATAACTAGTAACAGAGATCATATTATATATCAAACAAACAAAATATTAATGACATCTTTCGTAGTAATTTTTTTTATTTTAATTTTTTACTTATCAAAAAACATATCCTTTCTAAATTTGACATATGTTAACCTTAAAACTACTCCATATATATTCCCAATATTAATAACAGCATTCGGATTCCATAATATTATACCATCAATTAAGAATTACTATAACGATTATAATCAAATAAAAACTATAATAAACTTAGGTATGCTGTTAACATTGATAATTTATACAATATGGAATGCTATCATATTATCAACAATATATACAAACACAAGCATCACTTACAATGAAAACAAAATCATCACAGAAGCAATAATTGAAAATATAGGTATAAATAATAGTTATATAATAATAAATGTATTTTCTTTTATAGCTATAATTACATCAATACTAGGCATAGGAATAAGTATAAAAGAATTTTTTACTTCTATATTTACTTTTAAAAGAACGATCATAAAAAATCTAATACATAATATAGTAACATTTATTCCACCGCTATTTATAATAAATATAAATCCAAAACTATTTTTCTTAGCACTGGATATAGCCGGTGGGTTATTTGCTGTTATGTTATTTGGACTAATTCCAAATTTAATATTTATAAAACACTATAAAGAAAATAAAGAACAATACAATTTGTTAAAAACAAAAATTTTAATTACAATAACAATATTTATATTAATAACCTTTATATCTACACAAATATACAAATATACACAATAAAAAAATGAAAACCATAAAAATAACTACTGCAGCAATAGAATACCTAAAAAATTCTCTGATAAAAGAAAATAACAATAATATAAACTTATACTTATCAGTAATATATCAATCTACGCAACACGCGCATGTAAATATGATTTACTGCACAATTGATGACATTAATGAAAAAGATATAAAATTACCAATAGAAAATATAAATATATATATAGATTATAAATCGATTAAATTTCTAGAAGATTCACTTATAGATATAAATAATGAAAATCTATCTATAAATGCACCAAATATAATACATAACGAGAATATTAAACTATCTATAGAAGAAAAAATACGATATTTATTCGAAAATGAAGTAAATACAGTTTTATCACAACACAGTGGCTTTATAGAATTAGTAAATGTAGAAAATAATGAAATCATTAACATAAAATTTCATGGAGGTTGTCAAGGATGTGGTATGGCAAATTACACTTTAAATAATTATATTGAAAAAATAATAAAGAAAAAATTTCCACAAATTAAAAAAATAAACGATATATCATCGCATGATATAAAAAGTAACTCGTATTATTAATATTTATTTACCTTTTATCTATGAAAAATAAATTTAATAAATATGCCGATTCACTAGCTAAAATACCACCCATAAAGCTAATTTTATGGAATGGATTTGAAAACTTTATATTATTCAGTGTACTATTTTTAGTGTATACCTTAATGTTATTTGCCCCATAAACAACGCGCTTTACTCTTGCTATTAATATAGCTCCTATACACATCAAACATGGTTCCAATGTGACATATAAAGTAGAATTCATTAATCTATAATTTGATAAATTCAATGAGCTATATCTTAGACAATTTATTTCAGCATGAGAGCTAGGATCTGTACTAGAAATAGTGAAATTAAAACCACTACCGACCTCAATATTATCCATTACCAAAACAGCTCCGACAGGAACTTCGGAAAAAGAATACGCTTTATACGCAAAAAATAAAGCACGCCTCATCCAATATTCATCATAATTAAATAAAGAATAATCGTTTTTCAAAACAAATCTAAGTTATATAAAATGCAATCTCACATATACCTTCAAATATTTGATTGCTTTTTATCAACAAGTTCAATTATTGCTAAAACAGCTGAATCCCCAACTCGATGTTTATATTTAATTATTCTAAGATAACCACCTGGCCTATTTAGATATCGTATTGCCAAATTTGTAAATAATTTATTAACTATCTTTTTATCTCTTATTCTAGAAAAAACAGCCCTTCTATTTGTAACATTGTCAACTTTAGCAATTGACATCAATGGCTCCAAATACATTCTTAATTCTTTTGCTTTAGGTAGAGTGGTTTTTATAGACTCATATTTTATAAGATCTCTAGACATATTATAAAACATTGCTCTTCTATGACTGCCAGTTCTATTCAAGTACCTACCACTATTTTTATGTCGCATAACTATCTATCTCATGTAACTAATTACTTAAAAACTTTTTACTTTTATGTTTTTCTAATATTTTGTCCCAATTGTCAATTTTCATTCCTAATGTTAAACCCCTAGAAAACAAAATATTCTTTATTTCTGTTAAAGATTTCTTTCCTAAATTAGGCATCTTCAATAACTCAAATTCACTTTTTCCAATTAAATCTCCTATATAATAAATGTTCTCAGCTTTTAAACAATTAGCTGATCTAACTGTCAATTCTAAATTATCAACAGTCTTTAACAATTCAGGATTAATCTCATCTTCTATTGAAAAAATCTCATCTTTTTTTTCATCTTCATGATTTATAAAAACAGATAATTGATCAGTTAAAATTTTTGCAGCTAAATGCAAAACCTCAAAAGCACTTACAGTACCATTTGTACTAATATCAATAATTAATTTATCCAAATCTGTACGATTAACTACTCTAGCATTTTCAACTTTATATGCAACTCTATTAACAGGACTAAAAGATGCATCCAATTGCAACCATCCTATTAAGTTTTCTTTACTGACAGATAAATTACTATAAGCCGACCTATAGCCTCTTCCTCTCGCAACACGAATATCTATTTGTAATTCCCCTGATGAATCAATGTTGGCTAATACATAATCTGGATTCATTATTTTAACATCATTAGGCAAAATAAAATCTCCAGCCAAAACTTTTCCATGTCCCTTTTTTAATAAAGTTAACTCAACTTTATCTCTACCATCTAAGCAAAATTGAATTTCTCCCAAATTAAGCAAGATATCTATAACATCTTCATAAACTCCATCCTTAGACTTGAATTCATGCAAAACTCCAGATATTTTAGCTTCAACAACAGCACATCCAGGAATAGATGATAGCAAAACTCTACGTAAAGAATTGCCTAATGTATGTCCAAAACCCCTTTCTAATGGTTCTAAAGTCACAGTTATGTTATATTTGTCTTTCTCATTAATATCTACTAACTTAGGTTTAAAAAAATTATTAATAAAATTAGACATCTCTATAATTCCTCACTATTTAGTATATAATTCTACTACCAATTGCTCATTAATATCTGCCGATAATTCTTTTCTATCAGGAACTCTAATAAAAATTCCAGACATATTTTTAATATCAACATTAACCCAATCAACAAACCCAACTTTTTCTGAAAATTTCAAAGATTCAATTATCCTTATTTGAACTTTGCTACCATGCCTAATTTTTATAATATCACCAGGACTAACTTTATACGAAGGAATAGATACAACTCGCTCTCCTAAAGAACAAGCTACAATTATAGCCTTGTGAGTTACAAGTTGTCTTGCTTCAGCTCTAGTAGAAGCATAACCCATACGATATACAACATTATCCAACCTTGATTCTAATAATTTTAAAAGAAGCTCACCAGTAGAACCTTTTTCTCTAGAAACTCTATAATGAAAATGTCTAAACTGCTTCTCTAAAAGTCCATAAGTATACTTAATAGTTTGTTTAGCATTTAATTGCGCAGAATAATTACTTCCAATACGCTTCCTTTTACTGCCATGCTGCCCAGGATAAACTTTTAGCTTACACTTGCTTGATATATCCCTCCCTCTATTACTTTTTAAACCTAAATCCATTCCTACTCTTCTTGACATTTTGCAATCTGATTTAAAAAACCGTGCCATAAAACCCCTATACTCTACGTTCTTTTGAAGGACGACATCCATTGTGCGGAATACTCGTAATATCAGCTATATAAGTAATTTTTAAATAATTAGAAACACCCCTAATAGCAGCTTCTCTACCAGGACCTGGACCTTTAACATAAATCTCAACTGTAGACATATTATACAAATCCTTTGCGCTTTTAGCAGCTGACTTCGCTGCCATTTGCGCAGCATACGGAGTGCTTTTTTTAGATCCTTTGAATCCTTCACTTCCTGCTGTCTTCCAAACTAAAGTATCTCCACTAAGATCCGTAATATAAATCAAAGTATTATTATAAGATGCTTGCACATAAATTTTACCATTTAAAACCGTTTTTTTACTCTTTTTAGAAACATTTTTCCTTTTATTCATTTAAACCTCAAAAAATTATTTTTTACGTTTACTTCTCTTTCTAGTTTTAGCATTTGTGCGCGTCCTTTGTCCTCTAACAGGTAACCCTAACTTATGCCTAATTCCCTTATAACACTTTATATCCCTCAAACGCTTTACGTTAATTGCCACACGCCTTCTCAAATCTCCTTCCACTTCAAATTCATTAACAATTTGTTGTAATTTAAAAAAAGACTCTTCATTTAACCCAGAAACCTTTACAGAAGGAGAAATTTTAGCTTTTTTACAAATATAAATTGAACAAGTCCTCCCTATTCCATATATTTCTCTCAATGCAAAAACTATATGTTTATTTTGTGGTAAAACAACACCAGAAATTCTAACCATTATAAATATCTCCAAAAAAAATCCAAAAACTAACCTTGCCTTTGTTTATGCTTTGAATTAACACAAATTACCCTAAGTCTTCCATTTCTTCTAACAAAAATACAATTTTTACAAATTTTCTTAACTGATGCTCTAACTTTCATTTTTAATACACCTATATATAACTAGAATCCTTTCAATTTTGATTTTTTCATCAATCCATCATACTGATAAGATATCAATTTAGTCTGAATTTGAGATATAAAATCCATAACAACAACAACAATTATAAGTATAGAAGTTCCGCCAAAATAAAATGGAATATTTGTAAATAATATCAAAAACTCAGGCAATAAAGAAACTATAACTAAATACAAAGCTCCTATTGTTGTTAATTTAGCAACAATCTTACTTATATAATGTGCTGTTTGATCTCCTGGTCTTATACCAGAAATAAAGCCACCAGACTTTTTAAGATTTTCAGCTGTATCATTAGAATTAAAAATCAACGACGTATAAAAAAAACAAAAAAACACTATCGAAAATCCAAAAACCATAATATACAAAGGCTTACCAGGAGATATCAACAATTTTACATTATTTAAAAATAAATTGGTAGAAGAATTATCTAACCATTGTATCAATGTTACAGGAAATAATATCACACTAGAAGCAAATATTGGAGGAATAACACCAGACATATTAATTTTTAACGGTAAATAAGTACTCTGTGCAGCATACATTTTCCTTCCTTGCTGTCTTCTTGCGTAATTAACTATAATTTTACGTTGAGCTCTCTCAATAAAGACAACAAAAAAAATCACCCCACACAATAAAATTAAAAAAAATAATAAAAAAACTACATTTATCTCTCCTTGTCTTACTTTTTCTAATGTAGTTACAGTTGTTCTCGGAATATTTGAAACTATACTTGTAAATATTATTAAAGATATTCCATTTCCAATACCATTTTCAGTTATCTGTTCACCTAACCACATTAAAAACATCGTCCCAACAACAAGAGTAATAACAATTAAAAAATAGTAAATTACATTCATATTATCTATTACACTAATGCCAACCATAAACCTTGCCATAGCAATAGCTTGAAAAGTAGACAAAATAACAGTAAAATACCTAGTATATTCAGATATTTTTCTTCTGCCAATATCGCCTTCTTTTTTTAATTTTTCCATAGGTTCCCATACAGTAGATAAAAGCTGCATAACTATAGAAGCTGAAATATAAGGCATTATGCCTAGAGAAAATATCGTAACTTTAGATAATGCTCCACCTGAAAATAGATTAAATAAACTAAATATCCCACTGCTTTCATCAGAAAAAGCATTCATAACTCTACTGACTTCTATTAATGGTACAGGTATATGTGCCCCTGCTCTATAGATAATTAAAATAAAAACTACAAAGAATAATCTTTTTTTTAAATCATCCATCCCAACACTATCCGATAAATTTAAACTCATAATAAAACTAAACTAAATAAAAAATTATTAACAAGAAAATATTATATAAAAATAAAAATTTTAAAGCATTATACATTAATAATAAAAATAAAAAAATAAAAACACCACCATATAAAGTCATAAACAAATTGAAAATATTTAAATACATATTAATAAAAATAATTTATAGCCACATTTAAATAATATTGTAGTTAATATTTTTTATTAGTATAATTTGATTTTCTACATTTGAAAATAGGAGTAATCAATATGTCAGATAACACAATTAACCAACCTGAGTTTAGCCGTTGGCGCAAACTACTTTGGCCAATTCATAATTATGAATTAAAAAAATTTTTACCACTAGGTTTAATAATGTTTAGTATTCTATTTAACTACACATTATTAAGAGATACTAAAGACACATTAGTCGTAAACGCAGCTGGTGCTGGAGTGATCCCGTTTTTAAAATTTTACTGCGTAACACCGGCTGCTATAGCGTTCGTCATAATATACGCAAAATTATGTAATATTCTAGAAAGAGAAAAAGTATTTTACGCAGTTGTTACACCATTCTTAATATTTTTTGCAGCATTCGCATTTATAATCTATCCTAATTTTGATGCATTACACCCATCTCAAAATACAATAAACCAACTTAATGCAAATTATCCTACATTTAGCGGTTTTATAAGTATAGCTGGGTTTTGGTCATATTCTTTATTTTACGTATTATCAGAAATATGGGGCAGCGCAATGATAGCTCTTATGTTTTGGCAATTTGCTAATGAAATAGTAAGAATTAACGAGTCAAAACGCTTTTATGGTTTATTTGTGGTAGTAGGTAATGTATCATTGATATTATCTGGGCAAGTCGTTAGATTTTGTTCAACTGGAATAAAAGTTTATTTCCCTGTAGATCCATGGAAATGGTCATTGTATTTTTTAATGGGAACCGTTGTTATAATGGGATTTGTAGCAATGTACATATATAGATGGACAAATATGCATGTTTTAACAAATCCAAAATACTACGATGGCGCAAATAAAGAAAAATTGGAAAAAACTGAAAAGAAAAAGAAAAACAAACCTGGACTAATGGAAAGCATAAGAATAATCGGATTATCAAAAGAATTAGGATTAATAGCTTTATTAATAATGGCATACGGTGTAACAATAAACTTAGTTGAAGTACAATGGAAAGAACAATTAAAATTCTATTACGCTGGAGATAAAGGCGGATATAATGCATTTATGGGAAATTATTCAACAATATCAGGGATTATTACTATTTTATTCAGTTTATTTATCGGTTCAAATATACTAAGAATTGTAAGCTGGTTCACAGCTGCAGTAATAACGCCATTTGTTATTCTTGTAGGAGGAACTATCTTCTTCTGTTTTATATTATCAAATGATATCTCTTTAATAAAAGAACTAGTAATAAATACCTTATCAGGAATTGGAACTACCCCAGTAGAAGCAGCTACATTTCTAGGAGCAGCTATTGTAATAATATCAAAAGTAGTAAAATACTCGCTATTTGACCCAACAAAAGAAATGGCATACATTCCGTTAGATGATGAACTTAAAACTAAAGGCAAAGCAGCTGTAGATGTAATAGGCGGCAGAGCTGGCAAAGCTGGTGGTGCATTTGTACAAAGCACATTATTAGCAATGATGGCTACAACAAACGTATTGTCTATAGCACATATTTCATTTTTCGTATTCTTTATAGTAGCTTTAGCATGGGTTGTATCAGTTAGATTCCTAAGTGTTAGAGTAAAAAAATGGACAGATAAAAGAATTGCTGAAGATAAATTAAAAAAACAACAATCTTAAAAATTAGGGTTATAAAAATAATTTTTTATAACCCTACTATTTAGATACAAATAATCCAAATTCAAATAGCAACCATATTGGAATAGCAAGCAATATTTGGGAAATGACATCAGGCGGAGTTAATAACATTCCCAATACAAAAGCAAATATAATAATGTAAGACCTCTTGTTAGAAAACTCTTCCTTAGTAATTAGTCCTAATTTAATTACAAAATGAATTACAATAGGAACTTGAAAAGCAACTCCGCAAGCAAACGTTATACTAAACATAAAATCCATATAACTAGTTATATCCGTCATTACGGAAACATTAGCCGGTGAAATATTGACAAAAAAACTCAAAGCAAGTGGACAAATTATACAAAAAGAAAAAACAAGACCTACAAAAAACAGAATTATACTTAATATTATAAATGGAAAGACTAATGCTTTTTCATTTTTATATAAACCAGGTGCAATAAAACTCCATATATGAAATATTACATATGGAACACTAAGCAAAAAAGATAAATTTATTGATAGTTTAAATGGAACTAAAAATGTAGATGTAACTTGTGTTGCAATTAAACTACTACCACCTGGTAATTGTCTTAATAAAGGAATAGAAAACAAATCATAAATAACATCAGAATAATAAAACAACACCGAAAACACGCTAATAATAAATATTATACAATATATAATTCTATCTCTTAACTCTAAAATATGTATATTCATTGCCATAAACACGTAAAATAAGCATTTTATCACAAATAGCAATTTATTTCCAAGAAAAAATATAACTTAAATAAATAATAAAATTGATAAAAAATTATGTTAAAAATCTATAATACTTTAGAAAAAAAAAAAGAATACTTCTATAACATAGAAAACACAATAAAAATATACGTTTGTGGAGTAACAGTTCATGATTATTGTCATATAGGACATGCAAGAATATTTATTTTTTTTGATTTTGTGATCAGATATTTCAAAACATTAAATTATAAAATAATTTTTGTAAGAAATATTACAGACATCGATGATAAAATAATCAATAAAGCTTTAATTAAAAAAACTTCAACAAAAAAAATATCAGAAAAATATACATACAAAATGTATGCTGATCTTAAAAAATTGAATATTATAGAACCAACTTTTGAACCTAAAGCTACCAACTTTGTAAAAAATATGATAGAAATCATAAATAAATTAAAGATAAAAAATTACGCATACAAAGGGTATAATAACGATATCTACTATAACATATCAAAAAACAAGAATTACGGAAATCTATCAAATAAAAATTTAATAAGAGTAATGCCTGTAAATAGAATTAAAATTAATAATAATAAAAAATCTAATTTAGACTTTGCATTATGGAAAATATCAAATACAAAAAAAAATTCATGGAAATCCCCATGGGGAATTGGTAGGCCTGGATGGCATACAGAATGTGTAGCAATGTCTTATTATTATTTCAAAAAAACAATAGACATACATGGAGGAGGTAAAGACCTCTTATTTCCACATCATGAAAATGAACTCGCACAATATAAATCTATAAATAATAAAAATTTAGCAAAAATATGGATGCACATAGGATTTGTAAATATTAAAAATACAAAAATGTCAAAATCTTTAAAAAACTCAATATCTATAAAAAGAATGGTAAAAAATATACATGAAGAATACTTAAGGTTCTTTATGCTATCAACGCATTATAAAAAAAATATTGAATATTCAGAAAATAACATCGATAAAGCAAAACATTCACTCAATAACTTATATAAAAGTTTAACAAAAGCAGAGACTAAACAAACATTATTGAATACAATAAATAAAATATCAAAAACAAAACTTGAAGTAGATTTTTATAATGCCATAAACAACGATTTTAACTCTCCTAAAGCATTAGCTATATTATTCCAAATAGCAGACGAAATCAATAAATCAAAAGATTATAATGAAAAAAATGAATTCATAACACTACTAAAACATCTAGGTAACATACTAGGCATTTTAAAAGAGCGCCCAACCACCTTTTTAAATATAAATAATAGAAATATTAAAAATATAAAACGAATAGAAAAACTAATACATAAAAGAAATGTTGCCAGAAAACTTAAAAATTGGACATTAGCTGATAATATTAGAAATAAATTAAAAAAATTAAACGTACAATTAAAAGATAATAAAATAGAAATTTTTCTTAAAGAAATATAAACTTTCAATTTAAAATATTTAAATAAAAAATCCTATAAAAACTTATAATTTTTAATTTTTTTTCATCAAAACAAGATTTAATTTTTTCCTTATTAAAAATATAAACATTATAATCTAATTTCAAATTATCAATTCTATCTAAAATATCCAAAAAATAATACCTAACACAATAAATCTTTTCATAGAAGTAATAATTTAATTTAATATCGCTTTCACATAACAATAAAAGATACAAAAATCCACTTTTATCCTTAAAAGCATTAATTCTATTTAAAATATAAAAAGTAAAATAACTACTCATTTTAAAAATTCTATGATAAAAAGAATTTAAATACATTAAATTCAAAAAAAACACCTTATATTTGCTTGGTACTTTATATTTATCACAGAAATTTAAAATTATAATTTTATTGCTTTTCTTATAACTCATACACTTGCAAAAATTACTAGCATACACAAAGTTAGTCTTCATGTAAAAACAAAAAATAGAAATTCTAATATAAGGATCATTTATAAAATAACATACATTTATAAATAAAAATTTAGCTTTACTCCATACATTCAAAACAAAGTTATATTTATAAATGTATGATATGTTAAAAGTTACATATAATTCAAAAAAAAATATTTTTAAAACATTACATAATTTTAAAACATCAAAAAATACATATAAAAAATTGGTTTTAGCTGCAATAATAAATTCTTTCCATATCCTTTCAGAAGTTAAAAAGTCAGCATCTCCATCATCAACAATACATCGCATCAAAAATAATGTATCACTAAAAATAAAAAATCCAAATTCTTTAAATTTTGCTGCAAATCTAGCAACTCTTAATATTCTTACTGGATCTTCTTTAAAAGAAAATGAAACATGCCTTAAAATTTTATTTTTCAAATCTAAAATGCCAAAATATGGATCTATCAATTTTCCAAATTTATTCAAAGCAATAGCATTTATAGTTAAATCTCTCCTAAATAAATCTTGTTCAAGAGTAACAGATGTTGAAATATCAAAATCAAATCCATGATAACCAAAACTTATTTTTCTATCTTTTCTAGCTAAAGCATATTCTTCTTTATCTATTGGATGAATAAAAACAGGAAAATCTTTTCCAACTTGTTTAAATTTTAAATTTATCATATGACTTAATGTAGCTCCAATTACTACCCAATCACATTCTTTAACAAAAATCCCTAATAACTTGTCTCTAATAGCTCCTCCTACCAAATATATTTCTAATTTATCCATTTAATCCTTTTAAATAAATAAAAAAATACATTTCCAAATTTACATTTTTTCAATAAAATCCAACTAGATGGCACATGATTTAATATTAAGCTTGTATTACACTCAAAATAAATTAAAACAACATCATCTAAAAAATAAATCATATCAATCTTAAAAAAGCATTTACTCAACAAATTACTGTTATAAGGAGGATCTAAAATCAAAATATTGAAATTTAAACTTTTTTTTTACAAATCCATTTATACGAATCACATAATATTAAACTACATTTCATTTCATAGTCTAATCTATTCTTATTAAATAATATTTGCTCAAATCTAAAAATATTATTTTCCAACATAAAAATAAAACTAGCACCCCTAGACAAAAACTCAAACCCTAATATACCAGTTCCAGAAAATAAATCTAAAACTCTTGCTTTTAAAATAAAATTTTTCAACCAATCAAATAAAATAATTCGTATTCTATTCGTCGTTGGCCTTAAATCACAACTTTTATAAAAAACAATACTTTTACCTTTCAATTTTCCAGATAAAATTTTTAAAAATAAATAACTCACAAAAATAAACCCACAATTACAATTTATGATAACTACTAGTATTTTAAAATATACTATGTTATCGTTCTAAAAACAATAAATAATGTCATATAAAACAATGAAAAATATAAAGAAATTATGTTCCTTAATTCTATAAAAAACACTTTAGTAAATACAAAAAACAATATAACTAAAAAGCTAAATGAAATATTAAACAAAAACCAAAACACAAACATATTAGAAGACATAACAAATCTTCTAATAGAATCTGATATAGGGATAGAAACTACAGAAAAAATAATAAATACATTATCAAAAAAGAAGTTACACAATAAAACTGACTATATCAATGAAATATCCAACATTCTGCTTGAAATACTAAACACCTGCGAACACGAACTAAAAATAGACACTAATATTAAACCATTTGTAATTTTAATTGTTGGTGTAAATGGTGTAGGAAAAACATCAACAATAGGAAAACTATCTAAAATATACAAAAATTTGAATAAAGAAGTCATAATAGCAGCTGGAGATACTTTCAGAGCTGCAGGTATTGAACAATTACAAAAAATATGCGATAAAACAAATACTAATTTAATAAAACAACACCATGGAGCAGATAGTGCATCTGTAATATATGACGCACTATCAATAGCACAAAAAAAAAAAACAGATATTCTAATCGCAGATACTGCTGGAAGATTACACAACAATCAAAACTTAATGAATGAACTAAAAAAAATAGTACACGTGATAAAAAAAATAGATAATACAGCTCCACATGAAATAATGTTAATACTAGATGCAACATTCGGACAAAATTCACTAATACAAGCACAAAAATTTAATGATTATTTAAAAATAACAGGAATTACTATAACGAAACTAGATGGAACATCAAAAGCAGGAATAATATTTCCAATAGCAAACCTAATTAACATTCCTATAAGATACATCTGCATTGGAGAAAAAATAGATGATATAAAAGTGTTCAATGCTAAAAATTTTGTAAATTCTATACTTGAAAGAAAAAACTAATACGCAAAACAACTCAAAAAAAATCATAAATAAAAACCACCGTTAATAAACTGTATAAGCAAATACAAAAAACAAAAGGAACACAAAAATATAAAACTTAAATATCTGTAAAATAAATTTAAAATATTTTTATAAAACCAACATTTTTTTTTATAAAAACATTAATTATAATATAAGCAATAATAACCGAAATTTTAAGAAACATATATTTAATATTCTAAAAAAACTAACTAAGATAAATATACAAAAAAATTATTTAAAATTTTAAAAATAAAAATAAAAAAAATATAAATTCATTATCTAACAAACAAAGAATAACTTTAACAAAAATTGTCATTAAAAACTCTTAAATTATATTACTAAACAAAACTACATCGATAAATATAAAATCAATTACAACTATAAAAACATACATAAAAAAACATATTGAATGATATCATTATAATATAAACATATAAAATTCCAATTATTAAACTGGACAATAAAATATTACCAAAAAGACTTTATAAAAAATATGATAACTTAATTAAATTACTATGATAATAAAAAATAAACTAGAAAAATATCTAGAAAAAATATGGTATAAAAAGCAACATCCGCTACTTGTTAAAATATCACAAATATCAAATATATTGATAGAAATAAGAAAGAGATTTTATTTGCTATTTAATATCTTAAAAAAAAAAACAAAAATTCCAATTATAATTGTTGGAAATATAAATGTAGGAGGAACAGGAAAAACTCCATTTGTAATACATCTTACGCTACTATTTAAAAAAATAGGCTTTAAACCTGCAATAATCAGCAGAGGATACAAAAGAAAAAACAAATATATAAAGTCAGTAAAAAATAACTCAAAAGTAGATATGGTTGGAGACGAGCCATTACTAATATTCAAAAAAACACATTGTCCTACTATAGTAGGCAAAAAAAGAGAAATATCAATAAAATATTTATTAAATAATTATAAAATAGATATAATAATATGTGATGACGGATTGCAATATTACAAACTACAAAGAAATATTGAAATAATAATAGTTGACGGTAACAGATATTTTGGTAACGAATTATGCATCCCATTTGGACCATTAAGAGAACCTATATCAAGATTAAACTACACTGATATTGTTGTATTAAACGAAATAAATAATAAAAAACAACTATACAAAAAATTTAAAATGAGATTTAATTATAATTCAATAATAAATATAAATAATAAAAAAAATAAGAAAATCAAACATTTAAAAAATAAATTTGTATATTTGGTAGCAGGTATATGTAATCCAAATAAATTTATAATTATGATTAAAAAAAAAAAAATAAAAATATTAAAAAAATACATCTACCCAGATCACTATAAATATAACATAGAAGATTTTATTTTCGAAAAAAAAATACCAATAGTAACCACAGAAAAAGATGCAATTAAATGCACACACTTTAAAAACAAATTTATATGGGCAATTCCAATAAACATAAGCTTGAATAAAAATTTAACACATTGCATATTTAAAATAATAAAAAATAGAATATAGAATATAAACAACTAGATATAATTAATATTAAACCTTGATAATAAATACAATATAATTATAATGTGTAAACTATGGAGAGATGGCCGAGCGGTTGAAGGCGCTCCCCTGCTAAGGGAGTATAGTTAATATTTCTACTATCGTGGGTTCAAATCCCACTCTCTCCGAAATGCGCCCGTAGCTCAGTTGGAATAGAGCATCTGGCTACGAACCAGAAGGCCGGAGGTTCAAATCCTTCCGGGCGCAAAGAAAAAAATTCTAATTATCACTATTTCTATAAATAATTCTACCCTTAGTTGGATCGTACGGAGTAAGCTCCACAATAACAGAATCTCCAGTTAAAATGCGAATATAGTTCTTTCGCATTCTGCCAGATATATGGGCATTAACAATATGATCATTTTCTAACCTGACTTTAAAAGTAGCATTTGGTAATGTTTCTACTACTGTGCCCTTAAATTCTATGATACCTTCTTTTTTCATCACTAACTCCAAAAAACTATATTAAATAAAACTTAACAAAAATAAACAAAATATTCAATTATTATAATAACAAAAATAATATTGATTATTTTGTAAAATTAAATAGAATTATAGGAAGTTTTACAAAAATTTAAACTAAAAAAAATATGAAAAAAATTGAAAAAAAAGAAACAGCAACTTGGATAATTTTAGATGCTGAAAATGAAATTTTAGGTAGGCTCGCTTGTAAAATATCTACAATATTACGAGGAAAAAATAAAATCACTTACGCTCCAAATAAAGACACAGGAGATTATGTGATAGTAATAAACGCAAAAAAAATTAAAACAACTGGAAATAAATTAAAAAATAAAACATATTATAGACACTCTGGATATCCAGGACATTTGAAATCTGTGACATTAGAAACGATGTTAAATAAACATCCTGGTTTTGTCTTGAAAAATGCCGTAAAAGGAATGCTACCTAAAAATAAACTAAGTGATATTTTTTTGAAAAAACTTAAAATATATCCAGATAATATACATCCACATAGTGCTCAAAAACCTAAAATATTAGAGAATTAATAGAATGAATATATCAGATTTTTTTTATAGCACTGGAAAAAGAAAAACCAGCATTGCAAGAGTTTTTTTAAAAACTAATGGAACAGGAATTATTAAAATAAATGATTCAGAAAATTATTATAACGATCAAAAAATAATCAACATTATAAAAAAACCACTACAATTATTAGACATTACAAATAATATTGATTTAAAAATAACTGTAAAAGGCGGAGGTCCTATAGGACAAGCTGAAGCAATTAGACATGGAATCAGTAAAGCTGTATTAAAATTAGACAATCTTAATTCAGAAGAAGAAAGAACTTACAGACAAAAATTGAAAAAAGTGGGATTTTTAACAAGAGACTCTAGAATAGTAGAAAGGAAAAAAGTCGGCAGAAGAAAAGCACGAAAAAGAGAACAGTACTCAAAAAGATAGTTTTTATTTTTTTAAAATTAATTTTATTAACACAAAAACACAGGAGATAAAATGGATGAAAATATAAATAATAAAAACAGTAGAAGGAAATTCCTTACAATAGCAACATCAACACTTGGTGGAATAGGGGTTGGATTTGCTGCAATACCATTTATAGCATCATGGTTTCCTAGTGCAAAAGCTAAAGCAATGGGATCTCCCGTTGATATAGATATATCAAAAATAGAAATTGGACAAAGAATAACAGTGGAATGGAGAGGACAGCCAATATTTATAATAAATAGAAGTTATGAAACAATACAAAAGCTAGATAGCTTAAAAGACAAACTACGCGATCCAGATTCAATAGAACATCAACAACCTATTTACGCTACAAATAAACATCGTTCTATAAAAGACAATATTCTCGTAATAACTGGAATATGCACTCATTTAGGATGCGTTCCATTATACAAACCAAAAATAAAAGAAATAGATCCGTCATGGATAGGAGGATTTTTCTGCCCATGCCATGGATCTAAGTTTGATTTAGCAGGAAGAGTATACAAAGGAGTTCCAGCCCCATGTAATTTATTGGTGCCTCCTCATAAATATTTAACAGAAAAAGTATTAAGAATAGGTGAAGAATAACAGGAGCAAAAATATGTATAACAGCATACTTCATAATTTCTCCACATGGATTAACAATAGGTTTCCATTAAATAAATTATGGCATGATCATATGTCCCATTACTATGCACCTAAAAATTTTAATTTTTGGTACTATTTTGGTTCATTATCTTTATTAATATTCGGAATACAATTACTATCCGGAATATGGTTGACAATGTTTTATAACCCTTCAAGCTATGAGGCTTTCGATTCTGTTGAATATATCATGCGAGATATTAAATTTGGATGGTTAATTAGATATATTCATTCAACAGGAGCATCATTCTTTTTTATAGTTGTATATTTACATATATTTAGAGGAATTATATACGGATCATACAAAAAACCTAGAGAATTACTATGGATCATAGGAGTTATTATATTTCTTTGTTTATTAGCTGAATGCTTTTTTGGATATCTTCTCCCATGGGGTAATATGTCATTTTGGGGAGCACAAGTTATAACTTCATTGTTTGGAGCTATACCTTTTATAGGTACAAATCTAATAGAATGGATAAGAGGAGATTATAATGTAAGTGGAGTGACATTAAACAGGTTTTTTTCATTACACGTATCAGCTGTCCCATTAGTACTATTAATTTTAATTACAGTTCATTTAACAGCTCTACATGAAGTAGGTTCTGGAAATCCAGATGGAATAGAAATAAAAGAATTCAAAAATAATGATGGAATACCATTAGATGGCATTCCAATGCATCCATATTATTCCATCAAAGATTTATTTGGTGTCTGTATATTTCTAATATTATTTTGTTCTGTTGTGTTATTTGTACCTGATTTTTGGGGATTCTTTATAGAAGCCCCAAATTTTACACCAGCAGACCAATTATCAACACCAGAACATATAGCACCAGTATGGTATATGACGCCATATTACGCTATATTAAGAGCAATTCCCAATAAATTAATAGGTGTAATAGCTATGGTGGGCTCAATAGCTATTTTATTTTTATTACCTTGGCTAGATAGAAGTAAAGTAAAATCAATAAGATACAAAGGCTTTATAACAAAAATAGCAATATTAATATTTGTTATAAGCTTTATTATTTTAGGCTACTTAGGAATGGAACCACCTAGTGACAATAAAACTTTAGCTGCACGAATATTTTCCTTTCTATATTTTTTATTCTTTCTTTTAATGCCAATATATTCATCCATAGATAAATGCAAAGAAGTACCTAAGAGAGTCAAATAAACAATGAAAAAAATTAAAAATTATATAATATTATCAATAATATCTATTTTTTTTACATCACTTGCATACGGAAGCAATAGTATTGCTCTTAGCAAAATGGAACTATCTCTTGAAGATAGCCAATCTTTAAAAAGAGGAGCAAAAATTTTTTTTGATCAATGCCAAGGATGTCATAGCTTAAAATACATGAGATATATAGATTTAGCTAAAGGCATAAACATAACAGAAACTAAAGATAAATCATTAATAAAAATAATACAAGAAACATTAATGCATTCAAATGATCAAATCAACGAAAATAGCCAAATTTTAGGATCCATATATAAAGAAAATGGAATAAAATGGTTTGGAAAAAATCCACCTGACTTGTCTCTTATAGCTAGATACAGAGGCAGTAACTGGATATATTCATACATGAAAAGCTTTTATAAAGACCCTAGCAGGCCATTAGGTGTAAATAATTTAGTCTATCCAGACGTAGGAATGCCTCATGTGTTGCTAAAATTACAAGGAACTCAAGTATTAAAAAACATACATACAAAAACAACTTCTAATTTAGAAGAATTATTAGAATTAACAGAAAATGGAGAATTATCTAAAGAAGCATATGATAAATTAGTAAAAGATTTAGTCAATTTTTTAACATATGTAAGTGAACCTATAAAAGTAGAACGTACTAAACTAGGTTATTATGTTATAATATTTCTAGTAATCTTAACAATATTAATGTACTTTCTCAAAAGAGAGTATTGGAAAGAAATAAAATAATATGCAGATATCAAATGTTAAACGATCAATAATGACTTTATATACAAATGGATTTAATGACCCGTATTCTCATGTTGTAAAAATAGCACTAGCCGAAAAATGTCTAGATTTCGAAGAGCATTTAATACAAGATAATATCAAAATGTTAAAAAAATTAAATCCATATTGTTATACACCAACATTCATAGATAGAGATCTTATATTATATAAAGCAGAAATAATAACAGAATATATAGATGAAAGGTTCCCTCATCCACCTTTAATGCCAATAAATCCTATTCTAAAAGGAAAGACTAGACTGTTAATCTATAGAATAAATAAAGATTGGTTTAAAACATTGAATTATATACTAAACTTAAAATATAATCTTTCTAGAAATCTAGAAGAATATAAAAAAAATTTACTTTCTCAAATAGAAAGTGCTAAGCTATTATTTAAAGAAATGCCATATTTTTTAAGCGAGAACTTCTCATTAATCGATTGCTGGATATCAACTTTGCTTTGGTACTTGCAAGAAATCGACAAAAACTTTCTAGAAAAAGAAAAAGTAATATATGATTATAGTAGAAAAATATTCGCGCGAAATTCATTTCAAAAAATATTGAACAAAAAACTGTAACAATATTAAATCCATATTCTGTCGGGGGTGAATAGATTCGATGTAAATGTAAGGTTTTGTAATATATGTCGAAGTTTATAAATTACTTCGTTAAATAAAATTTATCTTTTAGGCTATATTGTAAATGCCAAAGAAGAACACACTTACGCTATGGCAGCTTAAATAAGTTATGCTATAGTACTTGTGTAATTTTCTTGTAAATCACATAAGATAAAAACGAATCAAGATAATAATAATGTCAGCTTCTGATATTATTATAAAAATAATAGAAGCTAATTACTAGCTACAATTCTGTAAGTAGCTAATAATAAAATACTATACAGAATAAACATATAAAAAGTTACACTATCAGAATTTTACAGACGTGGGTTCAATTCCCACCACCTCCAAAATCAAGAATAAACAGTACCACCTAAAAGTTCTATATTCACTCTTACTTTATTTGTAACTTTTAAACCATTCAAATTGATGGCTCTGTTTACATCTCCAGAATAAACAACCTTAACAATTTTTACGTTACTATTTACTAATTTATATTTTTTTAAAAAATTTAAATCTATATCAACATCAGTAAACTTATTTAAAATAACAGATTTAATTTCTCCGGAAAATCTACTTTTTCTTGAAAAAAATCCAAATTTAGGCAATCTCATATCTAAGGGCGTCTGCCCTCCTTCAAAACAACTTTTTGCAGAATATCCAGACCTAGCTTTATGTCCTTTATGTCCTTTACCGCAAGTTTTACCTAATCCAGAGCCTATTCCCCTACCTACTCTAGTTCTTTTTTTTAATCTTATCTTAAATTTATTTAAATACATTATTACTTCCATAATCTTCAATTTTTAATAAATAGCTAATCTTTCTAATCATTCCTTTTATAGCATTTGTATACTCTAAAATAACAAAACCATTTATTTTACTCAAACCTAAACCAGTAATTATTGATCTATGTTTAGGAATTCTACCTATCTTACTTTTCAATAAAGTTATCTTTACATAAAATTTTGACAAAATACCCCCCTAAACATCCTCGCTATTTCTAGAAATTTCTCTACGTCTTACGGAACTAGCTTTAATATTTTCAGCCATTCTCAATAATCCAACCAACATAGCTCTAACAACATTATTTGGATTCTTAGAACCAAAACATTTAGCAAAAACATTTTTTATACCAATAGCTTCAAAAACAGACCTCATAACAGAAGAGGCTATTATCCCAGTACCATCACTAGCTGGCAACATAACAATTTTAGTAGCACAATACTTCACTAATATTTTATGATAAATAGTAGATCCATTAATAACAACATTTACCAAATTAGCCTTTGCATTTTCCATTGATTTCTGAATAGCAAAAGGAACCTCTTTGGCTTTCCCTCTTCCTATTCCAACTTTTCCATTCCTATCACCAACTACTGTTAATGCGGAAAAACCAAACACTCTTCCACCTTTAGCTACCTTCGAGTTCCTTCTAACAACTATAAGCTTTTCTAAATAAACATCTGTTTTTTGTGTTAATTCAACATTTTCATTACTTGAAATATTCATACTTTTACCATAAAACAATTGCTCACTAACATTTTACACCATTTTTCAAAACAGACTCAGCTAACGCTTTAATTCTACCATGAAACTTAAAACCAGATCTATCAAAAGCTAATTGACTAATATTGTTCATTTTAGCTTTCTCAGCTAATAATGTTCCAATTATTCTTGCCTTTTCTGTTTTAGTTATTATGAGATTTTCAACTCTATCTTTAAACACTTTATCTAAAGTTGAAACACTAGTAATAACTCTACTGCCATCAGGAGTAAAAACCTGAGCATATATATGCTTATTAGTTTTATAAACTGTTAATCTTAAAGCATTCAACTCTTTTATTTTCTTTCTTGTTTTTAACTTTTTTCTCTCTAAAGAGGATAAACTATAATTTTTCATACAATACAAAACTACTTATTTTTCTTAGGAGACTTTAAAGATACAATTTCATCTTTATACCTAATGCCATTACCTTTATAAACTTCAGGTACACGTTTCATTCGTATACTAGCTGAAAAATCACCAACCTTACACTTCGATATTCCCTTAATAATAATTTCTATATTACTAGGTAATTCAACTAAAATATCACTTGGTACATTAATTTGTACTGGATGAGAATAGCCTATAAGTAATTCAATAACATTACCTTTTAATTGTGCTTTATAACCAATCCCTCTTAATATAAGATTACATTGAAAATAATTTACAACTCCGTAAATATAATTTTTAAACAAAGCATAAGTTGTGTTAATTAATGAAGATATCTGAGATATCTTTTTTACCCTACATTTTTTAGGTAAACTACTTATTACAATCTCATTAGAAAAAAATTCTATAAAAATATCACCTGAAACAATATGCTCTACACTACCCTTAGGTCCTGAAAAATAAAAAATATGATTTTTAAACTCTACTTGAACATTATCAGGTATAATAATTCTTTTTTTATGAAACTTATACATTAGCTTTAAACTACTCCACAGTACATATAACTTCTCCGCCAAGTCCTAGTTCTCTAGCTCTATTATCAGTTAACAATCCAACTGATGTAGAAACTATGGCTATTCCAAAACCATTTAAAACTTTTGGCAAATCATTCTTATTCTTATAAACTCTTACACCAGGCTTGCTAATTCTTACTATTTTTTTAATCATAGGCACATCCTTGTTGTAATATTTCAAAAAAATCTTCATCTTAGGCTTTTTAACATTATCATTTATCAAAAGATAATCATCTAAAAACCGCTCATCTTTTAACAGATTAATTATAGACAATTTCAATTTAGAAGAATAAACAATAACAAATTCCTTTTTAGCCGCATAACCATTGCGAATTCTCGTTAATAAATCTGAAATAGGATCTTGCATGCTCATATATTCACCAACTTGCCTTTCTAATACCAGGAATGTCCCCGAACATAGCATGATGTCTGAACATATTTCTACACATGCCTACAATTCTATAAACTCCATTACCCCTACCTGTTTTCCAACAGCGGTTACGCAATCTACATAAAGCTGAATCTTTAGGAAACTTTTGAATCGTCTTCTGAGCTATTTCTTTCTCTTCTATCGATATAGAATGATCATTAATTATCTTTCTTAAATGCTTCCTCTTACTAAAATATTTCTTAGACAATTTTATCCTACGTTTTTCACGTGTTTTCATACATAATTTAGACATAAAAATTAAACTCCATCAACAAAAAGGAAATCCAAACGCTCTTAATAACATTTCACAATTCTTATTATTACGAGAAGTTGTAATAATAGAAATATCCATACCTCTAATAGCATCTACCTTGTCATAATCTATCTCAGGAAATACAATTTGCTCTTTTATACCAAATGAATAATTACCTCTACCATCAAAAGATTTTAAACTTAATCCCCTAAAATCCCTAACTCTAGGCAATATAATAGATAAAAGCTTATCAAAAAAATCATACATTCTATTACTTCTCAACGTAACTTTGCACCCTATAGGAACTCCTTGCCTAATTTTAAAACCAGCTATAGATTTTTTTGCATTAATTACAATAGGTTTTTGACCAGAAATTAAAGACAACTCGGAAACTATACTTTCCATAACTTTTTTATTATAGTTTGGGCTTCCAAAACCTACATTTATAACAATCTTAACTATCCTTGGTACATTCATTATATTGGAAAAAAGCCCATTTTTAATAAAAATGGGAACTATATCATCAATATATTGTTTTTTCAATCTGTTCATTTAATTTATAACTTCTCCATTTGACTTAAATACTCTCACCTTCTTGCCATTATCTAATAACTTAAACTTAACTTTATCTACTTTATTTGACAAAGAATTTAAAATTGAAACATTAGAATATCTTATAGGTGACTCAATAGATAAAATCCCACCTTGTTTATTTTTATTAGGATTTCCTTTGGAATGTTTTTTAGATAAATTTAATCCTTCTAACTTAACATATATATCAATTTCTCCATTAGTATTTATTTTTTTTATTATTTTTGAAACAATACCACTTTTGCCTTTATCTTTTCCATTACGAACTACTACTTTATCACCACTTCGTATTTTTAGCATATTAATAAATTCCTATATAAAACAACTAAACAACTTCTAAAGCTAACGAAATTAATTTCATATACTTATCAGAACGTAATTCTCTTGTCACAGGTCCAAAAATTCTAGTACCTATTGGTTGTCCTTTATTTGTCAATAAAACAACAGCATTACTATCAAACTTAACAGTAGATCCATCACTTCTTCTAATACCATGTTTAGTTCTAACTATAACAGCATCTACAACTTCTCCTTTTTTTACTTTCCCTTTTGGAATAGCTTCCTTAATACTAACTTTTATTAAATCACCTATCCCTGCAAACCTCTTACGAGATCCTCCTAAAACTTTTATACACATAACCTTTTTAGCTCCACTATTATCAGCTACTTGCAAAATAGATTGCATCTGAATCATAAAAATCTCCATATTAAAAAAAATTAAACCAAAACCCAATGTTTTTTCTTCGATATAGGAGCTATTTCTTTAAAAGAAACAAAATCTCCAACATTACAAACATTATTTTCATCATGTACATAATATTTAGAAAACTTACTAACCACTTTAGTGTACATTTTATGACTAATTCTTCTTTCTACCCTAACAACAACAGTCTTATCCATCTTATTACTTACTACAACTCCTTGCAAAATCTTAGATCTACTAATAATATTCATGATCCTTCCAATTCTTTAATCACAGTTAAGACCCTAGCAATATTCTTGTTCAAAGCCTTAAATAAATGATTTTTCTTAAACTCGGCACCACTAGTCTTTTCTAATCTCAATTTTAAACGTCCTTTATACAAACTAATAACATCTGTCTTTAATTCATTAATACCTTTATTTCTAATATCTTTAACTTTCATAACATAACTCTAGAAACAAATACTGTTTTAACAGGTAATTTATAGGAAGCTAACTTCAATGCTCGATAAGCTACATCATGAGATACACCAGCAACTTCAAACAAAACTTTTCCAGGCTGTACTAGAGAAACCCAATATTCAACATTACCCTTACCCTTACCTTGTCTCACTTCTATTGGTTTTTCAGTAATTGGCTTATCTGGAAAAATTCTAATCCAAACCTTACCACCTCTTTTCATATACTTAGATATAACAATTCTTGAAGCTTCAATTTGCCTTGCTGTAATTCTAGAATGTCCTACAGCTTTTAATCCAAATTCTCCAAAATTTATCTCATTACCTTTAGTAGCTACTCTTTTATTATTTCTACCTTTTTGTTGCTTGCGAAACTTAGTTTTACTAGGTTGCAACATAAATATACAACTCCTATTTCTTAATCTTATCTAAAAAAACTACATCTCCTTTATTAATCCATACTTTTACTCCTATAACTCCATATGTAGTCTTTGCCTCAGAAAAACCATAATCTATATTAGCTCTAAATGTATGTAATGGTATTCTTCCTTCTTTATACCATTCTCTTCTTGCTATCTCAGCTCCGCCTAACCTTCCTGATACACATACTTTAATACCTAATGCTCCTTGCTTCATAGCATTTAAAATAGCACGCTTCATAGCTCTCCTAAACATAACTCGGCGTTTTAATTGTGAAGCAATACTATCTGCAACTAAATAAGCATCTAAATCTGGTTTTTTAATCTCTTCTATATTAATGCTAACAGAAATCTTATAAATACAGCTCAATTTAGAACGTAAACGTTCTATATCTTCGCCTTTTTTACCTATAACAATTCCAGGCTTAGCTGTTGATATTGTAATTTTTACATTCTGACTTATACGTTCAATTAAAATTTTACTTACAGCAGAAGACTTCGGTAAATTATCAAATATATATTTTCTTATTTCTATATCATTACGTAAAGTATTAGCAAATGTATCTCCATCAGGAAACCAAAAAGCATTGCTTTTTCTTACAAAACCTAATCTAATTCCAATAGGATTAACTTTCTGTCCCATATATTACTTCCTCTCTTTAATACCTATAAAAATATGACAACTCCTTTTTACTATTCTATTGGATCTACCCTTAGCTCTAGGCTTAAATCGTTTCAACATAGTAGCCTTATTTACATACACACAATGTACAAATAACTCATCAATGTCAAGGCCATAATTATGTTCAGCATTAGCTACAGCAGATCTAAGTAATTTTTTTAAAATAAAAGACGCTTTTTTATTACTAAAATTCAAAAAATCAATAGCCCTTTCTACGCTAATACCTCTTATACGATCAACTACAAACCTGACTTTTCTTTGAGATATACGAGCATTTTTAACTACACTTTTAACAATCATTGTTTTTTCTTCCTTATATTACCCTTAGAACTCTTATCACCAGCATGAGCACGAAATATTCTAGTAGGAGAAAATTCACCTAACTTATGTCCCACCATATTTTCAGTAACAAAAACAGGTATAAAATGTTTACCATTATGAACAGCAATTGTAAAACCAATCATATCAGGTATAATCATAGATCTTCTTGACCATGTCTTAATTGTATGTTTAGCACTCAAAGTACCAACATTTCTAATTTTTTTCAACAAATGATAATCTACAAACGGACCTTTTTTTAAAGAACGAGCCACAAATAAAACTCCCAATACAAAAAATAAACTTATTTTTTTCTTCTACTCTTAATTATCAATTTTCCACCACGCTTATTTCGTGATCGTGTTACTTTACCATCAAGCAAACCCCAAGGGCTACAAGCTGGTCTACCACCTGAAGTTTTTCCTTCTCCTCCACCTAATGGATGATCTACAGGATTCATTGCCACTCCTCTGACTCTTGGTTTATTATTTTTCCAGCGATTTCTACCAGCTTTTCCTAATTTTTGTAAATTATGCTCACTTTTACAAATTTCACCAACAGTAGCACAACAATCTAACAAAACCTTACGAACCTCTCCAGAACGCAACCTAACAGTAGCATGTTTTTCATCTTTAGCTAATAATTGAACAGAAGCTCCAGCGCTTCTTGCTAATTGAGCTCCACATCCAGGTACTAACTCAACACAATGAATAAATGTACCTAAAGGTATGCTCTTAAGAGGCAAATTATTACCGTCTTTTATAGGAGAATCATCACCTGAAACTACAAAATCTCCAACATTAACCTTATTAGGACATACTATATAACGTCTCTCGCCATCTTCATAAAGCAATAAAGCTATATACGGTGTTCTATTAGGATCATATTCAATACGTTCAACCTTTGCTAAAACTTTACATTTATCTCTTTTCCAATCAATATATCTATATTTTCTTTTATGTCCACCACCTCTTCCCCACACTGTAATTCTTCCTAAATTATTCCTACCAGAAGAGCATTTTTTGGAAAATGTCAAACTCTTTAAAGGACTGCCTTTATACAAACTAGTATTTTTTATACTTATTAATCCTCTAATACCAGGAGTAGTAGGTTTATATTTTTTTAATATAATCATGAAAATTCCTAATTAAACTCTAAAAAATTAATATTATACCCTTTTTTCAACGTAACTATAGCTTTTTTAAAACTTTTACTTTTACCAATAATATTTTTAAATCTTACCTTTTTTCCCTTCACATTAATAATTCCAACAGATAAAACAATAACACCAAATATCTTCTCAACAGCATATTTAACATCATTTTTATTAACTCTATTAGGAATCACAAAAGTAATACTCCTATACTTATCAGTTAACATTACTGACTTTTCTGTTGAATGCTGACCAGTCAATATATTATAAAAACACTTTCTATTATTCATCTAATCAACTCTTCTATCAACTTTAAAGACGTTTTTGTCACAAAAATACTTTTGAATTTCATTAAGATCATAGGATTCATACTACAACATGTAATTACAAATATATTCTTTAAATTGCGAGTAGAAAAATATAAATTTTTCGACAAATTATCAACTACAAAAAGAGCACTATTAGAAATACTTAAAAATTGTATTTCACCTAAAAAATCCTTAGTTTTTAAACCACTTACACTTAAATCTTCTATAATACTAACTCTATTCTGACGAATAAGCTCTGAAAATATAACCCTCATGCCTAATCTGTACATCTTCTTATTTATCTTTTTTCTCTTCTCTATAAGACCTCTAGCAGCAAATATTTTTCCACCGCCTCTCCATAAAGGACTTCTTATACTTCCAGCTCTAGCTCTTCCAGTACCTTTCTGACGCCAAGGCTTACAACCACCACCGCTAACTTCAGATCTAGTCTTTTGTGACTTAGTCTTTAAATGAGAATTATATGAATAAAATAAAACCATCTGATGCAAAAGGCTCTCATTATATTCTACATCAAAAACACCAGAGGAAAAAGAAATAATTTCCTTCACATCATCATTTCTCTTTATAAAAAACTCCATATATACTTCCTAAATACAAATTAAATACTAATTAACAATATTCTTTACAAGAACTTTGCACCCAATAGCTCCTGGCACCGCACCTTTAAATAAAACAACATTATCTTCCTTGTAAATCTTAGCTATCTCTAAATTTTTTATCGTAACTCTAACATTGCCCATATGTCCTGGCATTTTTTTACCTTTAAAAACCCTACCAGGAGTTTGACATTGTCCTATTGATCCAGGAGCTCTATGAGAAAGAGAATTACCATGAGTGGCATACTGTGCACTAAAATTATGTCTTTTAATTACTCCAGAAAAACCTTTACCTTTAGAAATACCAATAATGTCCACAAATCTAGCTAAATCTAATAACGAAATATTAACAACATCCCCTAAATTATATTTATTCATCTCAATATTATCAACACGAAATTCAGAAATATCTTTTAAATCACTAACTCCTGTTTTTTTATAAATTCCTAGCACTGATCTTGACATTTTATTTTTACTTAAATATCCAGTAGAAACTTGAACAGCAGAATAACCATCATTAATAACAGATTTTAACCCGATAATATAATTATAATAAATTTTAACTACTGTTACAGGAATAGAAAGTCCATTATTATCAAAAAACCTTGTCATTCCACATTTATAACCAATCAAACCTATAGCCATAAAAACCCTCTACGTAACTGAAATTTTAATATCAACACCTGCAGATAAATCCAATTTCATCAATGCATTAACAGTCTTATCTGTTGGTTCAACAATAACGATCAACCGTTTGTATGTTCTAATTTCATACTGATCTCTCGCATTTTTATCTACATGAGGAGAAGTCAAAATTGTAAAACGCTCTATATGAGTAGGAAGCGGTATTGGACCATTTATTCTTGCTCCTGTCCTTTTAGCCGTATCAACAATTTCCCTAGTAGATTGATCTATGACCTTATGATCATATGATTTTAATTTTATTCTTATAATTTGATTACGATTTGACATTCACACCTTATATATACAAAAGTATAATACTATAAACTATAAAATTTATATTTAATTAATTTTATAAACAATAAAACATTTATAACTATCTTTTCTTAACAACATCTTTAGATACACTTTCTGGTACAGGTAAATACTTAACGAATTCCATATTATATACAGCTCTACCTTGAGTTATAGACCGTAAAACAGTAGCATACCCAAACATTTCAGAAAGAGGAACATTTGCTTTAATATTCTTAGCCGCAGCTACATCTTCAACTCCATGTATTACACCTCTTCTTTTATTTAAATCACCTATAACACTACCTATATAATCATCAGGAACTATAACATCAACATTCATAATTGGTTCCAATAAAATTACATTAGCTTTTAACGCTCCTTCTTTAAATCCTCTTGAAGCAGCATTCTTAAATGCCATTTCACTAGAATCAACTTCATGGAAAGACCCATCTAATAAAGTTACCATAACATCAACCATGGGATATCCAGCTAAAACTCCATTTTGAATTTGTTCAAATACTCCCTTTCTTACAGCTGGTATATACTCTTTAGGTATAACTCCACCAACTATTGCACTCTCAAATTTAAAGCCAGATCCAGGTTTTAAAGGCTCAATTCTCATAACGACATGTCCATACTGTCCTCTTCCACCAGATTGGCGAATGTATTTACCCTCTTGCTCAACAACCTTAGTTACAGTTTCCCTATAAGCTACTTGAGGTCTTCCTGTATTAGACTCCACGCTAAATTCTCTCTTTAGCCTATCAATTATTATTTCCAAATGCAACTCGCCCATTCCAGAGACTATTGTCTGAGAAGATTCAACATCAACAGACACTCTAAAAGAAGGATCTTCTTGCATAAGTTTTCTTAACGCAACACCCATCTTTTCTTGATCATTTTTTGTTTTAGGTTCAACAGAAATAGATATAACAGGCTCAGGAAATGTCATTTTTTCTAAAACGATACTGTTATCTAAAGTACAAAAAGTATCTCCCGTAGACGTATATTTCAACCCGATAACTGCAGCAATATCACCTGATCTAATTGACTTTATTTCTTCTCTGGTATTTGCATGCATTAATAAAATTCTTCCAAATCTTTCTTTTTTACTTTTACTACTATTATAGACAAAATCTCCAGCATTTATAAATCCAGAATAAACTCTTATATAAGTTAAAGTACCAACAAATGGATCAGTGGCTATCTTAAAAGCTAATGCAACAAAAATACTTTTATCAGAAATATCTACAGTAACATCCGTATTATTAGAAATACCTTTTATCGATACCAAATCTACAGGCGATGGCAAATATCTAATAATAGAATCTAATAGAATTTGAACTCCTTTATTTTTAAAAGCAGATCCACAAGTAACAACTACAATATCATTGTTTATAACCTTTATCCTCAATCCACTATATATTTCATCAATTGTAAAAGCTTCATTATTTAAAAACCTACTCATAAGAGACTCTGAGGTTTCAGCAACAACTTCTAAAATAAGCTCTCTATATTTACTAACCAAATCCATTCTATCTTCAGGAATTGGAAAAAAATTAAATTTAGTTCCATAATCTTCTTCATCCCAAATAATCAATTTCATTTCAATCAAATCAATTATTCCTAAAAAATTATCATCCTTAAAATAAGGAATTTGTATAGGAACAGCAACTGAATTTAACTTTTCTTTCATTTGTTTCAAAACACTAAAAAAATCAGCTCCAGGTCTATCCATTTTATTAACAAAAGCAACTCTAGGAACTTTATACTTGTTAGCTTGTCTCCAAACAGTTTCTGATTGAGGCTCAACCCCACCTACAGCACAAAAAACGCCAACTGCCCCATCTAAAACTCTTAAAGAACGTTCAACCTCAATTGTAAAATCCACATGACCAGGAGTATCTATTATATTAATTCTATGCTTAGAAAACTGTTTAGAACTGCCATGCCAATAACATGTAGTTGCAGCAGACGTTATTGTTATGCCTCTCTCTTGCTCTTGCTCCATCCAATCCATAACAGCCGAACCATCATGAACCTCACCTATCTTATGAGAAACTCCTGTGTAAAACAAAATTCTCTCTGTTGTTGTTGTTTTCCCTGCATCTATATGCGCTGTTATCCCAATATTCCTATACCTTATAAGTTCAATCTCTCTGGACATAAAATACTACCATCTATAATGTGCAAAAGCTCTATTAGCCTCAGCCATACGATGAGTATCCTCCCTTTTTTTAACAGCTCCACCCTTACCAATGCTATTGCCAATAGAATGATTATCATCAGCTGCCTCAATAATCTCAAAAGCTAACTTTAAAATCATATTTTTTTCATTTCTAATACGAGACGACCCAACCAACCATCTCATAGCTAATGTTATAGCTCTTTTAGGTTTAACTTCAACAGGAACTTGATAAGTTGCTCCACCTACTCTTCTAGATCTAACTTCTACTATAGGCTTTATATGTTCCAACGCTTTTTCAAAAACAACAATCGGATCTACTTTAGTTTTATCTTTTACAATTTCTAAAGCCTTATACACTATATTTTCTGCTAAAGACTTCTTACCACAAACCATTATATAATTAACAAACTTAGACAATAACAAACTATTAAAAATAAGATCAGGTTTTATCATAATCTTAGAAACTTTCTTCTTTCTTGGCATTTTGTATTCCTATCACTATTTATTAATAATTTTTTTTGTACCATACTTAGAGCGAGATCTCTTGCGACCTTCAACACCTGTTGAATCTAAAGCTCCTCTAACTACTTTATAACGAACACCTGGTAAATCTTTAACCCTACCACCTCGAACGAGAACAATTGAATGTTCCTGCAAAGAATGCCCAACACCTTGTATATAAGCAGTAACCTCATATCCAGTTGCCAATTTTACTCTACAAACCTTTCTCAAAGCAGAGTTAGGCTTCTTTGGTTTAGTAGTATAAACCTTTAAACACACTCCTCTTGTCTGAGGATTGCCTTTTAAAGCTGGAACTTTGCTTCTATATTTAACTTTAACTCTACCTTTTCTAACTAATTGATTTATAGTGGACATACAACGTTCAACAATCCTTACAAAATAGTACTAAATCTTAAAAACTAGATGTTATAATAATATAACTTATCTGTCAATTGGTTATTATTATAACAAAAAAAAATATTAATTACCTAATTATATAGAATAAAAATATTAAATCTAAAATAAATTCACAACTATTTTAATATGCAAAACCCTATAACAACTTCTGTAAACTTCTAAAAAAATAAAATGCAATTACCACCTTTAAATAAAATCTAATAGTACAATCCTAAATACAACTTAAAAGTAAATTTATATAAACGAAACACCACTATGATATAACATAAAATTATTACCTACACAAAAAAACATATTACTTAGACAATAAATAGAAAAATAATTAGCAAATTTCATTTACTAAAACCAAAAATCTACTTATAAATAAAACTAAAACTTTGCAAAAAACATAACTACAACTATTCCAAATAATACACAAACATTTTATGTATATCATAACTTTATTAAAAAAATAAAAACTTTATACTTAATACAAAAATATTATAAATTAAATTTATAATATTAACAAAAAATTATGCAATACATTTAAAAAAATTTTAATACAAAAGCACTTGTAATAACATGAATAAAATGTAGTTATTAAGTTAATCTTTCTTACACAAAACTATGAACAAATATGCTAATATTAAAATACGTAAAAAAATCTAAATAATATATATGTTCGAAAAATATAATCCTGAAAGCAAAAAATCCATATTATACTCACACTGGGAAAATAAAAAATATTTTTCTCCCAACTATAAATTTAAAAAAAAATATTGTATAACAATACCACCTCCAAATATAACAGGAAATTTACACATGGGCCATGCATTCCAATGCACATTAATGGATATTTTAATAAGATATAAAAGAATGACTGAATACTCCACATTATGGAAAATGGGCACAGATCATGCTGGAATAGCAACTCAAATGCTAATAGAACAAAACTTAAAAATAACAACCGTAAAAAAAGAAAATATTGATATAAAAGCACTTTACAAATATGCTGATAACTGGAAAAAACATTCCATAGAAAATATAAATAATCAACTTAAAACTTTAGGATGTTCATTAAATTGGAAATCACAACGATTTACACTAGACAAAAACTTCTCAAAAGCTGTAACAACTGCTTTTATAAAATTATACGAAGAAAAGCTAATATATAAAAGTAACAAAATTGTAAATTGGGATCCAACATTAAAAACAGCAATATCAGACCTAGAAACTATCTATAAAAAAGAGACAGTTCCGTTATACTACATAAAATATAAATTTTCTAATAATATATCAGAATATTTAACAATAGCTACAACACGACCTGAAACAATTTTTGGAGACGTTTGTATCGCTATCAATCCAAAAGATAACAGGTACAAAAACTTAACAAATAAAACAGTAGTAATTCCCATAGTTAACAAAAATATACCAATAATAGAAGACGATGATATAAATATAAATTTTGGAACTGGCTGTGTTAAAATAACGCCTGCACATGACTATAAAGATTTTGAAATTGGGAAAAAACATAACTTAAAAATAATAAATATTTTAACACACGATGCAAAATTAAATAACAATTCTCCACAAAAATACAACAATTTAACGGTAACCGAAGCAAGAAAACTAGTAGTAGAAGATTTACAAAAATTAAATTTGATAGAAAAAATGGAAGATTATGAATGTAATATACCAAGAGGAGACAGAAGTAATAGCATAATAGAACCATTAGTAACAGAACAATGGTATGTTAAAGTAAAGCCATTAATAATTCCTGTAAAAGAAGCAATAGAAAAAAAAAAAATAAAAATATATCCGTATAAATGGAAAAAAGTATTCTTAACATGGATTGATAACATAAAAGATTGGTGCATAAGCAGACAAATATGGTGGGGGCATAAAATACCAATATGGTATGATTTAAACAACAATATGTACACAGGAGAAAATGAAATATCAATACGAAAAAAATACAAATTAAAAAATACATTAAAACTTAACCAAGATAAAGATATTTTAGATACATGGTTCTCATCAGCTTTATGGCCATTCGCAAGCCTTGGATGGCCATATAAAACGAAAGAACTAAGTAATTTTTATCCAACAGATATTTTAATAACAGGATTTGATATTATATTTTTTTGGGCCATTAGAATGATAATGTTTGGAATTAAATTTACAAATCAAATTCCATTTAAAGAAATATATATACATGGATTAATAAGAGATAATCAAGGTAATAAAATGTCAAAAACTAAAGGAAATGTATTAGACCCACTAGATATAATAAATGGAATCAACTATGAAGACTTAATAAACAAAAGAACCTTAAATTTAATGCAGCCTCAAATTAAAAAACAAATAATAGACTCTACAAAAAACCAATTTCCACAAGGCATAGAATCATATGGTGCGGATGCATTAAGATTTACATTTTGCTCTATAGCAACTGATAATATATCAATAAAATTAGATTTTAAAAAAATAAAAAGCTACAAAAATTTTTGCAATAAACTATGGAATGCTGGAATTTATTTAAAACTAAATAATGATAATTATAAAAAATATAAAACTAAAAATAAACTATCAATATTTGATAAATGGATAACATCAAATTGGGAAAGAACTAAAGAAACAATACTAATAAATATAAAACGTAAAAATTTCATTTTACTCAGTGAAACTTTATACAAATTTGTATGGGATGAATATTGCAACTGGTATATAGAATTCACTAAAGTTTTATTAAAAAATAAATTCTATAAAAATCAGACAAAAAAAACATTAAATAATATTTTCAGAGAAATTTTAAAAACATTACATCCTATAATGCCATATATAACAGAAGAAATTTGGCAAACCATAAACATAAAAAAAAATAACAATTTTAACTCTATAATGGTAGAAAAATTTCCATCATTAAATAAATCACTTATAAACAAAACAAGTGAAAAAATAATAATATTTCTTAAAAATATGTCAACAATAATAAGAAAAATTAAAAAAGATAATATAAATAAAGATTTAAGCAATAATATACTAATAGAAAATATAAATAAAACTAATATAAATTATTTGGAAAACATAAAACCATTGCTTTTAAAGTTGTTTAATTTTAAATATATAAATATTAAAGTGGAAAATAAACAAATAGAAAATACAATTGTAAATACAATTAATGAAATAAAAATCATTACGTTCAAAAGAACCGTAAAAAAAAATACATTATCCAATACTAATATTATTAAACAAAACAAAATAGAACAAAATATTGAAAACATAAAATCTACATTAAATAATAAATTTTTTTTACAAAAAGCAAACAATACAATTATTCTTGAAAAAAAATTAAAATTAAAAAAATTTATAGAAGAATTAAAAAAATACACAGACCCAACGTAAAAACATCATTATCGTTTTTTAATTTTATCAAAAAATATAAAAATTAATGATGGAATCATTAATGAAGTAAATATCAATAATAATAGTAAAAAATAAAAACTTTTTTCAGAAACATCAATATGTGATGGCTGTACATAAGAAATAAAAAATGCAAAAGTACATGAAGCTATACCTAAAGTAGCTATAAATTTTAAAAATGGAACTCTATATGGCCTGTAAATGTCAGGATATTTCTTTCTAAGTTTTATAACTGTAAAAAATATCATAATATATAAAAATGAAGCAAATTGAAATGATAAACAAACAAAAACCCATATTAAACCATTAACACTATTTATATAAATAAAAAAAAATACAGATAAAGCACTTCCTACAACTGCTTGAATTATAAGTAATACCACAGGTACGTCATTTTTATTTACATATCTCATAAAATGAGGCAACATGCCATCTTCTGCTGCTACTAATAAACCTCTTGCTGGAGCTATAATCCAGGTATTCATGCCTGACAAAGAACCTACCAACAACAATAAAGCTAAAAATGGAATTATGAGCGGTATATTAATCTTTAAAAAAAATACTTTTAACGCTTGGATAATACCTGATGCTAAACATATTTCAGACTTTTGAACAACTATCGCTATAGATAAAGATCCTAAAACATAAACAATCAATATAAAAACAGAAGAAATTAATAAAACTTTTACAAAATTAACCTCTGGCTTATCCATATCATTTATATGAAAAGAAACAACTTCAATACCTGATATTCCTAACAAAACTCCAGAAAAAAATACCATATTGCTAATACTAAACTCTGGAAATAAACTTTTTAAATTAAAATCAATACTTAAAGATTCTCCAGAAAATAACCAAAAAATACCAAAAAAAATAATCAAAATTAATGGAATAACTGTTCCTACAAAAACACCAACAGAACTAATCATAGCTGAAAATCTTATTCCATAAAAATTGATAAAAGTTAGTAACCAAAAGACAATTACTATGCCAGAAATTAAAAATAAATTATTACTATCTAAGTTTTGATAAACCGGAGACAATACATGTGCTAGCATAGCTACAATAAATATCAATACTGTAGGAAACCATATTATACTTTCCATCCAATAAGCCCACAATACAAACAATGCCCAAGACCTTCCATATGCATTCTTTATCCATGAATAACAACCACCATTAGTTGGCCATGTTGTACTTAATTCTGCAATTGCCATACCAACCGGCATGAAAAAACAAATCGATGCTATGCCCAGAAAAAAGATTATAGAAAAACCAACTTCAGCAAACATTGGTAAACTTCTCAAACTTATTATCGCTGAAATAGACAATAACGACAATTGAATAACACCGATTTTTTTAAATGTTTTAGACATAAAATTAACTAATTTGAAATAAACCAACAACAATAAAATTTAAAAATGACATATATTATCATTTAATTTTAAATAGATACATAAATAAATTATTAATTTTAAATAACATACAAATAATCTAAGACTACCTGTAATTTTTCCTACGCATAAATCTCTTTACCAAAGAAGCTATAGTAACTCCTTGTACCATCATAGAAAATATTACAACAGCATATGTAATAGCTACAATAAAATCATGATACTTACCTTCAACGCTTAAAGCTAATGCTATAGATATTCCGCCTCTTAACCCACCCCATGTTAAAACATATAACAAATCTAAATTAAGTGTTTTAAAACGAGATAAACAAACAACCGGTATAAAAATACTAATCCATCTAGCAATTATAGTTGCAAATATAGCTCCAAAACCAGCAATTGTAGTATACAAATTAAATTGTATACCTATAAACTCTAATCCTATCAAAACAAACAATACAGCATTTAAAACTTCATCAAGCAATTCCCAAAAAGCAGTTAATCTCTGTAAAGTTTCCTCCGTCATATTGCTTTGCTTTATAGAATTTCCTATAACTAAACCAGCTGTAACCATGCATATAGGTCCAGAAACATCAACAACAGAATGAGCTAAGGAATATCCTCCGGAAACAACAGCTAATGTAATTATTATAGCAACTTCAGCATCATTTATATTTCTTAATAATTTAGAAGAGATAATTCCAACAAACACTCCAAGCAACAAACCGCCTATACCTTGCCTAACAAAATATACGAAAACTGTTTCTAAAGATAAAGATTTTTGCTCACCAGAAGCTAAAGCTAACGCAACAAAAAATAAAACTATTCCCATACCATCATTAAATAGCGCCTCACCTGCTATTTTTAATTCCAAAGACTTTGGAGCTCTAACTGTTTTTAAAACTCCTAAAACAGCTATAGGATCTGTTGGTGAAATTAATGCTCCAAAAACAAAACAATAATAAAATGGTAAATTTATACACAAAAATTGCGTCAAACTATAAATAGTGTACCCTGTAAAAAAAGTAGAAAACAGAACACTAACAGTAGCAAGCAATGTAATTAAAGTTTTATATCTTGATAACTCTATAACATTAATATGTAAAGATCCAGCAAATAACAAAAAACTTAACATCCCATGTAAAAATGTTTCGTTAAATCGTATTCCTTCTAATAAGCTTTTACTATTAAAATCTAAACCAAGCTTAGTTCCTATGACTATTATTAACGATAAAAATAACGTTATAGAAGTAATACCAATAGATTTAGGTAACTTAACGTATCGATAATTAATATAACTAGCAATAGCAGCTAAAGAAATTAAGACTCCTATAATTTCATGTCCTATCATATTTTATTTTCCTGAACTAAAAATACAAAAACACAATATCAATTAATTCTTAACTAATAATTATCAATTATTAATTTACTAATATTTTTTTTTCCGATACTTAAGTAACTTTAAAATATACCAAATCATCATCTTATGTTATTATGTCATAATGTTATCATTAAAAAACTAAAAAAAACATATCAAATAAAATTAATTAATCTTAATTAAACTATAAATTTTAAAATCAATTATTTTTATATATGCTTGTATTTTTTTATTTTTTTTATTAGAATTACTTTAATTGCGGGGTAGAGCAGTTTGGCAGCTCATCGGGCTCATAACCCGAAGGTCGCAGGTTCAAATCCTGCCCCCGCTAAATAATCCTGCCATTGATCTTCACTATTTAATTTAAGTAAAAGTTGTAAATGATGAGTAATTTATAATATTGTTTTCTTTCATTATTGATAAAAAACTAGAGAAATTAAAATGAATAAAAAAATTCAACTAAAACTAATAGTGAACAGTGTTTCTAATGAAAAAGGTATATCTGAAGATATAATTTTCAATGCAATAGAAGAAGCTATAGTTTATACTACTACTAAAAAATACGGAATATTTAATATAAAAACTAAAATAAACAAAAATAATGGAACATATAAGACATACATAGTATATGAAGTAATAAAAGATAATTTAAAAAATATAGTAAACCCATCTATAGAAATACCGATAAACTACGCTAAAAAAACTAATCCTAATATAAAAATAGGCGATAAAATAGAAAAAGAAATAAAATCAATAAACTTCGGAAGAATAGATGCACAAATAGCAAAGTATGTTATCATCAATAAAATAAAACTAGCTGAAAAAAATATAATTATGAAAGAATTTTCCGAAAAAAAAGGAAAGCTCATTTCAGGTATAGTAAAAAAAATAAATAAAGACGAAATTATATTAGATCTTGGAAACAATGCTGAAGGTTTATTAAAAAAAAAAGACCAACTTCCAAAAGATATATTCAAACTAGGAGATAAAGTTAAAGCCTTTTTTACAGAAATATCAAAAAACCCTACAGGACCAGAAATATTATTAACTAGAACTTCAGATAAAATGATTATAGAATTATTTAAAATAGAAGTGCCAGAAATAAACGAAAATATAATAGAAATCGTAGGAGCAGTTAGAGACCCAGGTATAAAAGCTAAAATATCTATAAAAACAAATGACGGAAGATTAGACCCTATAGGAGCTTGTATTGGAATTAGAGGATCAAGAATTCAGGCAATATCCAATGAATTAAATGGAGAAAAAATAGATATAATACTTTGGGATCCAGACCCAATAAAATATGTAATAAATGCCCTTTCACCTACAGAAATCAGTTCAATAGAAATAGATGAAGAAACACGATCTATGAATATAGCCGTACATGAAGATTTCCTCTCAAGAACTATAGGCAAAAACGGTATAAATATAAAACTAGCTAGCAAATTAACGCATTGGGAACTTAACATCATAAGTAATGACGAAGCCAATAAAAAAATTAAAACTGAAATAGATTATTTAGAAAGCTTCTTTATAAAAAATTTAAATATAAATTCACATATAGCAAACTTACTTATATCTAATGGATTTTCTTCATTGGAAGAACTAGCTTATATGCCACTAAAAGAATTATCTGAAATAAAGGGTATAGAGGAAAAAATAATAAAGCAAATTAAAATTGCTGCAGCAAAAACATTAGAAAAAAACAAAATAAATAAAACCTAAATTACAAACAATACTTACAAATTTTAAAAGTTAAATGATAAGCTAATAAAAATAAAATCATTAAAATACAATTACAAAAAATTACTATTACTAATAAAATAAATATACTTTATACATCATTTAAAAACAATAACTAACAAAACTGCAAAAAAATGAAAACACATACAAACAATGAAATAACAATAAAAAGAAAAAATACTTACTCTATGAAAATAAAATCATCAGGAAAAGATACTGTTATTAACGTCATTAAAAAAGAAAAAAAACTATATATTAAAGACACCAAAGCCGATGAAAAAGAAAAACTACATGCGATAAACCTTTCAACATACGAAAAACAAAAAATATTAACATCTAAAAACATACCCTTAAAAAAAAGAGATAAAAAAATAGGTTTACAAAAATCAAATACCACTAATAACATAATAAAAACACGACCACCAATAATTACAATATTAGGACATGTAGATCATGGAAAAACTACATTATTGAATTACATAAAAAATACAAAACACATTCCTCACGAACACGGTGGAATAACGCAACATATAAATGCTTATGAAATTGAAACCAAATATGGGATTATGATATTTTTGGACACTCCAGGACATTTTGCTTTTAATTCAACAAGGCAAAGAGGAGTGCAACATACCGATATCGTAGTATTAGTAATAGCAGCTGATGACGGAGTTATGCCTCAAACAATTGAGGCTATAAATTTAGCAAAAAATAATAACGTACCTATAATTGTAGCAATAAATAAAGTAGATAAATCTACAGATAAAAACGAAAAAATAATAAATGATTTATCAAATCATAATCTAATCCCAGAATCATGGGGCGGTGAAACATTATTTTCTTACATCTCAGCAAAAACTGGATTTGGTGTTGATAATTTATTGGAAACTATAAGCTTACAAACTGAAATGCTAGATCTAAAAACAGATTATACTGGTCCAGTGGACGGAATAATAATAGATAGCAGATTAGACTTAGGTAAAGGCCATATTACAACTGTAATTATAATTAAGGGTTGCCTAAAAAAAGGAGATATAGGGCTAACAGGAACAAAATGGGGAAAAATAAAGTCCATAACGAATAGTTTAGGAAAGGAAATAGATGAGGCATATCCTACCATGCCTGTAGAAATCACAGGAATTCCAGGACCTATAAATATAGAAGAAAAATTTATAACCGTTCTTAATGAAAAACAAGCAAAATACATAACAGAATCAAAAATTGATAAAAAAATACAAAATAAGACAGAATATCATTTAGAAAGCTTAATGATAAAAATGAAAAAGGAGCAAAAAAATAAAATAAATATTATTATAAAAACTGATGTACAAGGATCTACAGATGTAATTAAAAGCGCTATAAACAATTTATCAATTAATACAATAGAAATAAATACAATAAAAACAGAAACAGGAAACATAAACAAATCTGATATAGACTTAGCCATAGCTACAAATGCTACAATAATCGGATTTAATATAAAAATTGATGCCATTATAAAAAAAATGGCCCAAACAGAAAATGTTACAGTTAAATATTTCAATGTAATTTATGAAATAACAGATTATATAAAAGACATAATTCACAAAAAGTCATTTTTAAACGAAGAAGAAATAATTATAGGAATAGCAGAAGTAAAAAAAATATTTAATTACGAAAAAACAAAAACAATAGCAGGATGTAATATTATTAGCGGAAGAATTAAAAAAAATTCTCTAGTTAAAGTATTTAGGCAGGATATTTTTCTTTATAAAGGCACAATAGATTCTATAAAAGTCTTTAAAGCAAATGTTCCAGAAATTAAATCAGGAAACGAATGTGGTCTGATTGTTAAAAATTTTAATAATATACAAATATCAGATATAATTAAAGCATACTCATAATCTAAGTGCACTTGGGAGGATTTGAACCTCCATCTATTAAATTCGGAATATAATGCTTTATCCATTTAAGCTACAAGTGCATAAGAATTAAATTACTGTTCGATATGTTCTTTTTTACAATAAACCTTACCGTTATGATAATGTGCATCAGTCTTAACAATATAAGTTTTACATTTTTCACATTGTAGCATATTTAAACTATATGAATCACTAGATTTACTGGAACTTTCATCCATTTTATTATTGATTGACTTGTTTTTTGCAAAAAATATAAATTTAATAGTATAATCTACTAACTTCATAAACAAAAAAAATAAAATTAACACAGCAAATGATTTAAGTATACCTAATATCATAAAATATCTCTTTTAATAAATTATTATAATTATAGCCATAATAAATCAAATACACAAAAAACTATCGACTTAAAAATAAAATTATATTATTATCTAAATAAAATGATTTAATTTTATTAATAAAAGTCAAATATGAGTAAATTTATGCCAATATACGAATATAAATGTGATAGCTGTAATTACAAACTAGAAAAATTGCACAAATCATATAAAGAAAAACTAATAATCATATGCCCTAATTGCAATATGGAAACTCTCAATAAAATTATTTCTATAACAAGCTTTCAATTAAAAGGCACGGGGTGGTATGCAACTGATTTTAAAAACACAAATACACCAGTTAAAAACATTAAAAAATAACTAACAAATGATATCAAGAACTCACTATTGCGGACTTATAAACAAAAAACACATAAATAAGAAAATTACAATATGTGGATGGGTCAATAATATAAGAAATTTAGGAAAAATAAAATTTATAGAAATAAGAGATATATCAGGAATCATACAAGCTATTACAGATAAAGAAATAGATATAAAAAAAGAATATATCATATGCGTAAAAGGAATAATTGTAGAAAGAACTAAAAATACTATGACAACCAGTACGCAAAATTCAATAGAACTACAAGTAGAAGAGCTTATCATAATTAATAAAACAGATGAAAAATTACCATTCTTCCCTAATGAAATAAATAAAATTAACGAAGAACAAAGTTTAAAATATAGATATATATACTTAAGACAAAAAATTGCTTCAGATAAACTAATATTAAGAAGTAATGTCGTTCATGAAATAAGAAAACTATTAAATAAAAAAAACTTTCTAGACATAGAAACTCCAATATTAACGCGATCAACACCTGAAGGTGCTAGAGAATACGTTGTACCTAGCAGAATAGAAAAGTATAACTTTTTTTCTCTTCCACAATCTCCTCAAATTTTTAAGCAACTTCTAATGATATCCGGTATAGATAGATACTATCAAATTGCAAAATGTTTTAGAGATGAAGATTTAAGATCAGATAGGCAGCCAGAATTCACTCAATTAGATATTGAAATATCATTCAAAAATGAGAATTTTATAATGAAATTAACAGAAAATATAATAAAAACATTATTCAAAAAATTTACTAATATAATTATACCAAAAAAAATTAAAAAGCTCACATACAAAAAATCCATGGATTTATATGGCTCAGACAAACCAGATCTAAGAAATCCACTCAAAATAAGAAATCTTAAAAAGTTATTTAAAAACGACAAAGACGATATATTTTATAAATACGCAAATAAAAATTACTTAATATCATCAATTTATGCAAATGATAAAGATAACAAAATAACAACAATTAATCTATCAAAATATGAAAAGTTAGTTAAAGAATACAAACTAAATATATTTCACTTTATAAAAATAAATACACAAAACAAAGAAACCACATCTTCATTAAAAGATGACATAACAAAGAAAATACTAAATTACATAAAAATAGATAAAAATTACAATAATGAAAACTTAATAATAATTATAGCTGGAGAAAAAAATAATTTATACAATATTCTTTCAAAACTTAGAAATGACATAGGATATGATTTAAATATAATAAGTAAATCATATAGCCCAATATGGATAATTAAACACCCCATGTTTAAATGGAATAATTTAAATAAAAAATGGGAATCATCTCATCACCCATTCACTGCTCCTATAATGAAAAAAAATACAACTACAATTAACCCTAAAAATTGCTTATCAAATTCATACGATATAGTGATGAATGGAATAGAATTAGGTGGCGGATCAATAAGAATACATGATGCAAAAACACAAGAAAATGTATTTAAATTACTGTATACTGATAGTAAAAAAATCCTGAAGGATTTTGATTTTTTTTTAAAAGCTTTAAATTCAGGAGCCCCTCCAATGGGAGGATTAGCTATTGGCTTGGACAGATTGCTTATGATAATGACAGAATCAAAATCAATCAAAGACGTTATTGCATTTCCTAAAAACCAAGCATCTCATTGTCCATTAACTGATGCACCATCAAGTATAGAAAAAGAAAAACTAAAAGAACTTAATCTTTTATAATTTCTACTTTTCTGAAAAAGTGATTCTACTTAAATTAAAGTAATCGTTATATGTACATATATTACTTAAACCAGAACATCTCAAAGCTTTTCTTATTGCTTTTGACTGTAAATAGCCATGTTCAAAGAAAATACACCCATTATTATTCAAATAATGATACGATAATTTAATTATATAATACAAATCAGACAATCCATATTCAAAAGATATAAGAGAATGCTTTTTCTCAAAAGTTAAAAAATCTACAAAAAAACTATATTCATTCATTGAAACATATGGAGGATTGCTAATAATCAAATCAAACTTATCTCCATAAGGAATAAAATCATACCAATTGCAACATATAAATTTTAATTTTCTCAATTTATGCCTTATGACATTTATAATCGTAAAAAATAAAATATTCTTAAATCTATCAGTAAGCAATAAACTTAAATTTGTAAATTTATTTAACAATGATACTCCAAGTATCCCTGATCCAGTTCCTAAATCGATAACAGTACAAATAAAATACAATTTAATAACTCTGCCAAGTATATCAACTAATTCTATTGTTTCTTGTCTTGGAATCAATAAACCATAAGACAATAAAAAGCTTGTATAATGAGTATTCTTATAACCTACTACAAAAGTAACCGGTATTCTATAAACGCTTCTACTAAATAATTTATTTAAAAATATACATTTATTATAACTACCCATACGCTTTGATCAAAGCATCCAATATTATATCTAACTTCCCACTCATTACATCTGATAATCTATATAAAACTAAATCTATTCTGTGATCAGTTATCCTATTTTGAATATAATTATACGTCCGTATTTTTTCAGATCTATATCCACTTCCAACTAAATCTTTACGCTTTAAATCCAGATCAACTTTTAAATCTCTTTGCTCTTTAAATAAAAGCTTTGCTTCTAATAATGCTAATGCTTTGGCTTTATTTTTGTGTTGAGATCGCTCTTGTTGACATTCGGAAACAATTCCAGTTGGTAGATGAGTAATCCTAACAGCAGAATCTGTTTTATTAACATGTTGTCCTCCAGCTCCAGAGGCTCTATAAGTATCTACTCTCAAATCATTATTATTAATTTTAACAGAATCAACTGCACTAAATTCAGGCAAAACAGCAACTGTGCACGTTGAAGTATGCACTCTTCCTTGTGGGTCTGTTTTAGGTACTCTTTGAACTCTATGAATTCCTGACTCGTATTTTATTTTTGAATAAAAATTTTTCCCATTTAATCTTAATACAATATCTTTATAACCACCATGATGTCCTACTGTAAAGCTAATCATTTCACTTTTCCAATCTTTAGATTCAAAATAAGCTATATACATTTTGAATAAATCACCAACAAATATTGCAGCTTCATCTCCTCCAGATGCTGCTCTTAACTCAACAAATACACTCTTTTTTTCATCATCATTACTTGATAAAAAAAAACGACTAAAATAATCCTCTAAATTTAATTTTTTATCCAACAAAACTTTTATTTCATCTAATATCAAAACCTCCATATTACTATCACAATCATTTAATAAAACCTTAAGATCAAATATTTCTTCATCAATATTTTTATAATCCAAATAAATATTTGCAACATCTTTTATTTTAGAAAAATTTTTGGATATAGAAATAAACTGACTCCTATTAGAAATTATAGTTGGATTTTCCAATAAAACCTTTAATTTATTATATTCAATTAAATAAAAATTTAATTGATCTATCAAAAACTTATTCATAATAATAAAGTTTCAAATTATTCTCCAATCTATAATACTCTCACCAATAAATTTAAGATAATTATTAATCTTAGAAAATGGTCTCGTACCAAAAAATCCATTATTTGCGGAATATGGGGATGGATGTGAAGATTTGATAATAAAATGTTTATTTAAATCAATATTTTTAACTTTACTAATGGCATAATTTCCCCATAAAACAAAAATTATTCTTTTATCTAAAGAAGATAAAATTTCAATAACCTTATCTGTAAAAAATTCCCATCCAATATTAGCATGAGACTGTGGCTTTGATTTTTCAACCGTTAATATACTATTTAGTAATAAAACTCCTTGCTTAGACCAATCAATCAAACACCCAGATTTAGATGGCTGTATATTTAAATCATAATAAAGCTCTTTGTAAATATTTTTCAAAGACATAGGTATTCGTATACCAGGTAAAACAGAAAAACTCAACCCATGTGCTTGGTTTTCTCCAGAATAAGGATCTTGCCCTAAAATCACAACCTTAACATTATCAAACTTAGTAAAAGCAAAACAATTGAAAATACAATCGTCATGAGGATATATTATCTTATTATTTTCTTTCTCAATAAATAAAAACTTTTCCAACTCTATCATATAAGATTTACTAAATTCTTCCAACAATTTTTCTCTCCAAGTTCCATCTAAATTGGCTAGTATAGACATAAAAAAACAACCCACCTAAAATACCGAGAGAGAGACTCGAACTCTCACGATTGAAACAATCAACAAATTTTGAGTCTGTCGTGTCTGCCAGTTCCACCACCTCGGCTAATAAACAACTTTAAATAATAATCATTGAATATAAAATAAGATTTCCTTATATTATAAAATATTAAAAAAAAAATTCAATAAAAATAAAAAATGTTAACAGAACTATTTAATTACCAATTAGACAAAAAATATATAGCAAACATCCCTAAACAAAATAGATCAAAAAGCAAATTGCTAATTTTAAACAAAAAAACCAACGACATCCAACATAAAAAATTTGAACATATAGAAGAAATATTCAATAAAAATGACATCTTAATATTAAACAATACTTATGTCAATTCTGTTAAAATAATATGTAAAAAAAATACAAAAGGCAAAGTAACTATATTCATAGAAAAAATAATAAGCACTTTTGAGGGGATAGGATTAATAAAAACAAATAAAAAAATACACAAAATAACAAAATTAATACTAGAAAATAACATTGAAATAATTATTGAAAAATACAAAAATAATTTATATAAAATATATACAAAAAAAATAAAATTAATAACAATAATCAAAAAATTTGGCATTCCACCTACGCCATCATATATAAAAGAAAATAATCAATACATAGATAAAAAAAGATATCAAACATTATATGCAAAAAAAAAAGGCTCCATCGCTGCTCCAACAGCTGGTCTACATTTCTGTAAAAAATTATTAGAAAAATTAAAAAAAAAGGGAATAAAAATATGTTATATAACTCTACATATTGGCTCTGGAACATTTAATCCAATAACTAAAAAAAATATAAACTTTCACAAAATGCACTTTGAATATATAAATATATCTAAAAAAACTTGTAATGAAATAGAATCAGCTAAAAAAACTGGCAATAGAATTTTTGCATGCGGAACAACAACATTAAGAGCAATAGAATCAGCTGCTTTAGATGGAAAAATTAAACAATTTAAAGGTGAAACAAATCTATTTATAAAACCTGGATTCAAATTTAATGTAATAACTGCGTTAATTACTAATTTTCATTTGCCAAAATCTACATTATTAGTATTAGTATCAGCATTTAGTGATTTAAAAACAATTATAAAAACATATCAAATCGCCATAAAGAATAATTATAAATTTTATAGTTATGGAGATGCAATGCTTATATATCAATAAAAGAAAATATATGAAATTTAAAATAATAAAAGAAAACAAAATCGCACGCGCTGGTAAATTAATTATAAATAATAACATAATTAATACGCCTGTTTTTATGCCTGTAGCAACTAAAGGCGTGTTAAAAACATTATCATCAAATGATCTTTATGACATGAATTACAAAATTATACTTTCCAATACTTTACATCTAATGATAAGGCCTGGAGAAAAAATATTAAAGAAATACAATGGAATACACAACTATATGAACTGGCATAGAGCTGTACTTACTGATTCAGGTGGTTTTCAATTATATAGCTTAAAAAACAGAACGATAAAAAAAAATAGTATAACATTTAAATCTACAAATAATGGAAAAAATATAGTTTTAACACCATTAATATGTGTAAAAACTCAAGAAATAATTAACTCAGACATAATAATGGTCTTAGATGAATGTACAAAATATCCGATAAGCATCAGTGAAGCATATAAATCTATGAAACAATCATTAGATTGGGCTAAAATATTTAAAAAAAACCATACAACCAATTCTGCGCTATTTGGAATAATACAAGGAAGCATATATCCAGAATTAAGAAACATGTCATTATGTGAATTAAAAAAAATAAATTTCGATGGATATGCTATAGGAGGACTTTCTGTAGGAGAATCTAAAACAGAATTAATAAACATTCTAGATTATCTAACAAATAAATTACCAAAAAATAAACCACGATACTTAATGGGTGTAGGATCACCGCAAGACTTAGTTGAATCAGTACTACGAGGAATAGATATGTTTGATTGTGTTATTCCAACAAGAAACGCTAGAAATGGACATCTATACACATCACATGGAATAATTAAAATTAAAAACAACAAAAATAAATATATCACTAAAAAATTAGACGATGATTGTTCATGTTACACATGTAAAAATTATACAGTATCATATTTATACAATTTATATAAATCTAAAGAAACATTAGCACATAGATTAAATACTATTCATAATCTAAAATTCTATAAAAAATTAATGGAAGATATTAGAAACTCAATAATAAATGACAAAATAGAACAATTTCTATATAATTTCTACAAATCCTATAAACGGATAATATAAATCGACACTATTTGGAGAAAATTATGAAAATAATACTAGTTTATATTTTAACTATAAGTTCTAACTTAGCATATGCAGACACCGCAAACGATTCCAGTGGAATGATAAGTTCACTGTTAATGTTTGGAGGACTATTTGTATTAATGTATTTTCTTTTAATAAGACCACAAACAAAAAAAGCAAAAGATCATAAAAATCTTACAGATAATTTAAAAATAAATGACGAAATTATCACTACTGGAGGCTTCGTAGGGAAAATTGCCAAAATACATGATCAATTCGTGATAATTTCATTAAATGATAATATTAATGCAATAGTAAAGAAAGAATCCATTACGAATGCGCTACCTAAAGGCACAATTAAACAAATAACTCTATAAAACATGTCAACAAAAAACAAATGTATAATTATAATAATATTGCTACTACTTAGTATTTTGTACGCACTTCCAAATATAAACAGCGAAGATAATGCGATAATAATAAGTAGTAATGAAAATAATATAAATCAAAATTTTATCGATGAACTAAAAAACAAATTTGAATTAAATACCATAAAAAATAAATCCATTCTCCTAGAAAATAATAATGTAATCATTCTATTTAAAAATACAGAAGATCAATTCAACTGCTATGAATTTATGAATTCTAACTTTAACAAAAATCTCAATATTACATTAAATATTTTACCATCAAAAAACCACTTCATATTAAATAAAATTGGAGCATATCCAATGAAACTAGGGTTGGACCTAAAAGGTGGAGTTCATCTATTAATCAAAATAAATACAAAAAAAAATATTAAACACATATTCAAATCTACAGCTACAGAAATTAAAAACAAATTAAGAGAAAATGACATAAAATTTACAATCGCAAATTTTAGCACATACAAAACTATTGCATTGTCGTTTAAATCGGAAATAGACACAAATTTAGCATATAAAATATTAATGCGCCATTTTACTGATTTAGAAATCAATATAGGAGAAAAATCAAAAAATGAATTATTAATAAATATTAACAAAAACAAAAAAACTGAAATAAAAAATAATATTATAAATCAAACAATATCAATATTGTCAAATAGAATAAATGAATTAGGAATTTCTGATTCAGTAATTCAAAAAAATGGCAAAGATAAAATAATAATAGAAATACCTGGAATACAAGATATAACAAGAGCAAAAAATATATTAGGTAAAACAGCTACTTTAAATTTCATGATTGTCGATACAGAAAACACGATAAATTACTCTATAAATGGAAAAATACCACCACAATCAAAGATGTTTTACGATAAAAATGATAGACCAATATTAGTAAAAAGCAAAATTATATTAGATGGAAATTCAATAATAAACGCAAGCACTGGATTTGATTCACAATTTAACAAGCCATGTATCAATATCAAATTAGGTGGCAATAATATAAATTTATTTGAATTAACAACTATGCAAAACATAGGAAATCAAATGGCAATAATTTATAAAGAAGCTCATATAAAAAAAATAATGAAAAAAGGAAACATAAAAATAAAAGAAGTAGTTACAGAAAAAATAATAAATGTTGCTACAATAATGAGCACATTAGGAACAAATTTTCAAATTACTGGTCTAAACATTCAAGAATCAAAAGATTTGGCATTATTACTCAGATCAGGATCATTACCTGCTACAATATCAATAATAGAAGAAAAAATAATCGGACCTACTTTAGGAATTAAAAATACAAAAGATGGTATAAAATCAGTAGCAATATCATTTTTAGTTATACTTATATTCATGGCCATCTATTATAGACGTTTAGGTATTATAGCAAACATTGGACTAATAACAAACTTGTTATTAATCATATCTATCATGTCAATAATTGGCGTCGTACTTACATTGCCAGGTATAGCTGGAATAGTATTAACCATTGGAATCAGTATAGACGCTAATATATTGATATTCGAAAGAATAAAAGAAGAAATTGAACATGGAAACAATAAAATAGTTTCAATAGAAAAAGGATTTGAACACGCATACACAAGTATAGTAGATTCAAACTGCACAACATTGATAATCGGAATTATTCTATTTATTTTTGGTACAGGCCCTATAAAAGGATTTTCAATAACATTATCAATAGGAATAATAACATCTATGTATTCATCTATATTCGTAACAAAAACAATTATAAAAATTATACAAAAAAAAATAAAATTAATATGAAAATAAATTTTATAAAAATAAGCAATATAACACTACCTATATCTATACTTCTATGTATGATATCTCTATTACTAATAATCAAAAGTGAAATAAATTGGGGAATAGAATTTACTGGAGGTACGGAAATAGAAATACGTTTCAAAGACAAAGTAGAAATAGAAACAATAAAAAAAAAATTTAAAAACCTATCAAATGCAAAAATTAAATATTTCGGATCTAATAAAAGTATTCAACTAAAAATAAAAAATGATAAAAGTAAGATCGAAGACAAAATAGAAAAAATAAAATATATTATATATAATGAAAATCCAATATATGAAAATGCAGAAATTATTAAAGTAGATAGCCTTGGAGAGGAAATGAATAGAGAAACAATCAATAATTGTTTAATAGCAGCTCTTATTGCTATTATAGCAATGATGATGTACTTAACATATAGATTTGAATATATATTCGCAATAAGTGCTATACTAGCCCTAATCCACGATGTAATAATAACCTCAGGTGTTATAGTATTTACAGATATAGAATTCGACTTAACTATATTAGCCGCATTATTTACTGTTTTTGGATACTCTATTAATGACACTATAGTTGTGTTCGATAGAATAAGGGAATATTCAAAAAAAAATGATACTATTAATAATATAGACATAATAAACAAATCGATAAATAGAACATTATCTAGAACACTAATAACTTCAATATCTACGCTATTTGTTACAATTGTCTTAGCTATATTTGGAGGAAAATCTTTATTTGGATTTTCTTTAGTGATATCATTGGGAATAATTATTGGAACATACTCATCAATATTTATAGCTGCAATAATAATTTTTAAACTTAAAAAAAAATCGAGCAAATTTAATAATTACTTTAACATATAAAGAGGAAAGTCCGAACTCCTGAAAAAAGATGCAAGATAACATCTTGAAAAATTAAATTTATAGAAAGTATAACAGAAAATATACAACTAATTGAAATGGTGAAAAAGTATGGTAAAAGCATACATTGCTATTTAAAAAAATAGCAATAGATAAACCTCATCTGGAGCAAGATCAAATAAAATATATAATATATTTTCATATTAATTTGGGTAGATCGCTAAAGAAATATGGTAACATAAATTCATAGATGAATTTTTATTTTCTACAAAATTCGGCTTATAAATTTGCTCATTTAAAAACAGGAGACCTCAATGAATAACAAAGAGAAAACTTTACTTATAATTAAGCCAGATGGTATGAAAAAAAATATTATTGGAGAAATAATAAATATTTTTGAAAAAAATAAATTAACAATAGTTGATGCTAAAATAACAAAAATTAGAAAGAAAAAAGCTATAGAATTTTATGAAGAACATAAAGAAAAACCATTCTTCAAAGAATTAATAGATTTTATTACATCTTATAAAATAATGGCAATAATTATCGAAGGTAAAAACTCAATAGCTATAGTTAGAGAACTAATTGGATCAACAAATTATAAATTAGCTAAACCAGGAACAATTAGAAATAAATTCGGATCAGGATTAACACAAAATGTTGTACATGCTTCAGACAGCAATACTGCAGCAAAAAAAGAAATATTCACAATATTCAAGAAAAGATAATGTACTCAAATAGAATAAATATTTTAAATTTCAACTATAATTCAATAGATAAATTGCTAATTTTAATAAAAGAAAAAAAATTTCACACAAAACAAATATTGGAATGGATACACAAAAAAAACAAATTAAACATAAAATTAATGACTAATCTTAGCTTGAATTTACGAAATAAATTGAAAAAAATATGTAAAATAAAAACTTTAAAAATGATCAAAGAAGATATAGATGAAAAAAATACAATCAAATGGCTATTTAAAATAAATAAAAAAAATTACATAGAAACAGTAGCTATACCAAACAAAAAAAACCATTTTACTATATGCATATCATCTCAAGTTGGATGTATGTTAAATTGTACTTTTTGCAATACAGCGTCTCATGGATTCTACAGAAATTTAAAGCCAAACGAAATAATTGGACAATTGTTTAATGCACAAGATAGAATAAGTAATATTTATTACAATAATAATAAAATTACTAATATAGTATTTATGGGTATGGGAGAACCATTATTAAATATTAAAAACCTAATAATAGCCATAAATGTTATAGAAAATAAACACTGCTATAATATAAATAAAAAGAAACTAACAATCAGCACTAGCGGTATAGTTCCAGAAATAAAAACTATAGCCGACTTGAAAATACCGCTAGCTATATCATTACACGCTACAAATGATAGTGAAAGAACTAGTCTTATGCCTATAAATAAAAAATACAATATAAAAAAATTATTAAATGCATGTAAAGAATATTCAAAAAAAAACACATTAACAATAGAATATATAATGTTAAAAGATATCAATGATTCTAAAAAACATGCAACTGAACTTGCTTATTTATTAAATAAAATAAAATGTAAAGTTTGCTTAATACCATTCAATAAATTTGAAAATTCAAAATACGAATCAACAAGTATGAAAGATATAATTGATTTTCAGAATACTTTAAAAAAATCAAAGATAATAACAACAATAAGAAAAAAAATGGGAAATACAATAAATGCTGCATGTGGTCAACTATCTGGAAAATTTATAGATATAAAAAAAAGAAACAAAAATTCAAACCTACAAAAATAATAGACTAATTTATATTCAAATATATGATTAATAATGACTTCAACTTAAAAGGAATAAAATATACACTTCCATCAAATACATATACGCTGCAATATATAGAAAAAATAATGATAGCCACTGTGAATTCTTATGGTTATGAAGAAATAAGACTACCTATACTTGAAAAAACATCACTATTTACTAGAACTTTAGGCCCCAACTCTGATGTAATAGAAAAAGAAATGTTTACATTTATAGATAAAGATAAAAATTCTTTAACACTTAGACCAGAAGGTACTGCTGGTTGTACAAAAGCTATGATCAATAGTGGTTCATTAAGAAATAACCAAAAGCATAAAGTATGGTACATCGGACAAATGTTCCGTAGAGAAAAACCACAGATGGGAAGACTAAGACAATTTAGCCAATTTGGAATAGAAGCATATGGATTCAAAGACTATGATATAGACTTGGAACATATAATTATCATAAATAATATCTTTAAAAAACTAAATATAAATAATTTAATATTAGAAATTAATTACATCGGAAATAAAATAGATCGTGATAATTACCAAAATGATCTAAGAAATTATTTTAAGAATAATATAAAAAATTTATCAGACATTAATAAAAACAGATTAATAAATAATCCTATACGAATACTTGATGATGATAACGTTAAGAATAAACCTGATATTCCAATATTAGTTAATTATTTAAATGAAGATTGTAAAAAAAAATTTTTCCATATAAAAAAAAGCTTAGAATATTTGGAAATACCATTTACAATTAACAATATTTTAGTAAGAGGACTAGATTATTACAATGGTCTAGTTTACGAATGGAAAACAATAATCGATAACAAAAAAATTTCTATTTGTGCTGGAGGAAGATATGATACATTATCCCAACAACTTAATGGACCTGAAACTTATGGTTGTGGAAACGCTATAGGTATAGAAAGATTGGAATTAATAACAAAAAATAATATTAAAAAAATTGAAAAAAAATTATATATTGTTTTCAATAAAAACAACGAAATCAGATATAATTTAAAAATATCAGAAAAAATACGATATAAATTAAATAATTTAGAAATACTTAATGGAGATATAAATAAAAGCATAGAAAAACAAATACAAATAGCAAAAAATATGAAAATAAAAATAATCATAATTATAAACGATGAAATACATAAAAATATAAAAATAATAAATTTAGAAAAAAAATCGGAAAAAGAAATAGATATTTCAGAAATAAACAATCATATAAGCATGCAAAATGTCTAATTTTACAAAAAAAATCATACTAATTACAATTTTTTTTATTTTAAATACAATATTATTTATATTTTTATATAAATACTATTCAAATAAAGATATGCAAGAAACATTAAAAATTGAGTCTTACTATTACTATAATACAGTAAAATCTATAAAAAAAACCGACATAAAATCTGCAAAACTAAATTCAAAATACACAATTAAAAAAAATACACATTCTATATATTATAATCTATCGTGTTTACTGTTAGCTAAAATGTACTTTGACACTGGAAAATATATAAAAAGTAAAAATTATTTACAACTCATTACAAATAATAAAAAGTCTAAATTTTTCAATTTAGCAAATATTAAAACAATAGAAATACTAATATTTGAAAAACAATACGTAAACGCTTTAAATAAAATAAATTTAATAACAAATAAAAATCCATATATTTGCATATATGAAAATTTAAAAGGAGATATTTACACAAAAATTAAAAAAAAAAATTTAGCAAGAATAGCTTACTTAAAAACATTATCTAAAGCTAAAAACAATAAATACAAAAACATAATAAAATTAAAACTAGAAATTTTAAAAAATACTAACTAAAAATATGCTAACAACTACAAAAAAAACAAACATTAAACTATCAATAATATTAACATTAATGCTAATTATAATAAATTTAAATTCCAAAAATAGTTATGCACAAAATAACTTATACAATAGTATAAAAATAGAAAAAATCTACGCAAAATGCATTAACACTAATCATATTGGATCACTAACAAATTGTAAATTTGTAGATAATACTGTATATGTACCATATAAAAATAAAATAACTCTAATAAAAAATAATAAAATTATTTGGAAAAAAATATTCAAAAACACTATTACTTCCGGGATCATAGCAAATAAACAACTTGCTATACTAATTACAAAAAATAAAAATTTAATAGCAATAGATAACTACACAGGAAGTATAAAATGGAAGATAAAACTTGAAGATAAACTTACATTTCTAATAAAAGCTACAAATGATACAATATATATATCAACTCACGATGATAAAATAATAGCATTAGACTCATCAAATGGAAAAAAAATTTGGCATTCTTCTATAAACACAATACAACCAAGTATATTAGGAACACACACACTTATAAAATCAAAAAATACTCTTTATAATATCTCATATAATGGAAAAATAACAGCGATAAATCAAAAATTTGGTAATATACTATGGGTTAAAGATATGCTTGGTTCACAATATTCAACAGAATATAAACAATCACTAAATGCAATAAAAACAATAATTTTTTATAATAAAATTCTATATACATTAAATTACAATGGAAATTTAACAGCCATAAAAATTAACACGAAAGAAATTTTATGGAAAAAAACATTTAAATCAAAAGTAAACATATTAAAAACAAACGATAATATACTTATCGTAAAAAAAACAGGCAAAATAAAATTACTTAATAAAGACAATGGAGAGCTAATATGGAAAAACAACAACTTAACTACAAAAAAATTAACAAATCCAATATTTTTAAATAAACTAAACGCAACAATTATAAGTGATGAAAATGGAACGTTATATTTAATAAAAAATGATAACAAAATTACTGAAATAAAAGAAAAAATAAGCATTAGCTCTAAAATAAAAAAATTACAAAAAACAAATAAAGAAAATATCTATGTATTATCTAAAAATGGAAAGATAATATACATAAAAATAAAAGTATAATATGGATAAAATAGTTATATTAGGAAAAAAAAACGTAGGCAAATCATCATTGTTTAATGTATTAACCAAAACGAAGAACTCATTAGTAACAAACCATATGGGTTATACAAGAGATAGAAAATGTAAATTAACAAAAATAAAATCAACCATATATTCTATAACAGACACTGCGGGTATAGGATACGAAAACGAAGAAACAGACTTTTTATCATTAAAGCAAACTTGGATAGCAATAAAAGAATCAACTATAATTCTATATATGTTTGAAGCAAATGCTAAAATTAATTACATAGATGTAAATATAATAAATATTTTAAAAAAACTTGGAAAAAAGATAATATTTATTATAAATAAAATAGATTTATTAAACCAACATGATACAATATTCGAGAATGAAAAACTTAAATTCAAAACTACAACTAAAATATCAATAAAACAAAATATAGGAATAAATAAATTATTATCAGAAATAGAAACAAATTCTTCAAAAAATTCTTTGGAAGATAATATAAAAATAAATAATAACTATAAAATTGCAATATTAGGTAGGCCAAATGTTGGAAAATCGTCATTAGTAAATAAAATAACAAACTCAAACAGAACAATAGTGCATAGCAAACCTGGGACAACTAGAGATAGTATACATGTAGACTTAAATATTAATAAAAAAAACTATATTATAGTAGATACAGCAGGAATAAAATACAAAAAAAAATTAATAAATGATACAGAAAAAATTGCTATTAAACAAAGCTTCGAATCAATAAATAATAGCAATATGTCCATATTAGTTATAGACATTATAGATGGAATAACTAAACAAGATTTAAACTTATTAAGGTATAGCATTAATATAGGAAAACCTGTAATAATAGCAATAAATAAGTCAGATTTAATTGAAAAAAAAAAATTAAAAGAAACTGAAAAAATAATAAAAATAAAATTAAAATTTGCAGAATTTATAACATATCATTTCATATCATCTAAATATGGATTTGGAATTAAAAATTTAACTAATAAAATATCATTTTTAAATAATTTCCAAAATATAAAATATTCATCAACATATCTAAAAAATATAATAAAAATTATAGAAAGTAAAAAATGTTACACCGAAAAAACGAAATTTTACTACGCTAATGTAATTAAATATGAACCGCTAACAATAAATATATTTGCTAATAAAGAAAAAATCTCTATAAATTATAAAAAATACATATTAGGATCATTAATAAAAAAATTAAAATTAATAAATATTCCAATAAAAATAAATATAAAAAAAATAACACTAGGAAAAAACAAACATCCATTATGATAAAACAATCACTAACTAAAAAAAATATATTTTTAAATATACTACAATTCTTTTTCATTATTATATTTATAATAATAGGAACACGTGAAATTTATGCAAAAACTGATACAAACTATTTCATAGCAAAAAAACAGTATTTAAACCACAAATACACACAAGCTATTCATACATTTTATAAAGTAATAACAAATAAAAACACAAAACCAAAAAAAATTAAAATTTCCAAACTTTATATAATAATAATTCAATATAAATTGAAAAATTTTAAATCTGCATTAAACAATATAAATACTTACACTAAAACATATAAAACAGATAAATATACAAATTACGCATATTACTTAAAATCAATTTTAGAATACACTACCCCAAAAAACATATTTTTTAATATTTTCCCTATAAAAAAATTTAAACGCGACCAAAACGCTACAAAACAGTCATTGATTAATTTAGAATTAATAAAAAAAAATTGCAAAAATAAAACACTTGTAAAAAAAACTAATAATAAAATAGATTTTCTAAACAAAGAAATAATAAATCATGAATTAAACATAGCAGAATATTATATGGAAAGAAAAATATACTCAGCATCTATTAATAGAATTAATTCACTTGATAAAAACTACAAGATAAAAAACAGCTTAAAGTACAAAGAATTATATATTTTAACAAAATCATACAACGAAACATTTTTAAATAAAAACGCAAAAGTTGCTATAAAAAAATTCAAATAACACTATCATATGCACTATAAATATGATATTATTCTTGCCGGTAGATTTGTATAGTCACTTGCAAGATTGAAGAATGTAAAACCCCGTCAGGATCGGAAGGTAGCAGCGGTAGCATTCAAAGATAGATGTAAAAATGGCTATACAAAACTACCAAAAGGAAGATTCAAAAATTCTACATGACTTACGAAATACTTTCAAATAAATGGCGGCCAAAAAAATTTGACGATGTCGTAGGTCAAAACGAAGCCGTATTTATACTTAAAAATTCCATAAAACAAAACAAATTGCATCACTGTTATTTAATAAACGGAGCACCAGGAACAGGAAAAACTACAATTGCTAGAATATTTTCAAAATGTTTAAATTGTGAATTGGAAATAACATTAACACCATGTGACAACTGCAATTCATGTAAAAGTATAAACACAAGTTCAAGTATGGATACAATAGAACTAGACGCAGCATCAAAAACAAAAGTTGAAGACATAAAAGATTTAATAAATTCATCAAACTACACAACAATGTATAGTCGTTTTAAAATATATATATTAGATGAAGTTCACATGCTATCAAATAGCAGCTTTAATGTATTATTAAAAACATTAGAAGAACCAGTAAAAAACACCAAATACATACTAATAACAACAAATATAAATAAAATACCAGAAACAATAATATCAAGATCAATTAATCTAGATCTGAAAAGAATTTCATACAATGAAATTTATAGTAGATTAATCAAAATACTAGAAACTGAAAAAATAAAATATAATGCAGAATCGATACGCTTAATTGCGCATTTTTCAAATGGAAGTCTTAGGCATGCTATAAATACATTAGAAAAAATAATAATTTTAAATGACAACATTATTAACTATAAGTATCTAGAAAATTTTATCGGAATAATCAATAAAAAGAAAATCTATCTATTAATAATATTAATACATAAAAAAAAATTAACTAAAATATTAAAATTAACAGATTTGCTAAATGAAAATACAACAGACTACAACAAGATATTGGATCAAATACAAATAGTATTGCATGAAATACTAATTTATAAATTAAACATAAAAAAAATAAAGTTTAAAAAAGATAGAATTATGGATATAATATCCAATGCTCTTAACATTAAAGACATACAAGAATATTACAATAGTATATCAGAAGAAAAAAATTATATAGAATACTCCCCTAATATCAAACTAGGATTTGATTTTCTTATTACAAAAATAATATTAAAAAAGAAAAGTTAATAAAAAATGAACAATTACATAAATGATATTTTCTCTAATATAAATAAAAGCTCAAATATAATAAATAAAATTAAAACAGAACTAGATAAAAAAATAATAACTGGAGAATCTGGAGCTGGAGCAATCAAAATAACAGGCACAGGAAATGGCAATATAAAAAATATAAATATAGATGAAAGCATTCTTACTGAAAAAAAAGATATTATAGAAAAACTATTACTATTAGCTATAAATGATTATATAAAGAAACAAGAAACTATAAAAACAACAGTAACAACCGAACATATGTTAAGTTTAAACTAATTATTAAAAAAATCTGAACCACTACGACTATCATATTTTGTGCTGGAATATAAAATTCCAGCATCCATTTTACATCATTCCCATACCATCATTCATAGAAGACATTGCAGGGCTTACCTGTGAATTAGCTGAATCTTTATCAGATTTAGGTAACTCAGCTATAGCACATTCAGTTGTTAGCATTAGTCCAGCAATCGAACATGCATGTTGCAATGCATATCGTGTAACTTTAGTTGGATCCAAAATTCCATATTCAATCATGTCTCCATATGATTCCAATAAAACATTAAAACCAAAATTACCAGTACCTTTTTTTACAGCTTCTAATATAACAGCTGGTTCATAACCTGCGTTTGCAACTATTTGACGCAATGGAGCTTCTAAAGCGCGTAAAACTATCTTTCCACCATGAGACTGATCTTCATTATCGTACTTAATATTTCTTACCTTATCCATTACTCTTATATAAGCAACTCCACCACCTGGCAAAACACCTTCTTCAACTGCAGCTCTAGTAGCATGCAATGCATCTTCAACTCGAGCTTTCTTTTCTTTCATTTCAACTTCAGTTGCTGCTCCAACTTTTATAACAGCAACACCACCTGATAATTTAGCTGCTCGTTCTTGTAATTTTTCTTTATCATAGTCAGAATTAGATTCCTCTATTTGTTTTTGAATTTGTCTTACTCTATCTTTTATAGCATTCTCTTCCCCTACACCATCTATAATTGTAGTGGCTTCTTTAGTTACTACTATTCTCTTAGCCATACCTAGCTCTTCTATTCCAACGGATTCTAAAGATAAACCCAATTCATCAGATATAACACTAGTATTAGTTAATATAGCAATATCCTCTAACATAGATTTTCTTCTATCTCCAAAACCAGGTCCTTTAACAGCACATGATCTAACTATACCTCTTATGTTATTAACAACCAATGTAGCTAATGCTTCTCCCTCTATATCTTCAGCTATAATAAATAAAGGTCTTCCAGTTTTGGTTATACTTTCTAAGATAGGCAACATGTCACGTATGCTAGTAATTTTCTTATCAATTATCAAAATATATGGATTTTCTAACTCACAGCTCATATTTCTTTGATTATTTATAAAGTACGGAGAAATATAACCTTTATCAAATTGCATTCCTTCTACTACTTCCAACTCATTTTCTAAACTATTTCCTTCTTCAACTGTTATTACACCCTCCTTGCCAACTTTAATCATAGCATTAGATATAATCTCACCAATTGATTTATCAGAATTAGCTGATATAGAACCAACTTGTGAAATTTCCTTGTCACTTACACATGGAATAGACATCTTCTTTAACTCTTCTATACAAATAGCTGAGGCTTTATCTATACCTTTCTTTAAATCCATAGGATTCATACCAGCTGCGACACATTTATTACCTTCTATAACTATACATTTCGCTAAAACTGTAGCTGTAGTGGTTCCATCGCCTGCTATATCTGAAGTTTGAGAAGCAACTTCCTTAATCATCTGAGCACCCATATTAGCAAACCTATCTTCTAATTCTATTTCCTTAGCAACTGAAACTCCATCTTTTGTTATAGTAGGTGATCCAAAAGATTTTTCTATAACGACATTCCTACCACAAGGCCCTAACGTTTTTTGCACTACATTAGCTAGCGTTATAACACCTTCTAATAATTTTTTACGAGCACTTTCCCCATAACGAATTTCTTTTACACTCACTTTAATAAACCTCTTAACTTAACATAAATAAACAAAAATTATTCAATAATTCCTATAACATCTTCTTCTTTCATAATTAAATAATCCTGACCCTTTATTGTAATTTCAGTACCAGAATATTTCCCAAATATAACATTATCATTGCACTTTAAGGATAACGGCTGTAACTTGCCATTATCCACCTTGCCAGGACCTATTGCGACAACAATGCCCTTTTGAGATTTATCATTCGATGTTTCAGGAATAATTATACCACCATCTGTAGTACGTTTTTCAACCCTTTTTATAACAACTCTATCCGATAAAGGACGAATACCTACATTATTCATAATAACAACTCCAATTCATAATTATATAAAATCTAATAAAAAATTAATTAAAAATTACATTTAGAAGTATATATATAGTTTTTTTTAATAAAAACAACCCCTAAAAATTAATTTTTAATCTAAATTTAAAAAACATATAATAGAAGCTAAAATTCTAAAAAAAAACATGAACGTCTATATAATTATTTGCAATTATCCAAACAATATTACTGCTGAAAAAACAGCTATAAATATAATTAAATTAAAAATGTCTCATTGTGTAACTATATTAAAAAATATACAATCAATCTATATGTATAAAAACAAAATATACAAAGAAAAAGAGTTTAGTATAATCATAAAAACTGAAGCAAAAAGTTTAAAAAAATTAATAAAAAAAATAATAACTACACATCCATATAAAAATCCTGAAATTGTTACACTTAAAATATTAAAAAATGAAAATAGAACAAATAGAGAAACTAATAATATTGATTAATGAATACAATATTGACGAAATAAAAATAAAAAATACCAACTATACAATAAAAATAAAATCAAGAGACCATTCAAACACAAAAAACAAAACCATACAAAACATCAAAACGCATGAAAAATCAATAAATAACATAGAAAAATTATTAACAATAAAATCTCCGATTGTTGGAATATTTTATACATCACCATCTCCAGACAAAACACAATTTGTACATGAAGGTAAAAATATAAATATCGGTGATACAATATGCATAATAGAAGCTATGAAAGTACTTAATCAAATAAAATCCGAATATAATTGCATAATAAAAAAAATACTAGTATTAGATGGCAGTCCAGTAGAATATAATCAAGACTTGTTTATAGTAAAACATGCATAACAAAATATTAATTGCAAATAGAGGGGAAATAGCACTTAGAATTCTTAGATGTTGTAAAAAATTAGATATAAAAACTACTGCTATTTATTCTACAATTGATAAAAATTTAATACATATATATCAAGCAAATGAATCAATATGCATAGGAAACGAAAATCCTAAAGACAGTTATCTTAACACAAATAATATAATTAGCGCGGCAGAAATAAGTGGCTGTGACGCAATACATCCTGGTTATGGTTTCTTATCAGAAAATGCTGCATTCGCAGAACAAACTACAAAAAGCAAAATAGTATTTATTGGGCCATCCGCAAATTCTATAAAATTAATGAGTAATAAACCAACAGCAATAGAATTAATGAAAAAACATGATATAGAATGTCTATCTTCCTATAAATGTGGCAAAAACAAAAAAGATAATATTACATTGGCCAATAAAATTGGCTATCCTATAATACTAAAAATAACTCATGGTGGTGGTGGAAAGGGAATACGAATTGTAGAAAACGATAAAAATCTCAAAAAAGAATTAGAAATAGTTAAAAAAGAAGCAAATATATCGTTCAAAAATAGCTCAATATATATGGAAAAATATTTAAATACCCCTAGACATATAGAAATACAAATACTTAAAGATCAAGCAAATAACATAATATTTTTAGGAGAAAGAGAATGCACCATTCAACAAAATCATCAAAAAATTATAGAAGAAACTCCAGTAGCAAATATTAACGAAGAATTACTAAATGAAATAAAAAAAAAATGCATAACAGTTTGCAATGAAATAAACTACTATAATGCAGGTACATTTGAATTCTTATACGAAAACAATAAATTCTTTTTTATAGAAATGAATACACGATTGCAAGTAGAACATACTATAACTGAAATGGTCACAGGAATAGATATAGTTGAAAACCAAATAAAAATATCAGCTAAAGAAAAATTAAATATTAAACAAAAAGATGTAAAAATATTAGGACATGCCATAGAATGTAGAATTAATATAGTAAATCCAAAAAAAATAAGAAACAAAATAACATTTCTGCATATACCAAGTGGTAACGGTATTAGATTTGATTCACATATATACAATGGATATGAAATTCCTATCCATTATGATCCATTATTAGGAAAATTAATTACATATGGAAATACAAGAATAGACGCTATAAATAAAATGATTTCAGCTCTAGATGAAATAACAATATTCGACATTGAAACAAATATACAAAAACTTAAAAACATAATTTTATTAGAATCATTTAAAACCAATAACATTCACACTAATTTATTTAAATAACTACATGAAAACTACATCAATACGCATTAAAAAGATAAATAGAATTATACAAAAAAAATTATCAGAAATACTAAACGAAAAAATATATAAATCAAAAACTAACATAATAACAATTACAGAAGTAATAACAGATATAAACTTATTAACATCTAAAATATTCATATCTACACTTAAAGATGCAATTACAATTACTAGAAATTTAAACAATTCATCTGCCAAATTACGAGCATATTTATCAAACAAGATGTATTTATATAAAATTCCTAAACTAATATTTATACATGATTCAAAAACCATCACAACAATAGAACTAGAAAATTTAATAGATAAAGCAAATACTTTAATATGAATGGCATAATAATAATTAACAAACCTAAGAATATAACTTCAAATCAAACAATACAAAAAATAAAAGCTCATTTTAAAATAAAAAAAATTGGGCACTGTGGAACATTAGATCCATTGGCTTCAGGCATATTACTAGCATGTATAGGAAAAGCTACAAAAATTTCACAAGAATTAATAACCAAAAATAAACGCTATCTTGTTGAAGGAATAATAGGAATAAAATCTGAAACAAATGATATAGATGGAAAAATTAAAATCATTATAAAAGATTTAAAAACCAAAATAAAAAATATAATTAAAAACAAACTAAACTTAATAAAAGCAGAACAATTTCAATATCCATCATCTTACTCAGCAATAAAACACAAAGGGCTTCAATTATACAAATATGCAAGAAAAGGAATAAACATAATTAAAACAAAAAGACCTGCCAACATATATAAAATAAAATTATTAAAATTAACAAACATAAATATTATATTAGATATAACATGTAGTAAAGGAATATATATTAGGGAGATATTAAACAATTTAAGCAAAAAAACATCAGTCCCACTTTGTGTATCAATGATTCATAGATTATCTATAGATAAATATAAAATAATAAACTCTTATTCACTTAATTACATATTAAATATAAAAGATAAAAATACATTTTTATCAATATTAATAAAATAATTTAAAACATTCTATATACAACATAATAATGTTTCTTCCACGAGACTTCTATAGATACTAATAATATCACTACTTATCATAGAATTGCAAAATTGAGCAACATCAACGCTATATGGAAATTCGTAATGATTTACTATATTAAATTTAAGCATAAAATCCATTATTAAATTTTCATCACTATAAAATTTTTCCAAACTTCCACACTTGAAACATTTATAAAATTTCATATTTTCTATAATGCTAATTATCGAAATATTAAATTTTTTTAACATACTAGCCATTCTACTATTGTCTTGAATTGACAAAACTTGTGGAATGGTTACTAAAAAAACACCATTCAATTTTAAACTTTTTATCATGCTAATATAAACATCTCCAGTTCCAGGTGGAAAATCAATAATTAAAAAATCAATATTACCCCAATTAGTATTATTTAATAAATGCAAAAAAATATTACTAATAACAGGCCCTCTAAACAAAACAGGACTGCTATCTTGCAAATAATAACCAAAAGACATAGATAAAATATTCTTATAAATTTTAGGATTCAAATCTTTATCGAATCTCAATAAATTGCTATCTACATCTTTATCAACACTTTTAAATCCAAATATTTTCGGATGATTAGGACCACAAATATCAGCATCCAATAAACCAACTTTCATCCCATAAAAATTAGATAATACCATAGCAATATTAACAGCCATCGTAGTTTTTCCAACACCTCCCTTAGAAGAAACTACTCCGATAATATTTTTTATATTTACTATGCTCATAACAAAATCTCTTTAACTTAATAATTTTTCCAAAAAAAAACTGTCAGATTGTAAATATAACTCTCTATGAAAAGCATTACACCTAGATATTTTAATAACTAAATTTGGCTTAGGCAAAAAATCACAAAATTTATCAGCCCACTCAATAATAAACACACCCCCATCTAACATATAATCTCTAATGTTTACATTATCAAATTCCAAAACACCTAAAATTCTATAAAAATCAAAGTGATAAACAAAAAAATCAAAATTACTATAAACTTCAACAACAGAATACGTAGGACTTTTTATCTTATAATTGCCTCCAAATATTCCTAAAATAATCCCTCTAGCTAACGTTGTTTTTCCTACACCTAAATCTCCAATTAAATATATTGTAAAATTAGGAAAAATAAACCTAGACAAAAGTCTACCAAAATTAAAAACAGATTTTTCATCTTTTAAAACAAAAGAATAATTATAATAATTCATATTAAATAATCAAAAAACTCTAGATATATATTCTCCCTTTTCAGTATCTACTCTAACTAGATCATTAACTTTAATAAATAATGGTAATTTAATACTCACTCCAGTTTCTAAAATAGAACTTTTAAAATTTTTAGCAGAAACAGACTGCCTAGAAACATCTTCTGTAGAAACAACTCTTAATACGACAACTTTAGGTAACTTAATTGATAATACCTCATTTTCCCATAACAAGATAGTACATAATAAACCTTCTACAACCCAATTTCTATCAGTGCCTATAATACTATTTTCAACCTCGTAATAATTATAATATATAGGGTCAATAAAACAATATCCATTATTATCAAAATACAAAAACTTAACCTCTTTTTCTATAACATCCGCTAATTCAATATCTTCTCCTATTTTAATTGTCTTTTTCAAAATCACTCCGTTTTTTAAATTTTTCAACTTAAGTCTATTGAAAGCTTGACCTTTACCAGGCTTAAAAAATTCATTTTCCAATATAACATACGGATCTTTATCTATCAATATTCTCAAACCAACTTTATAATCTTTTACTTTATAAGAACACATAAACAAAATAATAATTTTACAAATTTATTAAACTAATTATAATAAAATTTTTAAAAACTTATAAACACAATTACATATCAACATAACCATTTAATTTATAAGTTATTTTTTATTTTTAAAATATTTAAAAAAATCCCCATCTGGAATTAAAATAATCAAATCATCCTTTTTAGAAAAGGAATTTTTATAAGCATCTAAACTTCTATAAAATTCGTAAAATTCAGGACTAGAATTATATGAATCAGAATATATTCGAGTAGCTTTAGCATCGCCTTCTCCTTTTATTTTCTCAACTTCTTTTTTCGCATGAGCTAAAATAATTCTTCTTTCTTTTTCAGCAAAAGCATGAATTTTAATTGCTTCAGCTCTACCATTAGCTCTGATCTCACTTGCTACACGTTCACGTTCAGCTCTCATTCTGTTATATACCGAATCTCTTACTTCATCAGGTAAATCAATCCTCTTTATACGAACATCAATTACAGAAATACCCATACCTTTAGTATTACTTTCTATTTCTTCACGCAATTTAAACATTAATTCCAATCTCTCTCCATAAACTACTTCTTGAATGGTATGTCTACCAAATTCCGCTTTCAAATCTGCAATTATCTTCTGATTTAATAATTGTTCAGCCTTAGTTCTAAAACCACCTGTTCTCTTATAATACAAAGGCAAATCATTTATTTGCCATAAAACATAAAAATCAACTAAAACATCCTTCTTTTCCTTTGTTGTTATTCTTGAGCATTGCGCTTCCAAAACCTTTAAACGCATATCAAATTTTCTTACCTTTTCTAAAAAAGGAAATTTAAAATGTAATCCAGGTTCGTAAACTCTAGGCACATTAACATCATCATAAACTTTCAATTTACCTAAAAATTCTATCAATGCCTTATCACTTTCATAAACAGTAAAAAAACAAAATGGACTAAGTAAGAATATTAAAAATCCTACAAAAAAAATATAAAATTTACGCATAACAAAATCCAAAAAAATAAAATAAAATCAAGCAATAATATCCTACATTATTTGCTTTTACGTAAGCTATCACTATTACTAATAAATTTATCTATAGGAAGATAAATTAGACTATTACTTTTATTTAAATCTATTAATATTTTGGTAGTCTTAGACAAAATAAACTCTAACGCATCTAAATACAATCTTGTGCGTGTAACTTCAGGTGCATGCTGATATTCAGGTAATATTAAATTAAATTTAATAACATCTCCTTCAGCTGAGAATATAACTTCTTGCTTATATGCATTAGCTGCTTCTAACATCCTAGATGCATCACCTCTAGCTTCAGGTATTACCTTATTAGCAAAAGCTTCAGCCTGATGCTTTAATTGCTCTTTTTCTTCTTGAGCTTTAATAACATCATCAAAAGAACCCTTAACATCATTAGGAATCCTAACATCTTTCAATGCTACAACTGCTATATATATACCAGAATTATAAGAATCCAATATATGTTGTAATTGCTCATGAATTTCTGATGCAATTTGTTCTTTACCTAAAGTCATCAAAAAATCTAACTCTGAATAACCTACAACTTGTCGTAATGCACTATCTGCAGCTTCCTTCAAACTTTTATCAGGTTCAACTAAATTAAATAAATACTTTTCTACATCATTTATTCTATACTGTACTTCAACCTCAACCGTAATTATATTTTCATCTTTAGTTAACATAGAAGACCCATAATGACTACTTCTTTCTAACTTTTCAGTATTTATTATTTTTTTATCTTCTATAAAAAGCCAAATATGTCTAGGACCTTGATCGACAACACTACTATACTTCCCGAATCTAGTCACAACAGCTTGTTCCGCAGGCTTAACTATATAAAAACCTAAAAGAAAATATATAAAAACTAAAATTAAAAAAAAACCACCAATCAATGAATACAAATTAGATAATTTTACATTAAACCGATTATTTAAAAAACTAAACATTATATAACCTTTATAAAAAACATAAAAACATTATTAAATAATATAAAATAAAACAATATCAAACAACTACAAATAATACTTAACAATATTAAACAATGTTAAACAATGTTAAACAATGCTAAACATCACCAAACAATAATTTATACATACTATAACATACACACAAAATCAAAGATAGTTACAAAAAAAACTTAAATAAAAAAATAACCAATAAAATTGAAACCCAAGAAATAAAATTTTAAATTTTCTCACACAAGACTTATATAAATTACAAATTAATAATTAATTATAATAATTATCTAGTTAACAATTTCATTATTGTATTTATAATATTAGAATCATTATCAAAAATATAATATATTTTATTCTTCCATTTTTTTAACCATGTTAATTGCCTTTTAACTAAACATATAGTATCTTTTATAGACTGATTCCTCAAATCAGAAAATGAAATTTTATTCTCTAAATAATTCCAAATTTGCTTATATCCAATAGACCTAACAGATGACATCTTAGAATTTAAATCACCTCTATTATATAAATTTCTAACCTCATCAATAAACCCTAATTTTAGCATTAAATCAAAACGTTTTTCTATCCTATCACACAAGTCAAATTTACTAAATGGCACTATTCCAATATTTATAATCTTCCAATTATTAGCAAAGTAATTTAATTTTAAATAATCATTATCATGTTTATTATTCAAAACAGAATAAGACATCTCTAACGCTCTTATAACTCTTTGTTTATCATTATATCCAATATTTTTTGCTAAAACTGGATTTACAAACCTTAACTTATCATAAAGAAAACTCAAACCATATAAATCACAAAAATGTGACATAATATTCCTAATATCTGGATCTACTTTTGGAATAGAAAACAAACCATGCTGAAGATACCATGAATACATCATCGTTCCTCCAACAAAACATGGTATTTTTTTTTCCAATAAACAAATATTAATAATGGAAACAGCATCTCTACAAAAATCACCAACAGAATAAAATTCTACTGGATCCTTTATATCAATTAAATAATGCTTAAATAAAGCTAACTCATCATTAGTTGGTTTACTAGTACCTATATTCATATAACGATAAATCATACTAGAATCCATATTTATAATATTAATTGAACATCTACGAAATAACTCTATTGATAAAAATGACTTACCAACACAAGTAGGCCCCATTAAAAATAAAATAACTTTATTATCAAACATAAAAATATAACTATGCCACAGATATAACTAAAAGCAAAGAAACTATATTAACTATCTTTATTAAAGGATTTATAGCTGGACCAGCTGTATCTTTATATGGGTCACCAACCATATCTCCTGTAATAGCAGCTCTATGAGATAAAGATCCTCTTCCGCCAAAGTTACCATCCTCTATATATTTTTTAGCATTATCCCATGCCCCTCCACCTGAAGTCATAGATATTGCAACAAATATTCCCGTAGTTATTGTACCTAACAACATTGCTCCAAGAGCAGTAAACGCATTACTTTGACCAAAAAATAGACCAATACTAACATAAAGAAAAATTGGAAATAACACAGGTAACAAAGATGGAACAATCATCTCCTTTATAGCTTCTATTGTTAATAAATCTATAATACTTTCATAATTAGGTCTAACTGTACCTTCAATAATGCCCTTAACTTCCTTAAATTGCTTACGAACTTCAAAAACAACTTTACTAGCTACTCTACATACAGCTTTCATACTATAAGAAGAAAATAAATATGGAATAATTCCACCAAAAAATAATCCAACAACAACAAAAGGATCTTTTAAAGAAAATACTAAATTTAACTTAGGAAAATAATAATTTAAATCTTCCGTATAAGTTATAAAAAGCACAACTGATGCTAAACCAGCAGAACCTATTGCATAGCCCTTTGTTATAGCTTTGGTTGTATTACCAACTGAATCTAAAGTATCAGTTATATTTCTTACACTGCTATCTAATTTTGCCATCTCAGATATCCCTCCAGCATTATCAGTAACTGGACCATAAGCATCTAAAGCTACTATAACTCCAGACAAAGATAACATACTAGTAGCAGATATAGCTATACCTACAATACCTGCTAAAGAATATGAAACTAAGATAGAAACACACATAATAACAACAGGAAGCGCTGTGGCTTCCATAGATACAGCTAACCCCTGAATTACATTATTAGCGTCACCATATAAAGATACTTTAGCTATACTTCTCACAGGACTAAATGCCGTAGATGTATAGTACTCAGTTATTAAAACAAAAGCAATAGTTACAAATATTCCTATCAACGCACAATAATATAATTTACATCCACTTAAACCAAAATGCAAACTACTAAAGCCTAAAGTAAACTTAGTTACAAAAAATATAAGTACACTAGAAACTATAGCAGTAGCAAACAATCCTTTATACAAAGAAAACATTATGCCTCTTGAACTCAATGTAACAAAAAACATCCCAATTACAGTTGAAAAAATACATACAGATCCTATAACTAAAGGATACATCATTATCATATTATCATATGATGCACCAGTCAAAGAATTTATTAATACCATTGTTGCTATAATTGTTACACAATATGTCTCAAATAAATCAGCAGCCATACCTGCACAATCACCAACATTATCTCCGACATTATCAGCTATTACAGCTGGATTCCTAGAATCATCTTCAGGAATTCCTATTTCTATTTTACCTACTAAATCTGCACCAATATCAGCACTTTTTGTAAAAATACCACCACCTAGTCTAGCAAAAATAGATATAAAAGAAGCTCCTAATCCTAGCGCAATTAATGAACTCATAATTACTTTTTCATCAATATTTAAATAAATTAAAAAAAAATAAAATGCAGAAACACTAAATAATCCCAATCCAACCACAAATAACCCTGTTACACTGCCAGATCTAAACGAAATATTCAACGCCATATGTAACCCACTTAATCGCGCTGCATTTGCAGTCCTAACATTTGCATATACAGAAACTAACATGCCTATATACCCGATCAAAGCAGAAAAAATAGCACCTATTAAAAATCCAAACACATACCATATTCCTAAAAATAAAAATATAATAATAGATACAAAAATGCCTACTAAAAATATAATTTTATATTGCCTCTTTAAATATGCTTTAGCACAAAGCTGTATAATAGATGCAATTTCATTCATCTTAGCTGTTCCTGCAGGATAAATCATAATTGTATATATAAAATATAATCCAAATAGAACAGCAGTCAATACACTAAACAATATTAAACTAATACATAAAAACATCGGTTTTCCTAAAAAATAAACAAAAATTATTTTTAAAAAGAGCTACCTAAAAACCATCTTTCTACTAGAATAGCTGCAACTGTAGCATTCAATTTAGAATAATACTCAAATGAACATTTACGCTCGAAAAAAGTATAAGTTTTCTTAGCCTCCCATGTGGATAATTCCTCATCTATAATATAAACAGGCATGCTATATTTATTCTTCAAATTATTAATAAATATTTCAAGCTTATTACAAAAAAATACATTCTTACGTTCGAATCCTAAAGGATATCCAACTACAAGACAATCCGGCTCCCAATTATATATAAAACTAGCAATGACATTCCAGTCAATTAAATTATTTTTTACAAAAATAGAAGCCACTGGCACAGCTGTCTTCGTGATAAATTGACCAACAGCAACCCCTATATATTTGATACCAAAATCAAACCCAATAACAACCAAATTTATTAAACTCCTAAAATAAAAATATAATATTTATTATACATTATTAATTTTATTTCATACAATTGAAAATAAAAATATTGGAGAGATGCCAGAGTCTGGTTTAACGGGGTGATCTCGAAAGTCACTATACTATAAAAAGTATCAAGGGTTCAAATCCCTTTCTCTCCTAAATAATCCCAAAAAAATACAAATCAAAAACATTATTAATATTTGCAAAAACAAAAGCATCATCATAACTAATCCTGCTAACCAGAATATTATCCAAAAAAATCTTTACAGATTTATTAGAACTTTCATTAAAAAAGACAACCTCACTAAAAATCTTTCTAGATAGAAAATCTTTGGATAACAGCAGCGGAAAATTAAAATTATCATAATAAACCGTAGTATTCTTTTTTATATTCAAAAACATATTAAAAATAAAACACTCATGTAAAAATGGCATATCTATAGGAATAAATAACAAGTGATCATAATAAACATAATCTCCACTTGATAAAAACTTATAAAAAGCGCTAGATGGACCAATAGATAAGAATTCATCTATAACACTATTATAATTAATACATAAACCACTAACTAAAACATTACTAAATCCAACTTTATATAAAATATTTATAGTATTATCCAAAAAACAAGTATCATTAAAACTAACAAATCTCTTGTCTCTTCCCATTCTAGATGATTTACCACCAGCTAACACAATAGGTAAAATTTTATTTAACATTTATTTAGTAAATCCTAAATACAAAAGCTTAGCTATTTAACCACTTGTAACTTCTATCTAAATAATACTCTTTCTTCCAAATTGGAGCATTAACCTTAATAAAATCAAGTAATTCACTACAAAGCAAAAACGCCATTTTTCTATTTATTGTGCTCACTGCTATAAATAAATTAATATTTCTTAACGATAATTTTCCACTGCAAAATTGTATAAAAATCCTAGACTTACTGTTTTTTAAAACTATATCTTCGCATTTTTTAATTAATATAGAATATACAAGCTTATCAAAAACAACATAATCAATTTCCAAAACTTCTCTACCTTCATTCAAATTCCTTACAAGACCTAAAAAAGAAACTACAGCTCCAAAATCACTTCTAATAGAAAAAACCGAAAAATCATCAAATCTAATTTTGTTTTTTGATATACTTATAAAAACATTATCTGTAACATACATATCAACCCCCGGAAACAGGTGGTAATAAATAAATAACATCTTCAGATTTAAGTAAATAACTATCAGCTAAAATTTCATCTTCATTAGAAAATACAGAACTCTTAAGCAAACTTGTAAAATTAAAATCTAAATTTCTAGCTTGCATTTCAAAACTAATTAAATTCCTTAAATCATTTAAATTGGCACCATTATTTAAATTTATTGATAAATCAATCTTAAAATAATCACTAAAAACACCAAAAAATCTTAATCTAATATTTAACATAAAAACCCATTAAAAAAAAAATTATCAAAAGCATAAACATCCAATAAATCACCTTTAGTATATAAATTTCCAGCTTTTAAAAAAACAAAACAATTGCATTCCACTAACCCACTAATTTTAAAAGATTCCTGTTCATCAATAATAGATACCTCTAAAATATTCTTATTTAAAACAATAACTGCCTTTAAAAAAACTTCGTATTTTCCTCTATTAAAATAACTATTAACCAATGTAGCTTTTAAAGATTTCTCAAATGGCAATCCAAAAAAGCTCCTTAAAAATGGATAAACAAAGAACCTAAATCCAATAACTGTTGATATAGGATTACCTGGTAATCCAAAAAAATAACTATTGGAATTTATACTAGCAAACAAAATAGGCTTCCCAGGCTTAATGTTGACACCATGAAATAATACTTTAGCTTTTATCTTTTTTAAAGACTCTAATATAAAATCAGCTTTACCTTTCGATACAGCTCCTGTAGTTAAAATTAAAGATGCTTTACTATCGCTAACAGCAAAATCAATAAGACTTAAAAAAGCTTCAGTATTATCTTTAACTATACCTAAATACACGACATCAAATCCTAATAATCTAAAAATGTTTTCTAAATATGGTAAACTAGAATTATAAATAAAACAATTATCCTTCAAAGTTATAGATGAAAAATAATCTAAGATTTCATCTCCAGTACATATTAAATAAATTTTAAATTTTTTCAAAACCTTAATAAGCTTTACACCTGAAGACGACAAAGACATTATATGAGAAAGATTAATTACTTCACCCTTTTCTATAATAACGTCTCCATATTTATAATCTTCTCCTACATACCTTACATTTTCTCCTGAATCTATCTTTTTACTTAAAAAAACATCTTTATGTTTTACTTTAACATCTTCATATTTAACCACAGCATCAAATACATCAGGCAATCTAGCACCAGTCATTATCTCAATAATAGAATTATTGTTTAATAACTTAAAATCAACAAAAGACCCTGCTTTAAGATAATCTACAACAGTAAATTTCTTTAAATTATCACAATTTAATGTAACTGTACTCTTACTCTGTAAGGCAAAACCATCCATAGCCGCACTATTAAAATCAGGAACACTACTGTTACAAAAAATATTATTTAAAGAAATGTTATTACTAGAATTTAAAGTATCAATTAAGTCTTCACTGCGACTATAGAAAAATTTTCTAGAAACATCTAAAATAATAGAAATGGCCTTAAAATAACTTATCATAAAGACTATTATTTATTAATAACGTTAACCGCATGTAGCAATAAATCTTTTAAAACATAAAGCCCTTCAGAAACAGCAGATGGTTTACCAGGTAAAGAAACAATCAAAGTTTTCTCATACACTCCAGCAACAGAACAACTTAACCACGAAGACTTCGTATGTTTATTACCACTTAATCTTAATAACTCTCCTATCCCAGGAATAATTTTCTTACAAAAACTTAATATAGCCTCGCTAGTAAAATCCCTACTTGATAAACCTGTTCCACCGCTTGTCAATATTAAATTGGGAGAATATTTATCTATATAATACTTAAATGCATCTACTATTCTTTCTTTATCATCAGCTATAATCAAAGAATCTATTACCTCAGCTTTATTAAACCTAAAAAAATCAAGAAGAATTTTTCCAGATATATCATCATATTCTCCAGAGCTGGCTCTATCACTAATAGTAATCAAAACAACTGAAATGTTACTATATACAACATTTAAATCGAAAAAAAATCTCTTCAAATGATCAGGAACATTCTCTAAATCACCAAGAACTAAACCATTCTCTCCACCATCTTTAAACAATAACTTAATACTATTTATACAAATAAAAGGATCAAACTTCTTTGTTAAATCGTATATAGTCATAAGCCCTACACTAACACCTGACATAGCTTCCATTTCTACTCCTGTTTTAGCATTTGCAAAAACAATACAATATAAAGTAATTGTATAATTCAGATCATCTAAAACAACATTTACGAAAACGTTTTCTATATTTATTTGATGACATAACAAAATAAAATTGCTTGTATTTTTAGCTGCATTTATACCAGCTATTTCAGCCAATAATAGAGGATCTCCCTTTGGAATTTTTTTTTCCTTTACTAAATTATAAACTTTTTTTCCTAAATAAATAGAACCTATAACACAAGCTCTCCTATAAGTACTAGGTTTTAAACTAATATCTATCATTCTATAAGAAGAAACTTTCTTAAAAACATCATTTTCATTAATATGTTTCATAACAAAATTTTAATAATAATTAACCACCAATAGACGCAAAACTCTTTATAATACCTGGCTTGCCATAATTCAAAAAATGAGAGCTATTCTTCACTTTAACTTTATCTAATATAAATTGTTTTAAATTACATCTACTTTCAAAACTATCTAAAAATTTTCTTAAAGAATAACATCTATCTCCAAATAAACATAAGTATAAGTTTCCAATAGAAGACACTCTCAATCTATTGCAAGAAAAACAAAACGTACTAGAATAAGGATTAATTATTCCAATTTTTCCAAGATAATTAGAATTATAAAAAACAACAGCAGGTCCATCACTGTTATCGCCTTTTTCCAATTTAATCCATCCATTCTTATCTAAAAAACTCATAAGGAAAAAAGACGTAATATTACTTCCGTTACGCTTATGCAAAAAACCAGTTTCCATTTGTTCTATAAATCTTACAACTACATTTTTATATTTTAAAAATGAATAAAAATCCTCAAAATCTTCAATAGTAAAAAACTTTGATAACACAACATTTATTTTTGTAGATAAACCAATTTCTATTGAACGGTATATGCCTTCTAAAACCTTATTAAAACAATTTTTACCTGTTATTAAAAAAAATTTCTTACAATTAAGTGTATCTAAACTAACATTTACACCACTAAATCCAACATTCTTCACAGAATCAATAATCTTATATAACTTATAACCATTAGTAGTAAAAACTACTGATTCAATACCAGGAATAGACAGTATAGACTTACCTATATCAATAAAATCACTTCTTATCGTCGGTTCTCCACCTGTTAATCTAATTTTTTTTACACCTAACTCTGAAAAAGCATATACCAAATTATATATTTCATTCAAAGACAAATAATCTTTGGATTTTAAATATACATTATCAGGCAAGCAATATTTACAACTAAAATTACACAAATCTGTTACAGATAATCTTAAATAATTAAAACATCTACTATATTCATCTTTCAAAACGTTAAACATTACTTAAAAATTACCTAAAAACAAAAAATTATTATTTCTACAATTTAGATTTTTCCATAGAAACTATAGAAAAATGCATCCAAATCAATGATACAAAAGTTATCAAAAATAATACCATAAAGCAACTAGTCCAAACACCTATATGGTCATTCATATAACCAAATGTAATAGGCAAACAAAAACCACCAAGGCCACCTATTAATCCAACCATACCACCTACAGCTCCTACATTCCCTGGATAATAAACTGGAATATGCTTATAAACAGCAGCTTTCCCTAAAGACATAAAAAAACCTAATATAAATGTTAAAATAACAAAAGGAATTAACGTTATTCTTAAGCTAAAACTAATATCCCCAGATACCCCTTGTATTATATAATTAGTAGCAGGATAAGACATTAAAAATAAACACCCCATACTAATTATAAACGTAAAATACATGACTTTTCTAGCGCCAAATTTATCAGAAAGCCATCCACCTAAAGCTCTGAATATACCTCCAGGAAAGGAATAAACAGCAGTTAACATCCCAGCTGTCTTTATATCTAAACCATAAACACCTATATAATATCTAGGCAACCATAAAGCCAACGCTACAAAAGCTCCAAAAACAAAAAAATAATACAATGAAAATCTCCACACTTGAATATTAAGAAGTGGCTCCATTTGTTTAGTCGCAGATTCATATTTTATATTAAATTTATTGCGATGTTGTAAGCTTGGATCTGTCTTTGTTAATAAAAAAAATAAAATAGCTGTTAAAGCTAACACTATAGAATAAACCTTAGCCACAGCATGCCATCCATATGGCTGCAATATATGTGGAGCTCCAAAATTAGTAACTGCAGCTCCAAAATTACCTACACCGAATATTCCTAAAACAGTTCCTTGTTTTTCTTCAGGATACCATCTAGAAACATATGCTATACCTACAGCAAAACTTCCACCAGCTAGCCCTACACCTAAAGCAGCCAACAAGTATTGATGATAAGTTGAAGCATAAGTTAAAATCCATGTAGCAACAGAAGCTGCTAACATTAAAATAGTAAAAACTATTCTACCACCATATTGATCTGTCCATATCCCTAAAAACAATCTAGTTAGCGAACCTGTTAAAATAGGTGTAGCTATTAAAGTACCAAACTGTGTGTTATTCAAACCTATTTCATGCTTTATTCTTATACCTATAATTGAAAAAATAGTCCATACAGCAAAGCATACTGTAAAAGCAACCGTACTTAATACTAATGCAGATAACATATCATTTTTAGTAGCATAATCTTTCAAACTAAAAACTCTACCATTCCCATCATTCATTAAAAAACCTACCTAAATTATTTATAAATAATATTCTATTTTAACTTTCTATTTCAACTTTCTTACTAACTGATAGCCTGTTCTAAAAAAATACAAATATGGAAAACTAAAAACATGCACTAATCTCGTAAAAGGAAAAACTAAAAACATAGTCATTCCAAGGAATAAATGTACTTTAAAAATCCAATGTACATTTAATACATAACTCGCAACATCAGGATTAAACGTCACTATACCTTGAACCCAACTAGCTAATGCTATCATAATACTAGCATCATTAATATGTTGATATGAAATATATATTGACATCAACCCCAATATCAACTGTATATATAAAAAAAATAAAATAAATATATCAGATACGCTACTAGTAACTCTAACACGAGAATCAGATAATCTTCTATAAACTAATATGGTCATGCCAATAAAACAAAAAACACCAGCTATTCCACCACTAACCATAGCTAAAATCTGTTTTTGCTCTGGCTTTAAAAAAATACGATACACAAATTCTGGCGTCATTAAACCAAAAAAATGCCCAAATAAAATAAAAATCACACCAAAATGAAATAAATTACTACCCCAAAATAATAAATCCTTCCTTAAAATCTGACTAGATCCAGATTTCCAACCATACTGATCTTTCTCATACCTCAATATGGATCCAACAAAAAACACGGTAATTGCTACATATGGATAATATGAAAACAAAACATTATTTAAAAAAATCGTCATATAAAAGCCCTTAAAATAACTATAATAAAATAAACAACTCAAAAAACCTTAGGCTCTTCCCATTCTTCATCTACTTTAGAACAATCAATTTTATCATTTAATCTATCAAGAATAACACCATCAATTATTTTTTTATCAGATTTAAAATTAGATAAATACTCTAATAAATCAAAAATTATGTAATACAAACTATTAAACAGCTGTAATCTCCTACCAATTACAGCTATAATATTAATAATCTCTCCTAGCAATATCGAAGATTTCTCTTTTGGCATTAACGATAAATATTCTAAAAAAACTGGTATGTAATCAGGTAACTCAATATTTGAGTCTATATCAAAATCAGACGCTTTGTATAAATTTTTTAAATCAACCATTGCCATACCACGTTCCCTTGCATCACCATGTATATGCTCAAATAAATATAAAGAAAAACGTTTCTGTCTGTCAAAAATAGAAACGTAATTTTCCTGAAGATCTAACAAATTGGAGCAATTTATATAATCGATAAAAACAGCCAATTTATCTATACAATCTTCAGATAACAAATTCTCTTCCTTTAAAATAGGAATAATTGAACTTATACATTCTTTAAACTCATTGCTAGGATATGACAATAAAGTTGAAAAAATCTTATACGTCTTAACTTTAATCAAACTTATACACCACCAAATAAATTTTTATCACTACCATATTTAGAAGTATTCATATGTTCAGAAGCTGCACTTCCAGTATTAAAACCACAACCACTTCTCATAGCGAAAGGATCACTCATATAATCCGTTCTTGCTGTAGGTATTACAAATCTATCTTCATAATTTCCTATAGCCATATAACTATACATTTCATTTACTTGAAAATCGCTCAAATTAACACCATCTAACACTTTAGAATTTACTACATTATTCATTAACTTATCCCTCATATAAGCTCTCATTGCTAACATCCTTTCTAAAGCAACAACAACTGCCCTTTCATTACCTCCTGTTAGCATATTTGCTAAATACTTTACAGGAATCCTTAAAGAACTTACATCTGGCAATATACCATTAACAGTTAACTTACCAGAATCAATAGCGCTTTGTATAGGACTTAACGGAGGTATATACCATACCATAGGTAAAGTTCTATATTCAGGATGTAAAGGTAAGGCTACCTTCCAGTCAACAGCCATCTTGTAAACTGGTGATTTTTTTGCAGAATTAATCCAATGCTCAGATATACCTTGTCTTAAAGCCTCTTTTTCAATATTACCATCATTTGGATCTAAAAATAAACTCAACTGAGACTCATATAAATCAGATGGATCTCTTACCAAAGCAGCAGAACTTATTCTATCAGCATCATATAACATCACGCCAAGATAACGAATTCTACCTACACATGTTTCTGCACATATAGTAGTCATACCTGATTCAATTCTAGGATAGCAAAATATACATTTTTCAGATTTACCAGAATTCCAATTATAATAAATCTTTTTATACGGACATGCACTAACACACATTCTCCATCCACGGCATCTATTTTGATCTATTAAAACTATACCATCCTCTTCCCTTTTATATATAGCTCCAGACGGGCAAGATGCTACACATGCTGGATTCAAACAATGTTCACAAAGGCGAGGTAAATAAACCATAAATGTATTTTGAAATTCTCCATACATTTCTTTTTCTATCCCATCAAAATTCTTGTCTTTGCCTCTTTTTTCAAATTCTCCTCCCAATATTTCTTCCCAATTTGGACCAGATTTAATCTTATCAAGATACTCTCCTGTAATAACAGAAACAGGCCTTGCACATGGAGGAGTTTTAGAAACATCTGCATTTTGTAAATAACTATAATTAAAAGTAAATGGTTCATAATAATCATCTATAGATGGCAAATCTGAATTTGAAAAAATCTTTAATAATACATTAAACTTTCCACCAATATTCGGTTCCAACTGCCCATTATCATTAATTTTCCATCCACCATTCCATTTTTCTTGAGATTCCCAATTATTAGGATAACCAACTCCTGGTTTACTTTCTACATTATTAAACCAAGCATACTCAACACCTCTTCTAGAAGTCCAAACATTTTTACAAGTTACAGAACATGTATGACAACCTATACATTTATCTAAATTTAAAACCATACCTATTTGAGCACGAATCTTCATTATTTGCCTCCATCATTATTAGCAACATTGTTATCCTCGCATCCCCAAATAACATTTGCTATTTTACGTACAACTATAAATTCATCTCGATTTGATCCAACTGTACCATAATAATTAAATCCCCATGCTTGCTGAGCATATCCACCTATCATATGTGTAGGCTTAAGAGTAACCCTAGTAACAGAATTATGCAATCCTCCTCTACGACCAGTTACTTCAGATAATGGAACATTAACAATTCTTTCTTGAGCATGATACATTAAACTCATACCTTCTGGCACTCTTTGGCTTACAACAGCTCTAGCCGTTATAGAACCATTAATATTATATGCTTCTATCCAATCATTATCGATAACACTTATTTTCTTAGCATCAATCTCACTAATCCAAATTACAGGACCACCTCTATTTAAAGTCAACATCAATAAATTATCAGAATATGTACTATGAATACCCCATTTTTGATGTGGAGTAATAAAATTTAACGCAATTTTTTTATTACCATTATCGTAAATATCACTAGTTAATAATAAATCCGTAGTCTTAGTATCAATAGGAGGCCTATAAACACACAAAGCTTCACCAAAATCTCTCATCCAAGTATGATCTTGATAATATTGCTGTCTTCCAGATATAGTTCTCCACGGAATATACTCATGAACATTAGTATACCCAGAATTATAAGAAACAGTCTCAGATTCTATTCCACTCCAAATTGGAGAAGTCAATATCTTACGCGGCTGAGCTTGGATATCTCTAAATCTAATCTTTTCAGCAGATCTTTCCTCAACTAAATGCTTATGACTTAAACCTGTAGATTTACTTAAAGATTCCCAAGCTTTCAAGGCAACATCTCCATTAGTCTCAGGAGCAAGAGTTAATATAAGCTCAGCAGCATTGATAGCTGTATCCAACTTCGGCAGCTTATCTGAACTAAAAATACTATCAACTAGTCCATTTATTCTACCTATAATATCTATTTCCTTATTTGTATCCCAAGTTATACCTTTACAAGAATTGCCTAATTTTCTTAATATAGGACCAAAAGATGTATATTGAAAATATATTGACCTATAATTTCTTTCTACCACAACAATATTAGGCATAGTCTTACCTGGAATTAAATCAACTTCTCCACGTTTCCAATCCAAAACATCTATAGGTTGTCCTAATTCACCAGGAGAATCATGTAATAACGGCACCAAAACCACATCTTTAACTATATCTTCAAAACAATTATTATCTACAACAATATCAGTAAATTTTTTGGCTATACTCTTATAAATTTCCCAATCACTTCTAGTCTCCCAAACAGGATCAATTGCAGCTGATAACGGATGTATAAATGGATGCATATCAGAAGTATTTAAATCATCTTTTTCGTACCAAGAAGCAGTAGGTAATACTATATCAGAATATAAACACGTAGTTGATATTCTAAAATCTAATGTAACCAATAAATCCAATTTACCTTCACTTACGTTATCTCTCCAAACAACCTCTTTAGGTTTAACATCTCCAGAACAACCTATATCCTTACCTGAAACAGCATTCTGTGTGCCTAATAAATACTTCAAAAAATATTCATGGCCTTTTCCACTAGCACCTAACAAATTAGATCTCCAAATAAACATATTTCTAGGAAAATTCTTATAATTATCAGGATCTTCACAAGCCATAGTCAATTTTTTATTTTTTAACAAATCAACAACATAAGCAACTATATCTTTACCATTTCTTTCTGCATCTTGCGCTATAGCAATAGGATTATCGCTTAATTGTGGTGCTGAAGGTAACCATCCCATACGTTCTGCCATAACATTACAATCTATAATGCCATAGCCATTCCATTTACTTTTATTAACAGAAACAGGTGATAAAATCTCATTAAGTTTTACTTTTTCATACTTCCATTGAGATGTATGATTATAGAAAAAAGATGTACCATTCATCAATCTTGGAGGTCTCTTCCAATCTAAAGAAAAAGCCAACGGTAACCATCCAGCTAAAGGCCTTAATTTTTCCTGTCCAACATAATGTGCCCATCCACCACCACTCTGACCTACACATCCACACATCATCAGCATGTTAATTATACCTCTATAATTCATATCCATATGATACCAATGATTCATACCAGCTCCAACAATAATCATACTTTTTCCAGAAGTCTTGTCTGCTGTTATTGCAAACTGTCTAGCAACACTTATAACATCATCTTTCTTAACACCAGTAATTTCTTCTTGCCAATGAGGAGTATAAGGAATATTATCATCATAAGATGAAGCAACATTTAAACCACCTAATCCTCTATTTATCCCATAATTAGCAACCAATAAATCAAATACCGTAGCAACAAAAATAGATTTCTTACCAGATTTCAATTCCTTAACAGGTACATTTCTCAATAAAACACTATCATGTATAGTACTCTTATAATAACTATGAATATAAGTGGAACTTGCATAATAAGGAAATGCAATTTGCAAAATAGCATCACTAATATTCACAAATGACATTACAGGTACTATGTCACTTCCATCTTTAATATCTTTTAATTTCAAATTCCATAAACCACTCTTATCCCATCTAGATCCAATAGATCCATTTGGAACAGCAAAAGTGTTTGTTTTCTCATTAAAAACAACAGTTTTCCAATCAGAATTATCTTTTAAATCAGGGGATTTAACCAAATCAGAATTTCTTAAAAATCTACCTGGAAGATACATATCATCACTTTTATCTATAACAACCAATAATGTCATATCAGTATATTGACATGCATAATCATAAAAATACTTACTTTTACTAGTATCAGTTAAATAAAATTCTTTTAATATAACATGTCCCATTGCCATAGACAACGCAGAATCTGTACCAGGTTTCGGAGCTAACCACAAATCACACAATTTAGAAGCTTCACTATAATCAGAAGTAATACAAACTGTTTTTGCACCTTTATACTGAACTTCAGTAAAAAAGTGTGCATCTGGTGTTCTGGTTTGAGGTACATTTGATCCCCATAATATTATGAAATAAGAATTATACCAATCAGCACTTTCAGGAACATCCGTCTGCTCTCCCCAGGTTTGCGGAGAACTTGGAGGTAAATCGCAATACCAATCATAAAAGCTTAAACAAGCTCCACCTATTAAAGATATATATCTACTTCCAGCTGCATATGACACCATTGACATAGCTGGAATAGGAGAAAACCCTATAACTCTATCTGGTCCGTATTTTTTTATGGTATATATATTAGCAGAAGCAATAATTTCATTAACTTCATCCCAAGTAGATCTTACAAAACCACCCATGCCTCTATTCGTTTTATATAATAAAGTTTTTTCATTGTCTAATTGTATATCTTCCCATGCATCTACCGGATTAACATATTTAGATTTTGATTCCCTCCATAACTCTAATAAACACCGTCTAACTAATGGATATTTTAACCTAGCTGAACTATATATATACCAAGAATAACTTGCTCCCCTTTGACAACCTCTAGGCTCATGATTAGGCATCCCACTTCTAGTCCTTGGATAATCAGTCTGTTGAGTTTCCCAAGTTATAATTCCATTTTTAACATAAATTTTCCAACTACAAGAACCTGTACAATTAACACCATGAGTAGATCTTACTATTTTATCATGTTGCCATCTTTTTCTATAAGCTTCTTCCCAATCTCTATCTTCTACAGTAGTTATACCATGATTATTAGAAAAAGTATTTACAACTTTTTTTAAAAAACCAAGTCGTGAAAAAACATGACTCATATTTTCTTCCTTAATAAATTCTAAAAACAATAAAAAACTTTAAAAACAAATTGAGACCTATACCTCAGCACTTAACCTCAGCATTTGCTCTTAAATAATACCACCAAGTTATAATCAAACAAGTAACATAATAAATTTCAAAGCAATACAACGCAAACTCAGGACCACCTGTCAATTTTATAGATGTGCCAAAAGATTGAGGTATTAAAAATGCACCATATGCTGCTATAGCTGCTGAAAAACCTAATACAACAGCAGACTCTTTCGGAGGAAAAATCATAGGAATCATCTGGAAAACAGATCCATTAGCAACTCCAGTAGTTGTAAATAACAAAATAAACATTAAAAAAAATCCATAAAAACTTTTGGAACCAGGTGATATAAAATATATTACTCCCAATACAGCAAATATCATTACAAAAAGATCTACAAATGTAATCAATGCACCACTCTTTACTTTATCTGAAATCCACCCTCCGACAGGTCTTATTAATGCCCCAACCATGGGACCTAAAAACGCATAACGCAAAGGATTCACATCTGGAAACTGAGTCTTAATTAATAATGGAAATGCAGCAGAGTAACCTATAAAAGATCCAAAAGACATAACATACAACCACGTTACTATATACATATGTTTTCTTTTAAATATTACCATCTGTTCTTTTAATGATGCTTTAGCTGTTGGCAAATTATCCATAAATATAAAAGCAGATATAGTAGCTAACACTACAGGAATAACCCAAAAATACGCAGCATTCTGCAACCAAATTCTTTCTATTTTACCATTTACAATAAACTCCTGAGGACAGCCTGTAATAAACTCAAAAAAACCAAAATAGATAACAACAGGAACTACAAACTGTAAAGTGCTAACACCTAAATTACCCAACCCAGCATTAAGCCCCAAAGCAGTTCCCTGAAACCTTTTTGGAAAAAAGAAGCTTATATTAGACATCGATGAAGAAAAATTACCACCACCAAATCCACATAAAATAGCTAAAACAATCATAGTATTATAACTAGTATTAGTATCTTGAACAGCAATTCCAATTCCTATAGCTGGAATCAATAAAGTAGCTGTGCTAAAAACTGTCCAATTTCTACCACCAAATATGGGTACACAAAAAGAATAAAAAATCCTCAACGTAGCACCAGTTATTCCAGGCATAGCTGTCAACCTAAATAATTGTTCGGTTGTAAAATTAAATCCTATACTATTCAATTTAACAACAACAGCAGACCAAATAAACCAAACAGAAAAAGCCAATAATAAACATGGTATAGAAGAAAACAAATTTCTATTAGCTATAAATTTTGCTTTCTTACTCCAATATTCATTATCTTCTGGATGCCAATCACTAAGATTATAACTCATACATTTTTCTCCTATTCCTTCAAATAAAATTTCCAGTAAGCTTACTTTAAAAATACATAAAAATCAATATATAATAGCCACATCAAAACAAACACTAGATACTATATTATAAATTAAAAATATAAAAGTTAAAAACCCAAAAACAAAAACCTTAACCACATCTTATTAAAATAAAAATTACTCAACTACAGACAAATAAGATGCAACTGCTTGTATTTGTTCATCTGTCATATCTGCTGTTACATCCCTCATTATACCATTCAAATCATTAGATCTTTCTCCTGATTTAAATTTTTTCAATTGAATAACTATATAATCTTTATGCTGCCACTTTAATGAAGGATATTTTGCTAATTTATTTCCAGTACCATCTAAGCCATGACAACCAACACATCCTACAACTTTATTATCTCTATCTCCAAACAAATAAATATTTTTTCCATACGTATATTCTTCTTTACTTACTTTAATTATACTTTTAGAAACTACCTGTTTAGAAAAATACTCTGATAAAACGTACAAATCAGCTTCGTTTATACCCTGTAACATACCGAACATTGTTGGATCGAACCTATCTCCATTTTTCCCCTTTTTAAATTCAATCAGCTGTTTAAACATATAATCAGAATGTTGCTCTGCTATTTTAGGCCACATAGCAACCGAGCTGTTACCTGTAATAGTATGACAAGTAACGCACCTATTAACAATATCAGGCTCTGCTATACAATACAAAGAACTTACTAATAAAAATACAAAAATTAAAACATGATAATAAACTATTTTATTAACTTTCACAAAAAAAATCACAAATATACCTTAGATTATAAATAAACGAAAAACTAAAAACATATCAACCATAAAATAATAAATTAATTTAGTGTTATAATAAATTAAAATAAAAATTGGATTCTCAAGCCAATACCAGAAACCTTCCTATTATCAGACTCAGATACTCTGTACTTAAAATCTTCATAAGCATAATTTATCTGCATTTTTAAACTTTTATTAAATATCCAATTTATGCCAAATACAAAAGCATCTTTTTCTCCATCATAATTGCTAACCCCTCTTAATAAAGAACACTCATTTAATAAATTAACATAGCTATATCTAACAGAAATTTCAAATGCTCCAAACGAAGATTGTGGATTTGGATCTAAAAAAGATCCAGACACTCTATCATACAAATGATGTTCACCAGTCAAAATACAAGAAACCTGCATATACCAACTATAATAAGTTTCCTTTTCATAATCTCTCCAAGAAGCTTTAATTCTAACATATTCAGATTGTAAAAATAACGGGCCTAAAACACCAGCAAGCTCTACTCCTAACGTATAATGTCTAGGCAAAACAGATGAATGTGAATTTAACAAAGAATTAACAGAATTAAAAGAAGGAGCATCTCTAAAAGAAACAACAGATGGCGGACTAATCTCTTCAATATGTTTCTTTATCAACCTATAATTAAAGCCTAAATGTAAAATAGCATTTATGTTTCTTATGGGATTTATATATCCCCTAAACAAAAATGAATACTTATTATCTTGTGCTCTAGAAAAACTATCTCCCAAATCAGGGACAACTATTGATGCTGATAATACGTAAAAATCAGAACGATATTCCCCATTTAATCCAAAATACTTATCTTCTAAAACACCTTTTAACAAAGAACACTCCATAAATACTCTATTGCACGGATCTGTTATTTTTTCCAATCCAAATGGAATAATGATTTGCCCAATCTTAAACGACCAAACATCTGTAGAATATTGCACATAAGCCTGCGATAAATTACTTTTTAAAGATGTATTCAAAAAATTAAAATGCACAAAATAATTCAGGGAACTATTACTTAAATGCCCTTTAACAAATAAATCAGTACTTTTTAATAAAGCACCTGATAAAAAATCATCACTTTTATCACCCTTCCAAAAAATGTGATCAAATTGAACATATCCTTTAGGAATAAAGAAAAACTCTTTATCTTCATCATAAGCAAATAAGCTTATTGAAAAAGAAAAAATTGATATTATCAATATATTCCTCAAAAATGATTTAAAACAATTAAACACTATTTCTCCCATTATTAAAATAGAAACAAAAAATTTCACTAAATGGCAATTAAATTTCATAACATACTCAAAACTAAAATAAACATTTTACACCAAAAATTATAAAAAAATAATATCATATTTCTCAACTAAAAAAATACTAGACATTATTAAAAAATGATAACTTATTTTTTAACAAATCAATCACACTTGATTTATTTGAATGTTTTCTCCACATTTTTTGCATAATAAAAAACTGCTTTAACAAACGATTAATTGACTGTACATCAGTTCCTGAACCATTTGCAATACGCCTCTTTCTCGAACCATTTATCAACAAAGGAAACCTCCGTTCTTTAATAGTCATAGAACTCATTATAGAAATCATCTTCAAGAAATCTTTATCACTAATTTTATCTTTTATAGTAGTCGAAACAGCAGCCATACCTGGTATTTTATCTACTAAAACCTTCAAACCACCTAACTTTAACATCTGTAAAAGCTGATCTCTAAAATCATTCAAATCTAAATCACTTTTTTCACCCACTCTTTTATTAAATTCTTTAATTTTATTTTCATCTAAATTCTTAGTAACATCTTCTAATAACCCAGTCAAATCCCCCATACCTAAAATTCGTGATACAAGTCTCTCAGGATAAAAATATTCAAATGCATCAACTTTCTCTCCAACTCCTAAAAATATTATAGGTTTTTTCATAATATGGCTTAATGATAAAATCACACCACCCCTAGTATCACTATCCATTTTTGTTACTATAAAACCTGATATTGGAACAACCTCATTAAACATTCTAGCACTTTTTAAAGCATCCTGTCCAGACATACTATCTACAACCAACAATATTTCTGTAGGACAAACAACATTACTTATATTATTAATTTCATTCATCATAAAATCGTCAATATGTAACCTACCAGCAGTATCAACTAATAAAAAATCTTTATACTTAAAATAATTAACTGCACCACTTATAATACTCAATAAATTATCAGATCCAGATTCACTATAACAATCAATATCATTTTGATTAGACAAAAATCTAAGCTGCTCAATGGCAGCTGGTCTGTAAATATCACAACTAACAACAGATACTGACTTTTTCATAGAAAGTTTAATCCATCTAGCTAACTTTACAACTGTTGTTGTTTTACCAACTCCCTGTAATCCAATTAACAAAATTACAGCAGGTTTAACTACAGAATAACTATTACTAATAAATTCCACAGGATCTTTTTTAATAAGAAGATTTATTAATTCATCATAAACTATCTTAATAAAAATATTACTTGGAGAAATCTTGTTAATGACTTCCATTCCAATTGCTTTATCTTTTACATTATTTATAAAAAACTTAACAACTTCCCAAGATACATCAGCTTCAATCAGCGATTTCCTAACATCTTTTAAAACATCTTTAAGATTCGAATCACTTAATTTATATTTACCAGATATATTTAACAATATCTTACTTAATTTTAATGTCAAAGCTTCAAGCATAAAAATCTTTCAAAAATAAACAAAATTTTAAAAAAAACAACATCACTATAAAATAAATATAAAAATGTACATCCATGTAAAAAAAAAAATAATAAATCCTCAAACAAAACTATTTTCTACCTCTCAGCTTCCTTATCAATCTCAATTGTGCAGCAGCAATAGCTAGCTCACTCTTAACCTTAGCATAATCTATATTATCTTTTTTCTGAGAAAAAACTCTTTCGCTATTATTCTTTGCTTCAATAGCTGCAGCTTCATCTAAATTTTCTGCTCTAATAACAGAATCACCAAGTATTGTAGAAACAGTAGGTTGAACTTCTAATATTCCGCCTAACATTATATAAGAAATTAACTTACCAAATTCATCCTCAAACCATATAGGTCCAATAGCTAATGAAGTCAAAAAAGGAGTATGATTATATAAAACTTCTAATTCACCCAAAACACCAGTAACTATCAATTTACTGGATGGACCTGAATAAATTTCAGTTTCAGTAGTAACTATATTTAATTGGAAACATTTACTCATAACATTATTTCTCTTTAGAAAGCTTGCTAGCTTTTTCTATAACTTCATCAATATTTCCAACCATATAAAATGCTTGTTCAGGCAATGAATCATACTTACCTTCAATAATTCCTTTAAAACCAGCTATAGTTTCTTTTAATGGAACATACTTTCCAGATGATCCTGTAAACACTTCTGCTACAAAAAATGGTTGAGATAAGAATCTTTGTATTTTCCTAGCTCTGTTTACTATAAGCTTATCTTCATCTGCTAATTCATCCATACCTAATATAGCAATAATATCCTTTAATTCTTTATGTCTTTGCAAAACATTCTGAACAGCTTGTGCAACATCATAATGCTCTTGTCCAACAATTTGAGGATCTAATTGTCTAGAAGTAGAATCTAAAGGATCAACAGCAGGATATATACCCAATTCTGCTATTTGCCTAGATAAAACAATTGTAGCATCTAAATGAGCAAAAGTTGTAGCTGGAGACGGATCAGTCAAATCATCAGCAGGAACATAAATTGCCTGAATTGAAGTAATAGAACCTGTTTTTGTAGACGTTATTCTTTCTTGTAAAACTCCCATTTCTAATGCTAATGTAGGCTGATACCCTACTGCAGAAGGCATTCTTCCTAATAATGCAGAAACTTCAGTTCCAGCTAATGTATATCTATATATATTATCAATAAATAATAAAACATCACTACCTTCATCTCTGAACTTTTCAGCCATCGTTAATCCAGTTAAACCTACACGTAATCTATTTCCTGGAGGCTCATTCATTTGACCATAAACTAAAGCTACTTTATCCAAAACATTTGAATCTTTCATCTCATGATAAAAATCATTTCCCTCTCTAGTTCTTTCTCCTACTCCTGCAAAAACAGAAAATCCACTATGCTCTATAGCTATATTTCTTATCAACTCCATCATATTAACAGTCTTTCCTACACCAGCTCCTCCAAATAATCCAACTTTTCCACCTTTAGCAAAAGGGCAAACAAGATCTATAACTTTAATCCCTGTCTCTAATAACTCATCACTTCCAGCTAACTCTTCAAACGTAGGAGCACTTCTATGAATAGGCATAAACTCTTTGGCATCTATATTTCCACATTCATCTATAGGTCTACCTAAAACATCCATAATTCTTCCCAAAGTTGCCTTCCCTACAGGCACTTTAATAGGTGAAAAAGTATTTTCAACCACTAATCCTCTTCTTAATCCTTCAGATGATCCCATCGCTATAGAACGAATAACCCCATCCCCTAATTGCTGCTGAACTTCCAATACTAAATTAGTATCTTTAACAATCAAAGCATCATAAACTTTCGGAACAGAATCTCTATGAAACTCGACATCAATAACAGCTCCAATTATTTGAACTATTTTACCAGTAGTATTCATGTAATAAAAACCTCATATTTAAAAAATTAAACAGCTTCTGCACCTGCAACTATCTCTGACAATTCTTGTGTAATAGATGCCTGTCTAGTTTTATTGTATTTTAACTTAAGCTCGGTTATAAGATCGCCTGCATTATCAGATGCACTCTTCATGGCAACCATTCTTGCTGCTTGCTCACATGCAATATTTTCCACAACAGACTGATATACCAACGATTCTATATATCTTTTCATCAAAAGTTCCATTAACTTTTCAGGCTCAGGCTCATATAAATAATCCCATAATTTCCTACTTTTATTACTATTGCTAAAAATATCATCTTTAATAGGTATTATTCTTTCAAAAATAGGAATCTGCGTCATCGTATTTTTAAATTTGTTATACAATAAATAGACGGTATCTATTTTTTTATTAACATAAAGATCAACAATAATTTTTATTATACCAAGTAAATCAGAAACTCTAGGCTTATCACCTAAATTAGTTACGCTACCTATAACATCTAATCCAATCCTTTTAAAAAATAGCTCAGCCTTTTTACCTACAATAGCAGCTTTTATTCCAACGCCTTTATTCTTTAAATCAATAATTTGATTCATAAAAAATTTAAAAAGATTTACATTCAACCCTCCACATAACCCCTTGTCGGTTGAAATGACAATCACACCTATGTTTTTTTGATCTCTAGTTATAACAAATGGATGTTTGTACTCAAGAACACCTTCACCCACATTTTTTATAACATCTCTTATTTTTTCTGAATAAGGTCTAGAACGAAACATAACTTCCTGAACTTTCTTCATCTTACTAGCTGCTACCATCTCCATTGCTTTTGTAATTTTTCTAGTATTCTGAATACTTTTTATCTTAACTCTTATTTCTTTAGCACCGCTCATCAATAAAACCTTTTATCAACTACTTAATTTTTTAAATTTCTTAAACTCGTTAAGAGCCAAATGCAATTTTTTCTCTATATCATCATTATAATCACAATATTTATTAATCTCATCTAACAAATTTTTTAGTTCTACATCATTTCTAATAAATCCATGCATGTCCTTTTCATAACTAACTATATTATTTATAGAAATATCATCAAAATAACCTTTTTCAACAGCAAATAATGAAATAGCAATTTCAGCAACTGACAATGGACTATATTGCTTCTGCTTCATCATCTCTGTTACTCGCTTGCCTCTATCTAATTGTCTTCTTGTAGTTTCATCTAAATCTGATGCAAACTGAGCAAAAGCTGCTAACTCTCTATATTGAGCAAGCGCTAAACGTATACCACCACCTAATTTTTTAATTATTTTAGTTTGTGCAGCACCACCTACTCTAGAAACAGACAATCCAGCATTAATAGCTGGCCTTATACCTGCATTAAATAAATCAGTTTCTAAAAATATCTGCCCATCTGTAATAGATATAACATTTGTGGGAACAAATGCTGAAACATCACCAGCTTGCGTTTCTATTATTGGCAATGCCGTTAATGATCCTGTTTTTCCTTTAACCTTCCCATCAGTATAACGTTCAACATACTCTTCGTTTACCCTAGATGCCCTTTCTAATAATCTAGAATGTAAATAAAACACATCACCTGGATATGCTTCTCTTCCTGGAGGTCTGCGTAATAATAAAGAAATTTGCCTATATGCCCATGCTTGTTTAGTTAAATCATCATATATAATTAAAGCATCTTCTCCTCTATCCCTAAAATATTCTCCCATTGCACAAGCGCTATACGGAGCAACATATTGCAATGCAGCAGATTCACTAGCTGTAGCTGCGACAACTATCGTATGCTTCATCGCTCCAAACTCCTCCAACTTTCTCACAACACTAGCAATTGATGAAGCCTTCTGACCTATAGCTACATAAATACATTTTACTCCAGTACCTTTTTGATTAATTATAGCATCAATAGCTATTGATGTTTTTCCTGTCTGACGATCACCTATTATTAATTCACGTTGCCCTCTTCCAATTGGCACCATAGAATCCACAGCTTTCAATCCAGTAGCCAAAGAAACACCAACAGATCTTCTCCAAATAACACCTGGAGCTACTTTTTCTATAGGAGACGTCAATGTTGTTTTTAAAGGACCCATGCCATCTACAGGAGTACCTAAAGAATTAACAACTCTACCTAATAATTCACTACCAACAGGAACACTAAGCACCTCACCAGTACAACGAACAGATTGCCCCTCAGCTAATCTGCTATCACTACCCAAAACAACAGCTCCAACAGAATCTCGTTCCAAATTTAAAGCAATACCAAAATCACCTGTTTCAAAAGCTAATCTTTCCCCATATTGAGCTTCGCTCAACCCATATACACGTACTATTCCATCTAATAAACTTACTATTTTACCTTCATTCTTAGCTATAACCCCACTATCAAATTTTTCTATACGCTCACGTATTAAATCACTTATCTCAGAAGCTTTTAATGAAACTTTAGCCATATTTTTTTTACCCATTAATATCTATTAAAACTTACCTTTTCTAAAAAAGCTATACCGCAATTTTTGCACGCAAATGAATTAAATTACCAATAACAGAAGCATCCAAAACGCAATCTCCTACTTTTACCAAAACACCACCTAATAACTTTTCATCAACAAGAAATAATGCAGAAACATGTCTTTCAAAACGTTTAGATAAACAATCAACAATAACTTCCTTTTGCTCACTACTTAATACAAATGCTACTTTAATTATCGCATCAACACGCAATAATTTAAAATTCATATAATCTTTATATAAACAATAAATCTCTCTAAAACATAGTAGTCTATCATAATAAGATAATATTTCGATAAAATTAACACATATATCTTGTATAGTTTTATTGAAAGAATGATAAACTCTTAAAGAATCAACTATCACTAAACATTTATCATGATGACTAATTGTTCTATTTTTTAAAAAATATCCTACATCTTCTTGTTCTGCTATTACAGATAAAGAAAACAAAACCTTTTCCCATTCATTTAACATTCCACTGTTATCAGCTATATTAAACACAGCCTTCGCATAAGGCCGTGCTATTGTTATATTCTCAGACATACATCTTCCTATATTTGCTTATAGCTTTTTAACAAATTTATCTAATATACCAGCATGATCTTTAGAATTGATACTTTTAATCAAAACTTTTTCTGCACCGCTAATTATTAATTCTGCTACTTTTTTTTGTAATTCCAACTTAACTTTATTAACTTCCTGTTCAATTTGTTTATAGCCAGAACTAATAATTTCCTTACGTTCATCTTCAGCATTAACACGAGCTCCATCAATAATCTTATTAGCTTGTACATTTGCTTTTGAAATTATCTCATCGCATTGAGTTTTTGCATTTTTTAAATAAACCCTAGACTCATCTTCAGCTTGTCTTAATTTTTCATGACCCTTCTTGCCAGCTTCTAAACCTTCCAATATTTTCTTTTCCCTATTATCAATAGCTGATTTTATAATAGGCCAAACAATCTTAAGAGTAAAAATAACAAAAACAGCAAAAGTTATCATTTGCCCTAGCAAGGTAGCGTTAATATTCACCTATTAATCCTCCTATTTAAATTAATATTTATTTTGGAAAATAACTTTCCAAAGATACCATGAAAGGATTTGCAAAAGTAAAAAATAAAGCTATACCAATGCCTATCATAGATATAGCATCTAACAACCCAGCAACAATAAACAACTTAACCTGCAATTGTGGAATCATTTCAGGTTGTCTAGCAGCACCTTCTAAAAATCTTCCACCTAATAAACCAAAACCTATTGCTGTACCCAAAGCACCAGCACCTATTAATATAGCAACTGACAACATTGTCATACCTTGCAAATTACCTACAACCTGAGCTATCTGAATTGAAGATTCCATCTTTTCCCCCTATCGTAAAAGATATACAAAAATTAATGCGATTCCTCTGCCATACTAATATAAACTATTGTTAAAACCATAAAAACAAATGCTTGTATAGTAATAACTAATATATGAAATATAGCCCAAGGACCACCTAAAAACCATTGAATAAACCATGGTAACAAAGAAATTAAAATAAAAATAAGCTCTCCTGCATATAAATTTCCATACAATCTTAAGCCTAAAGATATAGGCTTAGCAAATTCCTCTATTATTTTAAGAAAAAAATTTACTATAAATAATGCCGGACCAAACGGCACAAAAAATACTTCCCTCAAAACTCCTATTATTCCTTTAGAAAAAATATTATAAATTATAATTAATAAAAATACAGATATCGACATACCTAATGTTAAATTTGGATCAGTAGTAGGAACAAGTTTTATATTTTGAAAGATATGAATCCCTGTATAATGCCCAAGTACATAAAAAAAATCTATAGGAATAAGATCCATAAAATTCATCAAAAACACCCACATAAAAATTGTTAAAGCTAACGGACCAACAAGATTACTTTTCCCATGATATATGTCTTTAACTTGCCCATTAACAAAAATAAATATAATTTCTATAAAATTTTGCAATTTACCAGGAACACCTGAAGTTGCTCTACTAGAAGAAAAATAAAAAAGTAAAACAAAAAATAAACCAACTATAATTGACACTAACAATGTATCAACATGAAAAGTCCAAAAACCATCTCCAACCTCAAAATGAGATAAATGATGTCTTATATATTCGCCTGTACTAGAAACAACAATACCATTACTTGAACTCATATATATTCATATCCTCACTTAAAAATAACAAACATCCAACCCAAAACATAATCTGAGTAAAAAACAATGAAACAAAATAACCTATTGGACTTGCTATTCCAATAAAACTAAACATAACCAAACATACTAATATCAAAGATATTATCTTAGCCATTCCAGCTAAATAAAAAATTCTAACCATGCTTTTAGGAAGAATTTTTTTGTCTTTAAAAAAAAACACTACAATAAATAAAAAAGATGGAATAACAATTGTTATTCCACCGCACAACACAGAACTAGCAACATCAGCATCATACTTCATATAGGTTGCAATACATAAAAAAACTAAAAACACACTTAAAAAAAGCAAAATTTGCAAAATGCATCTTAATCTAAATGACATGTAACTTTTAGCCATACAAAAAAACACTACCACACAACATAATGTAAAATAATAAATTAAAATTCATATTATTTCAATACTAAATAAAAACAATATTTAAAATTATTGATACTTTTTTCTTACATAAACTAACAAAATCAACACTACAGATGAATCTATGCCTGGTATTCGTGATGCTTGACCAACAGTTAATGGTCTAATTAAACTCAATTTTTCAGATGCTTCCAAGGATATACCTAAAACATCTTTATAATTTATATCAAATGGTATTTTTATATTATTATACTTTAAAATACTATAAATTTCTTCTTTTTGCTTCTCGATATACCCTGAATATTTGACTTGAATCTCTATTAAATTCAATATTTCATTAGATGTATCAATCTTAAAAGTATCTCTTAAAACATCAATATTAAATTCTTTACGTTTTAATAAAGTTAACAAATTACAATCATTACTTATATTTATCGAAAAAAAATTCCTTAAATTATCACATTCAACAGAATTTAACTTTATAACGCAACTATCCAATTCATTAAATCCATCAACCAATGTCTTTTCCTTCTTATTAAACAATTCCCACTTATAATCATCAATCAACCCTAAACCTCTAGCTTTATAAGTAAGTCTAAAATCAGCATTATCTTCTCTAAGCAATAATCTATATTCAGACCTACTTGTAAACATTCTATATGGTTCATCAACGCCTTTTGTAACTAAATCGTCAATTAAAACTCCTATATAAGACTCTGCCCTTGATGGGACCCAAAAATCCTTATTAAAGACAAAACACGCTGCATTAATACCTGCCACTAAACCTTGAGCCGCTGCTTCTTCATACCCTGTTGTACCATTTATTTGACCAGCAAAAAATAAACCAGATATATTTTTTGTCTCTAATGTAAATTTTAAACATCTAGGATCAAAAAAATCATATTCCACAGCATACCCTGACCTTGTTATAAAAACATTTTCTAGTCCAATTATAGTACGTAAAAACTCAATCTGAATATCAAAAGGAAGACTAGTAGAAAGACCATTTGGATAAATTTCATATCCATCCAAATTTTCAGGTTCAAGAAAAATTTGATGTTTATCTTTATCACTAAATTTAATAACCTTGTCTTCAATAGATGGACAATATCTAGGACCAACCACATTTATAGATCCACTATAAATTGAAGAATACTTAATGTTACGCAAAATAACCTCATGAGTATTTACATTCGTATACGTAATAAAACAATTTCTCTTCCCTATATTCCTTATAGGAAATCCCCAATGAGAAAAATAAGGAATGGGACAATCACTTTCCTGTACATCTAATCCATCAAAACATATAGATCTAATATCTAACCTAGGAGGAGTCCCTGTTTTTAATCTTCTAACGACTAAAGAATAATCTCTCAATTTATCAGCCAATGCACATGAAGCAGAATCTCCAGCTCTTCCTCCATTATAACAAATATTTCCAATAAAAATCTTTCCATTTAAAAAAGTACCTAATGTCAACACAACAGACCTAGCATAAAAGCTCAATCCATCTTGTGTTAAAACACCATGAATTAGATCATTTTTAATTATTAAATCTATAATAGTTTGTTGGATAATTATTAAATTACTAGACTTTAATAATATTTCATTTATAGAAAATTTATAGTGATTTCTATCAACTTGTACTCTAGTAGATCTAACAGCATGCCCTTTGCTAAAATTTAATGTTTTAAAGCTTATACCAGAATTATCTGCAGATACGCCCATAGCTCCACCCATAGCATCAATCTCTTTAACTAAATGCCCTTTACCAATTCCACCTACAGAAGGATTACAAGACATTTCCCCTATAGAATCTAATCTACTAGTTATCAAAAGAGTAAAAGCACCCATTCTAGAAGATGCTAAAGCAGCCTCAACACCAGCATGTCCACCTCCAACAACTATAATATCAAATCTAAAATTAAAACTTCTTTCAATCAAAAATCACTTACCTATACAAAATTCTGAAAATATTTTAAAAATTAATTCATCAGAAACATCCCTACCAACTATATCTGCTAAAAGGTTATGAATCACATTTAAATCCTCAGCAAAGATATCAAAATAGCAATAATTATCAATATTATTCTTACATATTAAGAATTGATCTTTAATTTTAATCATTAAATCAAAATGCCTCCCATTCAAAACATACAAACTCTTATTAGAAATATTAAAGATATTTTTTAATTCATAAAATAACAAATTTAATCCTGCCCCTGTTTTTGCAGACATATAAACTTCTACATAATCATCTTTAATAACAACTTTTTCTGTAATTCCTAAAATATCTATTTTATTATAGACAACAAAAACTCTTATTTTTTCTGAAAATATTTTGGAAAATCTTAAAAAAAAAGAATCATCTATTTTGTTAAAACCACTACTAATATCAATAACATAAATAAGAATATCTGAAAAATTTATTTGTTCAAATGTTTTTTTTATACCTTCAACTTCAATAAAATCCACAACAGACTCATTCAAACCAGCAGTGTCTACTAAATCAAAAACTGAACCATAATGACAAAAAAAACTGGTAATAAAATCTCTAGTTGTTCCTGGAATATCAGAAACTATAGATCTATTTTCACCCAACAATAAGTTAAATAAGCTAGATTTCCCAACATTAACATTTCCAAATATTACAACTTTGAAATTATTATTAGATGAATAATTTTTATAAGCTTTACTATATAAATTCATAAATGCATCTACTACATTATAAAATTCACAATATAAACTATCTATACAAATATGAAGATCTTCTACAAAATCTATGTATGCCTCAATTTTTTTTCTTAACGATAAAAGCATATCTATAATTAAATTGATCTCATTAGAAAAAATCCCATTTAAAGAATTCAAAATAGCCTTATTATTAAAAATATAATTAGAATTAATTAACTGATTAATAGACTCTGCTTGCAATAAATCAATTTTATTATTAAAAAAAGCCCTAAAAGAAAACTCTCCGTTTAAAGCTAATCTTGCTCCCAATTCAATAGACCGCTTAACTAAAGATTCTAAAATAATAACATTACCATGAGAATGCAACTCTAAAACATCTTCCCCTGTAAAAGAATTTGGAGATTTAAAAAAAATAGACACCCCAACATCAACCAATAAATCATCATCTAACCAAAAAAAGCAATGTTCAGCAAATCTAATTTTAGGCTTTTTTTTTAAAATACAGAAAGCTATATAAAAAGCTAAATCTCCAGAAATTCTGATTACACCTACCCCACATTTTCCATTGGGAGTAACTACAGAAACAACTGTATCTAATATTCTATCAATCATGTATGCTTAAAAACTCATAAAGCAGACTTATCACTAATTTTTTTCATAATAAACCACTGCTGAAAAATAGACAAAATATTATTAACTATCCAATACAGTATCAATCCAGAAGGAAATTGCAAAAACAAAAATAAAAAAACTACTGGCAAAAAAGCCATAATTTTTGCTTGCATTGGATCTTGAATAGGAGGATTAAGTTTTTGTTGAATATACATAGTAAAAGACATAATAATTGGCAATATATAATAAGAATCTTTATCAGATAGATCGTTTATCCAAAAAATAAAGTGTGCATGTCTTAATTCAACACTTTCTAATAAAACATAATACAACGATATAAAAACAGGAATTTGCACTAATATAGGTAAGCATCCACCTAAAGGATTAACATTTTCTTTTTTATACAATTCCATAACTGCTTGCCCAAATTTCTTCTTATCATCTTTATATCTATTTTTTAAAATTTCCAACCGCGGTTGCAACTTTTTCATATTTCCCATGGATCTATAACTAATAGATGATAAATGAAAAAACAACAATTTTATTACTAAAGTTACCAAAATTATAGAAACACCCCAATTACCAACAAAAGAATAAATACCACTTAAAAGTAAAAATACTGGACTAGCAATTGGCCAAAAAATACCATAGTCAATAACTAAATCCAACCCTTTAGATAATTTACTCAACATACTCTTTATTTTAGGGCCAACATATAATATAGAACTAACCTTTTTAACTTCCTCTGGCTTAACAAATATTTCATCTTCATCAAGATATTTTATAAAATAAAAATCATCACCTGTTTTTTCTGTACTATAAATATGATTTGTATTTGCTGCTGGTATCCATGTAGTTAAAAAATAATGTTCCAGCATAGCTACCCATCCACCATTTACTACATCATAAAAACTTTTACTGGAAATATCGTCAAAAGACAATTTTTTATATGGCTTTTCTTTAGTATAAATTGCACAACCATTATAACTTCTGGTAACATTAGATGAAAAAAAACTACTCTTAGAATTTCTGTTCTTTTGCTTTATTAATCCATACATCCTTCCACTATAAATCTCATTTCCATTGTTTGTGATTACATATTCAACATTTATATCATAAGAATACGATTTAAAAGTATAAATTTTCTCAATAATAACATTTTTTTCATTTAAATAATTTAAAACAACAACAAGCTGTAACTCACCATCAACCATATCATAATTTTTTTTTACTGATGAATACAGGCATCTGCCAAAACTTTTTGAATCTGGACCAAAATCATTTAAAAATCCAGATTGCGCAATATAATATTTTTCATCAGAAATATCGAATACTACTACTCCATCATCAATCACATTTAATTGACTTGGATATTTTTTTAAAGACAAAAAATTTATATCTCCACCATGCAAATTTATCTTAGCAAAAAACAAATTAGTATTTATAATAACTTCATTATTAGAATCAAAACTAGATTCTTTAGTAAAATACTTAGGTACATCCAAATGATCTATTAAGTTATCTTTATTATCAAACAAAACTTTACTATCATTTGTTGTAAAATCATTAAAATTACTCTTTTCTTTTTCCCATGCATTAAACAACAAAAATCCAAAAAATAAAATAACAATCCAAAGAAAAAATCTTACACTCTGCTTACTCATATAAATATACTATAAAAAAACTACGGTAAAGGGTCATAACCACCTTTAACAAAAGGATTACATCTAATTAATCTTTTAAATATTAAATAAAAACCACTTAAAACTCCATACTTAATAATAGCTTTTTTTGAATAGATGGAACAAGTAGGAAAAAATCTACATCTACTCAACAATAATGGACTTAAAAAAAACCGATAAATTGCAATGCAAAATATAAAAAACCTATACATAACGCTACTAAATAAAAAATATATCATCACTGTAAACTTTAGAAGCATAAACCTGATTTAAAACTATAACTACATCATAACCTAAAAATTTAAATATATACAAATTTAAATTTTTTTTTATAATTCTTTTTATTAAGTTTCTATCAACAGAATAAAAACACTCCTTTTTAGGAATTTTTATATATAAATTAAAATCACAAATCATATTAACTTTATAATAAAAAAATCCATAATTAAAAATATTACACCATCCAAATTTTATAATATTATTAATATCCATAAATAAGCCAAAATAACAAAACAAACAACATGCAAAAATTACTTAGTTAATCTTTTTCTTCCCTTTTTTCGTCTAGACTTAATTACTCTACGACCAGAAGATGTTCTCATTCTAATTAAAAACCCATGAGTTTTTTTCATTCTACGAACATTAGGTTGATACGTTCTTTTCATTTCAAAATCCTAAAATCAAATTAAATAAATTTATAATAACTATATAACATAATAATATAAATATTCAAAACGATTTTTAATATATAAAATATCAACCTTTTAAAGTATAATTTTATATCATAAAATGATAAGTAACTATATAAAAAACAAAAAAAGATATAATAAAATTTAGGAGAAAATATTGAACTCTACATTATGGCTACAATGTCTAAAATCCCTTCAAAATATAATTCCTAGAAAACAATTCATTAAATACATCAGTCCATTACAAATAAAATCAACCGCAAACGAATTTACAATATTCGCTCCAAATTACTACATATTAGATAAAATAACAAACCAATATTTTACAATAATAAAAAACATTATAAATAATACACAAAATAAAAATTATAATATTGAATTAAAAATAGGTACAGTCCAACTAGAAAATACAAATACAGATAAAGAAAAAATATTATTAAATTTAATAGAAAAAAACAATCTTAATAAAAATCAAAACTTCGAAAATTTCATTGGCGGAGAAATAAATAAATTTTCGATTGAAGTTGCATTAAAAATTTCGCAAAATCCAGGCAAAATGCACAATCCATTATTCATATATGGTAACATAGGAATAGGAAAAACACATTTTGTAAATGCAATAGGGAATGAGATTTTAAAGCATAACTCAAAACTAAAAATAATATACACAAACACTGAAAATTTTGTTAATAACATGGTAATTTCAATCAAAAACCAAACAATAACAGATTTTAGAACACTACACAGAACATGTGATGTACTAATAATAGATGATATACAATTTCTATCAGGAAAAGAAAAATCACAAGACGAAATTTTACACACAATCAATGCACTCTGTGAAAAACAACAACAAATAATAATAACAGCTGATAACAAACCAACCGAAATAAAAAATATTAAACAAAAATTACAATCAAAACTTACATCTGGACTTATTTTACAAATAATAAATCCAGAACTTAAAGCAAGAATAAAAATTATAGAGATAAAAGGAAAATTTTTGGAAATTAAACTTAAAAAACAAGTTTCCACATTTATAGCTAAAAAAATTAATACAAACATCAGAGAAATTGAAAGCGTTATAAAGTATATAATAACAAAAACAAGTCTATCTAAAAATTCTCTTACATTAAGTAATATAAAAAAATTACTAGAAAAAGATACCTATAATAAAAAAATAACAATCGGAAAAATAATAACATCTGTAATAAGTTTTTACAATCTAGATCTAAATATGCTAATATCAAAAAAAAGAAATAAATCAATAGTAACAGCAAGACAAATAATATTCTATTTATGTAAGAATTTAACAAAGAATAGCTTATCTGAAATAGGAAATGCTCTAGGAAAATATAAGCACACAACGGTTTTATATTCATACAAAAAAATAAACACTTTAATTAACAACAATAACCAAATAACAAAAGATATTAACAATATAAAAAAATCGATATTGGAATAAAAATATGCACTTTGAAACTGGCTCTGAAAACTTACTAAAAATATTAAAGATCGTTTCAGCTGGGGTTTATAAAAATTATTCTCGAGACGAAGAAATTTTTTCAAATATATTAATTAAAGTATTAGATAAACAAATCTTTTGCATTTCAATAAACACAGAAACTGAAATTATTACACATAATAACTTAGCTAGCGATAAAACATCATTAGTAAATTCTATTAATGGAGAAGTAATAGTCTCATTTAAAAAATTTTTTGAGATATGCAAAACCAGCTCAAAAAATTCAACAATAAACGTTACAAAAAAAAACAAAACACTTGAAATATCAATGGATAACAGCATATTTTCACTAACATGCGCAATAAATTCATTCCCAGAACTATATAATCCAAAAGAAACAACATCAAAAATAAAAATTTCTTATTCTAAATTTAAATCTTTATTCAATAAAATATTATTTTCAGTAGCAGAAAACGAATCTCGTCAATTTCTAAATGGAATATTTATAGAAAAAAAAAATACAAATTTATACGCAATATCATCTGATGGATACAGATTATCATATAATTATATTATTCTAGACGAAAAAGATACAAATTTTAAACTCATAATACCTAAAAAAACAATAATTGACATAAATAACATATTTTCAGACGAAGAAATAATATATATATCACACACCAGTAATAATATAAAATTTCAATCAGATAAAACAATACTAATATCAAAATTAATAGATGATGAATATCCAAATTGCTATGAACTAATAAATAAAAATATGGACAAAACCATTATTTTAGACAGAATTGAGATTAAAAAAGCCATAATAAAAACTATCATATTATATTCAGAAAAAAACAAAAAAACAAAAATATTAATTAAAAAAAACAACATGAAAATAATTACATCTAATGCAGATGAATATGTTATGACAAATCTAAATATAAACTATAATCAAGAAGATACTGAAATTTTACTAAACACAACATATCTAATGGATGTAATAAATATAATAGAATCAAAAAACATAAAATTTATGTTTTCAAATAAAAATGATAGTATTAAAATCCAAGAAGAAAATTCAACAAACATTTATATAATAATGCCATTTAAATCATGAAAACAGCTAATATAATATATATATATATTGCAACTACAATATATATAGCAAATGCATTTTGTACAAAAATGTTTGATTTTGATAAAAATAAAAAATTAGATATCAATTCAATTTTTTTTTTAAACTATAATGGTTTAACACTAAGAGAAAATAAAATTCAAAAAAAATTTAACAATCACATAACTACAAAAAAAATTACCAATTTTTTTTTTTAAAAAAGAAATAATCTATCTAAATTACATAGATATTTATAAAAATAAATACAGCATACATATAAAAACATTAAACATAAATCCGTTTAAAAAAAATTTTTCAATATCATATGTCAAATACCAAAATAAAAATAATCAAAACTTTACATGTAAAAACATTTCACAAAAAAATTATATAAAAATAAAAAACATATCTTTATTTAAAAAAACCGATTTACATAATATAAAAATAAGAAAATTGAAACTTAACAAAAAGCTATGGTTAAATTTTAACATTATAAAAATAATATTTAAGAAAAAAAATATATTAAAATTTAAAAAATTTAAAGTAAATATTTTAAAAAACAAAATAAAATTAATTACACCTGAAATAAATATAAATAAAAAAATAAAATTTCCAATTTTAATAAATATAAAAGATATAAAAATAACATATCTTACATCATTAAAAAGGAATACGAGTCTAAAAAATAAAATAAAAGTAGAAACAAAAAACAAAACACTAGAAATTAAACACAAATTTAATAACTACATAAAAAAATATAAAATACCATCAACTAAAAAATTACTTAAGTTAATATTTAATACAAATATAAAAAAAAATATAAATATAAAAATAAAAAAAACAAACTCGATAATATTACAAAAAAAAAATAAAAAATCTCATCTAGCACTGTCAAATTACTGTAAAACATTTAAAACTACAATTTTTTATAATAAAAATAAAAAGCTTAAAATAATTAATAACAATAAAATTAAAATAGAAAAATCAAAAAATAAAATATTAAAATTTTTTAGAAAAGAAGAAAAAAAATTAACATTCAAAATAAACACACTTATAAAACTAAAATATAAAGACGTATCATATAAAATAAACAATCAAAAGTATATAAGGAATATACATCCATATTTAGCATTTAATTACATAAAAAATAAAAACAAATTATTAATAAGTACATATATAGACAACCTAAAAATATTTTCCAAAACATTCTCAAAAGTTAATAACAAAAGTTACACAATAATAGCGTTTAATAGAAAAAAAAACCTATACGAAAATAAACTAAATACAAGGCTAATATTATGTATAAATAATAAAAAATACAATTTATTAAAAACCAATATTTATAACATCTTAAAAACTAATAAAAAAAAATTATATAGAAAAAACCTAGTAAAAAACTCTAAAAATTCTACAATAAAAATCAAAAATACTATACTTATGATTATAGATAATAAAAAAATAACTACATCTACAAAAAAATTGATATTATCTAAAATATATAAACCACTTAAGAATTATATACATACTAAAGTAAAACTTTCTCATAAAAATAAAGTTTTAACTGCATCAATAATAAACAGCAAATTACAATGTGTAAATTTAAAATTTTTTAAACCAAATAAAAATCTAATCAACATAAAATACAATACCATAGAAAAAAAAATAACTATAAAAACTAGGACAATAATAACTCAACATATACTCTTTAAAAATAAAATAAATTGTTACAATAAAAAACATATTAATAACTTAAAAATTGGACTTGAATTTAATACAACCACTATATATTCTAGAATTCAGATAAACTTTCATTGCATAAATTCACATAAAACCGTAAAATATTCGAATAATACATATAGTACAAAAATAAATCTACATATACATTTTAAATTAATATAAAAATTCAATATTATGAAAATTACATTTTTTCCACCAATAATACTCATACAAATTGCATTTATACTTTTAAATACATTATTTATAAATAGCGGATTAACAAAAGAAAGCATCATAGCAAAAGTCGATAATGAAATAATATTACAATCAGATTTAGATAAATACACTAACATATATTCACTACTATCAAATAAAAACATTAATAATAACCTTAAGCCAAATGAAAATTTTAATCAAAATTTATTAGAAGATATAATAATAAATAGAATACAATTGAATATAGCTAAGAAATATAAAATAAAAATAGACACTAATAGAATAGAAACAGTTTTTAACAAATTAATTAAAATTAGAAATTGCTCTATAAAGCAATATTATAAATTAATGAAAGAAAAAAATGTATCACCAAAAACACTTTATGAATACATAAAAGAAAGTCTAACTATAGAAGAACTAGAAAAAATATTACTATATCAAGACATATCAATGCAAAACTATAAGGTATCAAATTCAAATAATATACAACCAAGCAAAACATATATTCACATAAAATTAAAAAATAACAATAAAAATACTAGTGAAAAATTAAAGTGGATAACAAAGATAATTAATAAAAACTATAAAATAAAAAAACTTTCAAAAATAATTAAATCTAAAATAAAAACTATAACAATAAATATAACAAAAAATTCACATCCATCAAAAATACTATCTACAATAGATAAAAACACTCAAGTAGATATAATATATAAAAAAAACAACTTCCATTTCTTTAAAACAATAAAAATAACGGATAAAAAAATTCATGCTGAATTTAAAATAAAACAAATATTAATAAAAAATAAATCAAGAATAAAAATTAAAAAAAATACAAAATTAACATTAATAAGATTAAGAGACAAAATATTAAACGACTCAACTTTCAAAAATAAAAAAAAATTATATTCAGGCAACATAAACAATATCAAAAAAGAAATCTGGATAAATAAAAAAAATGTATCTAAAAAACTATATAAAAATATAGCAAAACTATCTATTGGGGAAATAAGCTATCCATTCAAAACAGAAATAGGTTGGCATATAATCAAAATAAAAGACAAAAAATATCTAAATAAATCCGTAAATATTAAAGAAAAAGAAATGTTAGATAATAAGTCATTAGAGATTAAAAATAATTGGCTAAAATTAATTAAAACAGATGCTATAGTTGAAATATTTCATAAATAAAATATGAAAATATTTATAAAAAAAAATCTGGGCCAACATTTTTTGACAAATAAAAAAATCATAAGCACTATTATATCATCAATGAATATATCAGAAAATGATGTAATTATTGAAATAGGTCCTGGAACAGGTGCTTTAACTAGTCATTTAGAAAAAAAAGCAAAAGAACTACATATAATTGAAATAGATACAAATCTAATCCCAATATTAAAAACAAAATTTGATTTTTCTAATAAAGTACATATTTATAATCAGGATATACTCAAAGTAAATATAAATGAAATAACAAACAATAACAAAAATATAAGAATAATTGGCAATATTCCATATAAAATATCTACAAAATTAATATTTAACTTAACAAAGTTCAAAAGAAACATAAAAGATATATTTCTAATGCTACAAAAAGAAGTGGTTCTAAGAATGGCAGCTAACAAATCTACAAAAAATTACGGAAGATTATCCGTTACAGCACAATGTAATTATGAAATAATACAAATAATAGAAAATATTCCGCCACAATGTTTTTACCCTAAGCCTAAAGTAAATTCTACATTCATTAAGTTACTTCCAAACGAAAATAAGTATAAAATTAAAAATTATAAAACTTTTGAACAAATAATCAGAGAAGCTTTTTCACAAAGAAGAAAAAAAATAACAAAACTATTAAACAAATTAAATCTTAAAATAAAAGAAATAGACCCAAACAAACGTCCAGAAGATTTATCTATAGATGAATACATTTTAATAAGTAACTCTACAAAAGACTAGAAGATTAAAAATATTAATCTTCTAATCAAAAAAAAACACAATTAATTAAATAATTATAATCCTATTTTTTCTTTTATAGCTTTCCAAGAATTATTTAATTCAATAACAGAACTTATTGAATGATTTAATACATTAATCTCACTTGTCGTTAAAGGAACTTCAATGATTTCCTCAATACCTTTAGCTCCTATCTTAATAGGAACGCCAACAAATAATGATTCTTTTACTCCATACTGTCCTTTCTTTAGTTTTGCTGCGCACGGTAAAATTCTCTTTTTATCAAGCAAATAAGATTCAGCCATACAAACAGCTGCTGTAGCAGGAGCATAATAAGCTGATCCAGTTTTTAATAGAGCAACTATTTCTCCTCCACCTTTTCTTGTTCTATCAACAATAGAATCCAAAGTATTTCTACTTATCTTATTTATTTCTACCAATTTTTCTAAAGATATTCCACCTATATTACTCAATTGAGTTAATGGCACCATGGTATCTCCATGACCACCTAACACATAAGCATTAACTTCATTAACTGAAACATTGAATTCTCTAGCTAAAAAAGTTCTAAATCTTGCAGAATCTAAAACCCCAGCCATTCCTACAATCATATTATCTGGAAGACAAGAATACCCTTGTAAGACATCTACCATTACATCAAGTGGATTTGTTATGCAAATAACAAAAGCTTTTGGACAAAACTTTCTAATACCTTCACCAACAGATTTCATTACTTTTCCATTAATTTCTAACAAATCATCCCTATTCATTCCTGGTTTTCTAGGAACACCAGCTGTTACTATAACAACATCAGACCCCTCTATATCATTATAATCATTCGTACCAATTACATTTGCGTCATATCCCTCAATTGGTCCACATTGTGCTAAATCCAATGCTTTCCCTTGAGGTAAACCACTAGCTATATCAAATAAAACAATATCGCCCAACCTCTTTAATAATAAAAGATGAGCTAGTGTACTGCCTATATTTCCAGATCCTATCAATGCTATCTTTTTTCTAAACATAATAACTCCTCAAAATAATACTAACAAATTACCAAATTACCAAATTACCAATGACCTAATACCTTCCACCAAAATCCTCCAATAATTCCCCATATTAGTAAATTCACTACACTTACTATGAATCCTATTCTCCACCATTCAGCTATAGTAACATACTCAGTCCCAAAGTACACAGGAGCTGTACCTGTTCCATAGTGTGTTAAACCTGCACTTAAACTAGAAGCTGCTCCCATAAATAATGCTATAAACATAGGAGGAGCTCCAGCGTTAATAGCTACAACAAGAAATGTAGCATACATAGCAGATATATGAGCTGTCATACTAGCAAACAAATAATGTGCATAAAAATAAAATAAACTAACCAATATAAATACAGTAGACCAACCTAAACCAATGAACCCTTTTTGCAATTTTACCCCAAACCACGCTGTAATGCCTAATTTAGATAACTGATCAGATAACATTATTAATACAGCCATCCACATAAAAGTGTTCCATGCATTTTTTTCAGTAATGATATCTTCCCATTGTAAAACACCGGAATATAACAGTATTGTTAAGCCAATAATAGCCGCAGTTGTAGCATCAATACCTATTTTATCACCAAAAATCCATAAAACTAATAAAAACGCAAAAACCCCTAACATTATTAATTCACCTTTAGATAAAGGTCCTATATCTCTTAATTTTTGTCTAGCAAACGCAGGAGCTTCTGGCGTGGATTTCATTTCAGGCGGATATATTATATACAAAAGTATAGGTAAAACAATCAACGAGCATAACCCAGGTACTATACATGCTATCGCCCATGTAGCCCAACTAATATTAACACCTTGAGCTTTGGCTATACCAACAATTAACGGATTACCAGCAGTTGCTGTTACAAACATAGCACTAGTTAAAACATTAACTTGATATAACAATTTAATTAAATAGCTTCCAATTTTTTTGCGTGTACCAAGCTTAGGACTACTTTTATATTCTTCATTTAAAGAATATATTATAGGATAAACAATACCTGCACCTCTAGCTGTATTACTAGGCATTAATGGAGCAAACATTAATTCCGCTGCAGATAATCCGTATGCTAAACCTATTGTACTTTTTCCAAGAACAGAGACAAAATAATACGCTATTCTAGCTCCAAGACCTGTCTTTATAAAACCCCTTGCTAACAAGAAAGCTGAAATAATCAACCACACTATACTCGAACTAAAACAAGCTAATGTAACAGATAACGTCAAAGTTTTTGACACAACAACAACAGCTACAGCTGTAAATGCCATTGCACCCATTGGCAATGGTTCTATAATTAAACCTAAAATAGTCAAAATAAATATTATAAACAAATGCCAACCTTTAGGTGTTATTCCAGAAGGTATTGGCAACCAATTCCACATTATAACAAATAAAACAACCAATACCAAAGTTTGATATGGTTTCGCTCCTTTCAATTTAAACAACTCACCCATAATCTATACCTTTTTGATAAAAAAAAGAATTTAAAATAATTTATTATGAAACAAAATTAAACAATGCCTTATAGTATTTATTTAAAAAACTACAAAATAATTATATACTATAAAATAAAGCATCACAAACATATTTTACAATATTTAATAAACGAAATTAAATAAAAATGAAAATATAAAAAATACAAAAACACAAAATAGAATCATGTTTTACAAATTTAATATAATATTATTGACGACAATTTAAGAAAATACAGAGGCAAAAATGCTAAAAACCATAAAGCAATCATTTAAAGTTAATTTCAAATACAATATATATTTTACAAAAAATATTTTTGAAATAAAAAATAGTTTACTAAATAAAATAATAACATACGAAAATAAAAAATCACCAAAAAAAGTAATAGTGTTTATAGATAAAAATGTTTCTATTCTTCATAAAAAATTAAAAACTGACATAATAAAATACTTTAACTATTATGAAAAAAATATAATTCTAAAATGTCATCCTATAATAATATCAGGCGGAGAAAAAATAAAAAATCACTTTTTAATAATACGATACATTTATAAGTTAATTAGCAAATATAAAATTTGTAGACAATCATTCATAATAAATGTAGGAGGTGGTGCTTCGCTGGATTCAATAGGATATGCAGCTGCCACAGCACATAGAGGTATCAGATTAATACGTATTCCAACAACTGTTTTATCTCAAGATGATTCAGGAATTGGAGTAAAAAATGGAATAAACTTCTTAAATAAAAAAAATTTTATAGGAACATTCTCTACACCATATGCAGTAATTAACGATTATAAATTTTTAACATCATTAGATAATAAAGCATGGATATCAGGAATATCTGAAGCTATAAAAGTTTCAATAATAAAAGATAAACTTTTTTTTGATTTTATAAAAAATAATACTAAAAATTTAGTATCAAGAAATATGGTAATAATGAAGAAAGTTATATTTCAATGTGCAAAGTTACATGCTAACCATATATCAAAAAATGGAGATCCATTCGAAATATTATCATCCAGACCACTAGATTTTGGACATTGGTCCGCACATAAAATAGAATCATTAACAAAATACAAAATATCTCACGGAGAATCCGTAGCTATAGGTATAGCAATAGATAGCACATATTCATACCTAATAAAATTGCTAAATAAAGAAGAATGGAAATCAATAATAAAAACACTATCAGACTTAAATTTACCTATATATAATAAAATACTATCTATAAAAAAAGAAAACAGAAATATAATTTTTGACGGCCTACAAGAATTCAGAGAACATCTAGGAGGAAAGTTAACAATAGCATTAGTTAAAAATATAGGATATGGAATTGACATTCATCATATAAACTTAAAAATACTTGAAAAATCAATAGATTACCTTAAAAAATACAATTTTTTTATAAATAAAAACAAAAAAAATGATTATAAATAACCAACATAAATATAATTTAACTTATTGTTTAAACGTATTTAAGTCTAAAAACTGGGAAGAAACGTTATATAATATAAAAATATTTGTTTCAAATATAAAAAAAACATACCCAAATAAGGAAATAGGTATAGGATTATGTATTTCAAATTCTATATCAAAAGAATTAATTAAAAAAAGAAACTTATTAGACTTAATCATATTAATTAAAAACGAAAACATATACATACCATCAATAAATGGATTTGTGTATAAAAAATTTCATCAAAAATCAATAAAAGATAAAATATATATACCCGAATGGACATCAAACAGCAGAATATTATACACAAAATTACTAATTAAAATACTAAAAGAATTACTTCCAAAAAATGTAAATGGTAGCATAACTACATTACCTATATCATATAAGCCATGGATAAACAAAAAAAACAAAACCTATATATTTTATAAATCATCTATAAATATATCAAAAATAATAGATATACTTATAAATATAAACAAAAAATATAAAAAATTAATACACTTAGATATAGAACCAGAGCCAAATTGTTTAATTGAAAATTCAAAAGAAATAGTAAGATTTTATAAACTATGGTTACTTCCAATAGGAAGTGATTATCTAAGAAATAAATATAATATTGAAAAAAAAATTGCAATAGCATTGATAAAAGATCACATAAAAATTTGTTATGATATATGTCATTTTTCAACAAATTTTGAAAAAACCACAACTATAATTAAATTATTAACAAAAGAAAAAATAAAGATTGGCAGAATACAAATAAGCTCTGCTATAAAAATAAAAACACCTAAAAAAAAAGAAAAATTTAAAAAAATAATTAATAAAATATCACATTTAAGTTATTCTCCTTTCCTACATCAAACTGTAGAAAAAAATAATAATCAAATAAAAAAATTTATCGACATAAAATATGCCATAAAAACTATAAAAAAAAATAAAAAATCAGAATGGAGAATACATTGTCATTTACCTATATATTTAAAAAAATATTCAATTCTGGAAACTACAAATAAAGATACAAAATCTGTATTAAAAAACTTAATTAACAATAAAATAACTAATCACATAGAAATAGAAACCTACACATATAACGTAATTTCACCAAATTCAGATATCATGGCTTCAATAATTAAAGAATATAACTGGGTAATAGAAATATTAGAAACAAAATAACAATAATTAAATAACCTTTTAATCTAACACAACGATACAAAACGAACATCAAAAAAACTTTAGGAATTTAAAATAATGCTAACCAGCTTCTTAAGATTTATATATATAATATATATAATAGCTAAATATAATCTATTAGAATTAATAATAAATGGAAATACTATTACTTATAAAATACTTCTTTACACATTAAATCCAATATTTAAAAAAACATATCTACAAGGAAAAGGAAAACGATTCCGGTTAGCATTAGAAGAACTAGGTCCAATATTTACAAAATTTGGACAACTACTATCTATAAGAATTGATGTATTACCTTCAGATATAAGTAAAGAATTAAAAAAACTTCAAACAAACACATATACTTCTAATGTAAAAGATATTAAACAAATAATAGAGACAAATTTAAATTTAAATATTAAAAATATATTTAAAAAATTCAATGAAAACCCAATAGCATCAGCATCTGTAGCTCAAATACACACAGGGTTGTTAAAAACTAATCAAAAAGTTGCTATTAAAATTATAAAACCAAACATAAAGGATACAATAAAAAAAGATATGGCTTTGCTAAACATAATATCTAAACTCATAACTGTATTTTTTAAAAAATTTAAAAGATTAAAACCTATAGAAATAATACTGGAACTTAATGAAATATTAAAAAACGAATTAAATCTAAAAAAAGAAGCAGCAAATTCTGTAAAATTAAAACAAAATTTTGAAAAAATATGTCATATTTACATACCAAAAATATATTGGGAATATTCTACGGAAAACATGCTTGTATCAGAATTTATAGAAGGAATTAACATAACAAACATAAAAAAATTAAAAAAAAATAATATAAACATAGAAAAATTATCATATAAATTAGTTGAATTTTTTTATTTACAAGCATTAAAATACAGATTTTTTCATGCGGATTTACATCCTGGTAATATTCTAATATTAAATACAAACACTCCAATAAATAAAATAACATTACTAGATTTTGGCATAGTAAGCTCCATAAAAAAAAGTGAAAAAAACTATCTAACAGAAAATATACTTGCATTTTCACAGAGAAATTACAGAAAAGTTGCATATTTACATATAAAATCAAAAACTATGATTACAGAAAAATCTATAGATGATTTAGAAAAAGAAATATGCTATATATGTGAACCAATTTTAAACAAACCAATAAAAAACATTTCATTTGAAAAAACACTAACAGCACTTATAAATCTAACAAGAGCTTTCAACATGCAAATACAACCTAAATTAATTTTATTTCAAAAAACACTTATGACTATAGAAGGAATAAGTAGACAAATAAATCCAAATATAAATCTTTGGAAGATTACAAGACAATCACTAGAAAAAATAATTTTTTCGGATACTATACGTAAAAACACACCAATTAAAATAATAAATAAAATAATACAATCAACAAAAATAAATAAAACCAAAACATTACATGAAAAATCATTAGACAAAATAAAACCAAATAAAAAATTAATTCTTATATTAGGCTATATAATAGGCAACATAACTGTAATAACATTTTTAAACATTTTATAAAACAAAAGATTATATTTTATGACAAATAAAAACATTCTTTACGGAAAAAATGCAATTCACAATGCTATAAACATAAATCCAGAAATTATTGAAATAATATTTATATTAAAAAAAAGTAAAACTACGGACAAAATTACATATTTAATAAAACTTAAAAAAATAAGCATGATCTATGTTAAAAAACATATTAATAACATACCATCTGAAATCCAAATTGTATGTAAGCTAAAAAATAATACCAATAAAAAAACAACTCTATTAAGCATAATAAAAAAAACAAAAACTCCTCTATTTTTAATATTAGATAGAATTCAAGATCCACATAATTTAGGCGCATGCATTAGAAGCGCAGAAGCAGCTAATGTAACAGCTATAATATTAACAAAAAATAGATCAGCAAAACTATCTCCACTCGTGCTTAAAATATCATGTAGCAATTTAAATAAAATACAAATAATAACTATAAACAACCTAGTAAAAACCATAAACATATTAAAAGCAAACAACATCTTAATAATTGGTATGTCAGCTAATAATAATAATTCCATCTATAAAAAAGATCTTAAAATACCAATTGCCATCATAATTGGATCTGAAACAAACGGTATCAAACAATTAGTTTTAAAAAGTTGTGATGATATATGTAAAATACCAACATATGGCACAAATAAAAGTTTAAACGTATCTGTTGCTACAGGTATAACATTATTTGAAGCACAGCGGCAAAGAAATATAAATTTATAAATTATACATCGATATTGGAAACATTCGACATATTGTCATTTATAAATTTTTTTCTATCTTCTATATAATCTCCCATCAAAGCAGAAAATACTCTATCAGCTTCAATAACATCATTTATATTTATTCTATTTAAAATTCTAGTATTAGGATTCATTGTTGTTTCCCATAATTGATCTGGATTCATTTCTCCTAAACCTTTATATCTTTGTATTTTATAATCAGAAGCTACATCATTAAGCATCATGTTCATAAGTGTTATAAAATCATCAAATTTGTATAGCTTATTATTCCAGGTAATTCCATCAATATTTTTAAAAAAATCACATAAAGAAAAATTTAAATCTACAAATACTTTATAATCATCAGAATCAAAAAAATTCAAATCTAATTTATAAACATTAGATATACCAAATTTAATAATCTTTATTTTTAATTTTAATAAATTGGATGAGTCATAACTTAATAAAAACTTATCCTTTAATATATCTCTATTATTTAAATAATTCTGCAAATCATCAACATAAGATGGCATGGTTTTAATATTAATATTTTTATAAATGTTTTTTCTAAAACAAATCAATCCTTCGAAAAACTCCCTAGGATAATCCCTGGAATATTTAATAAGTAAAAAAAAAGCACTCTTATAAAGAGAAAAAACATTATTTAATAATTCAAATATTATATTTAATTTACAACTAACTAAATTACTAATTTTTTTAAAAACACACTCTAACAAAAACTCATTATATGACTTGTCATCTTTTATATATAAAACATTGTCGTCTTTTTTTAAACTATACAATGGCGGTTGAGCTATATAAATATGCCCATTCTCTACGATTTTAGGCATTTGCCTATAAAAAAATGTTAACAATAATGTTCTAATATGCGCTCCATCAACATCAGCATCTGTCATAAAAATAACCTTATGATAACGCAATTTTCCAATATCATAATCTTTTAAACCAATTCCACATCCTAATGCACTAATTATTGAACCAATCTCAACACTAGAAATCATCTTATTAAATTTTGATTTCTCTACATTTAATATTTTCCCTTTGATAGGTAAAATAGCTTGTGTCCTTCTATCTCTAGCTTGCTTTGCTGATCCACCAGCTGAATCACCTTCAACTAAAAACAACTCTGAATTAGCCGGATTGGATTCCTGACAATCTGAAAGTTTTCCTGGCAAAAAATCAAATGAATTTTTTTTTCTTGTTATCTCTCTAGCTTTCCTAGCTGCATCTCTAGCCCTAGATGCTAATACAATCTTACTAGATATTACTCTAGAGAAACCTGGATTCTCGTATAAATAATCTTTCAATTGAGAAGACACTACATTCTCTACAGCAACTTTAACTTCAGAAGATATAAGTTTATCCTTAACTTGTGATGAAAATTTAGGATTTTTCATACGTATAGATACTATAGAAACTAAACCTTCTCTTACATCATCTCCTGTAATTTTAATGTCTATTGTCTTTAAAATCTCATTTTCTATATAAAACTTAAAAATTCTAGTTAAAGCACTCTTAAACCCAACTAAATGAGCACCACCATCTAATTGACGTATATTATTTGTATAACAATAAATATCCTCCCCTATGCTATCAACCCATTGAACCGCAATTTCAATTAAAATATCATTACACACACTATTTATATATAAAATATCTTTACTAATTAAAGTTTTACTTGAAGTTAAATACTCAATATAAGCCTTTATTCCACCACTATTGAATAATAAATCTTCTTTAACTGAAACATATCTTTTATCTATTAATTTTATTTTTATACCAGGATTTAAATAAGATAACTCTCTAAGCCTATCAAGCAAAACACTGTAATTAAAATTTATATCTTTAAATATATCTTCATCTGGTATAAAATTAATCTCAGTACCAATATCATTTGTCTTTCCTAATACTAACAAATCGGACACTGGCTTACCATAAGAATATTTCTGCTCATAAATCAAATTATTTTTAAATACTTTTAAACACAACTTTTTAGATAAAGCATTAACCACAGAAACACCTACACCATGCAAGCCACCAGAGATTTTATAAGATTTTTCATCAAATTTTCCTCCAGAATGTAAAACAGTCATTATAACTTCAGCTGCAGATTTACCTTCATCTTCATGATAATCAACAGGTATACCTCTTCCATTGTCTTTAACAGTTACACTACCATCAATATGTAATACAACTTCAATATAATCACAATATCCTTCTAAACTTTCATCAATAGAATTATCAACAACCTCAAAAACCATACGATGCAAACCACTTCCATCATCAACATTCCCTATATACATACCAGGTCTTTTCTTTACAGCATCCAAACCTTTCAAAACTTTTATATTCTCAGAATCATACTTTCTTATTATTAAATCATTCATTAATACATATTCTCTTAAATTTAAAATTATTTATTAAAATTATACTTAGCAATTCCAGTTCTAATAGCTGCATCAGAAACCGCGCTTGAAACACACTTCATTAATCTAGGATCGACTGGTCGAGGCAATATATAACTACTGCCAAATTTTAAATCCTTATTACAATTATAAAATTTTACAACACCGCTAGGAACATACTTTCTAGCTAAATCTTTTATTGCATGAACAGAAGCAATTAACATTTCTTCATTTATACAAGAAGCACGAACGTCTAAAGCTCCTCTAAATAAATATGGAAAACACAAAACATTATTAACCTGATTAACAAAATCACTTCTACCTGTAGCCATTATTAAATCCTTTCTAATTGAATTTGCAATATCAGGATGTATCTCAGATATAGGATTAGACAAGGCAAAAACAATAGGCTTAGAATTCATACTTTTTAACATTTTAGGAGTAAATAAACTTTCACTAGAAACCCCAATAAATACATCGCTACCCATTACAATATCATACAAACTTAAACCCACAGTCTTTGTAGCAAACTCAAGTTTATAGGAATTTATATCAAGTCTATCTACATGTATTACACCACCTCTATCTACCATATAAATATTATTCTTCTTTAAACCTAACTTGACTAACAATTTCATAGTAGCTATACCTGCCGCTCCAGCTCCAAAACATACTAATTTTATATTATTTATCTTCTTATCCTGTAAATATAAAGCATTTAACAATCCAGCTGCTATAACAACAGCCGTTCCATGCTGATCATCATGTAAAACAGGTATATTTAAAGCTTTAATTAATTTACTTTCTATTTCAAAACACTCTGGTGCTTTTATATCTTCTAAATTTATACCACCAAAAGTAGGGGATATTCTAATTACAGTATCAATAAATTCAGCAGGAGAAGATGCATTAATTTCTATATCAAATACATCTATTCCTGAAAATTGCTTAAATAAAACAGCTTTCCCTTCCATTACTGGTTTGCTGGCTTCAGGCCCTACATTACCAAGACCCAAAACAGCTGATCCATTCGTAATAACAGCAACTAAATTTCCTTTAGACGTGTATTTATAAACATTATCTAAACAAGATCTTATCTCTTTAACAGGTTCAGCTACACCTGGAGTATATGCCAAAGAAAGATCAGTATAAGTCTTTGCTGGTTTTATAACATTAATACCTATCTTTCCAGGTTTAGGTAATAAATGATATTTAAGCGCAGACTTATTTAACTTAATTAAAGACATAAAACACCCTTAATTATATCTGCTTGATCTTTCCAAATCTCTTATAATAACTATCAACTCTACCTGCAGTATCAACTATTTTTTGCTTACCAGTATAAAAAGGATGACACTTATTACAAACTTCTATATTCAAAATACTCTTACTTAAAGTTGAATTAATACCAAAATCATTTCCACAACTACAAATAACCCTAACATTTGAATATGTTGGATGTATACCTGATTTCATAAAACCTCTCAATTTAAAAAAACTAAACTAGATTTTTCCAATACTCAATTTTACCTGCTTGATCTTTCCATTTATCTGAATCTGGTAAATTCTTTTTTTTCTTATTTATTACTGGCCAAATTTTAGACAATTTGGCATTAATTAATATCATTTCTTTTTCAACAACATCGTCATCAGAACAAATAGCTTCTATGGGACATTCAGGCTCACATAACTGACAATCTATACACTCATCTGGATCTATAACAACACAATTTTCTCCTTCATGAAAACAATCAACAGGACAAACTTCTACACAGTCTGTATATTTACAAAATATACATTTTTCTGTAACTACAAATGCCATTTTAATACCTCAAAAATAATAAATCATATAAATAAAACGAATCTTTCTATTTTTCTTAAAATAATGTAAAAAAATTCCTTTAAAAAATTATCTTTTAAATTATAATATGGACTAATAATAAATAAGCCTCTTATATTAGCTAATTCTGCAGCTAAAATTCCAGTAAAAATCCTATCGTCAACCATAATTATTTCATGATACAATAAATTTTTATAATATAAAATACTTATTATAGCATCAGGATATGGTTTTTTTTTAGCTCGATTTATTACCATGTTAATTCCAATCTTATTTAAAAGTAAATTTCTCGACTTCGTCATATTATTTGAAAATATAAAAATATTTTCAAAAGTATAAATTTCTAAGGAAAATTTTAACCAAAAAAGAACATCATTTATTAAAACATAAGTTTCCCCATAAGAAGATAAAACTCCATCAAAATCCAAAATTAAAACCTTGATTCCAATTTTTCTTAAATAATAAGGACTAACATCAATCAATACATTACTTGAATATAAAGAACTTGTAAGATACTTCTTCAAAAATCTTCTATACTTTATAAAATAAAAAATAAAATAAAAAAACCGTAACATAAAAACAATCAACATCTTATAAATAATACAAACAATTACAAAAATTATATTTAAAATAAATTAAAATAAGAATTTATAGACTATTTTATCTATTAAAACAAAAAAATTATAACATAAACAAATATCTAAAAATAAAACTTAAACTAAAAATAACATTTTCAAATATCTGCTTCAATTGATATACATAAAGCTATATATAAAAAACATTATCCTTTATGAGTTTTTTATTATATAATTCTTACTGAAATAAATTAAAATTTTTAGATAAGAAAAAAACTCTTAATATTTACCATTTTAAACAACTAAAAATTCAAAACACTACATTCTAAAATAATAGATACACTATTAAAATCTTAAATAGCAAATATGACAATACTTAATATAATAAAATTTCCAAATGAAAAATTATCAAACAAAGCTGATCTTGTTAAAAAAATTAATAAAGAAACTATAAATGAAATAAAAAACATGGTGAAAACACTATTCAACCATAATGGATTAGGATTAGCAGCTACACAAGTTGACATAAATAAACAAATTATAGTAATAAATATGTCAATGGATAAATTTATACCATTAGTAATCATAAATCCAGTAATAATAAATTATGATAATAATGTAATATCAAGCACAGAAGGATGTTTATCATTTCCAAATATGTTTGTTAAAGTAAAAAGGAGAAAATCCATATCAATAAAATTCACAGATACAAAAGAAAAAACCCAAATACTATATGCAGAAGGCATGCTTAGCATATGTATACAACATGAACTAGATCACTTAAATGGTATAACGTTATACAATAAAATGTCAAATTTAAAAAAGAAATTGTTATTAAAGAAATAATATGATAAAAACAATATTTATTGGCACTAACCATTTCGCTGCAAAAATACTAGAAGATTTAATAAAAAAAAACATAATCAATCATATATTTACTAAACCTGACAATAAAATCGGACGCGGACAAAAATTAACACCATATCCAGTCAAAATAGTCGGCGAAAAATATAAAATAGATACATGTACACAAAAAAGTATTAATAATAAAAATATTATAAATAATATAAAAAAACTTGCCCCAGATCTAATTATTACATGTGAATACAGTGAAAAAATCTGTAAAAAAATAATAGATATACCAAAATTGGGTACAATAAATATACATCCTTCTTTATTACCAAAATATAGAGGACCAGCGCCAATAGAAAATGCTATATTAAATAACGAAAAAGAAACAGGTATATCAATAATAAAAATAAATGAATTTATAGATTCAGGTGATATTATAGCAATGGCAACATGTAAAATACTCAAAAAAGATACCTATGAATCATTAACTAAAAAACTAATAAAATTATCAAACAAACAATTACTATGCTTAATATCTAGATTTAAAAAAGATAAAATCATATCGATTAAACAAAACGAAAATAACGCTACATATGCTCCAAAAATTGAAAAAAAAGATTTTAAAATAAACTGGAATGATACAGCAAATAATATTAATAATAAGATAAGGGCTTTATCTGGAAAACGCTATGCAAATAGTAATATAAATAATACATACATAAAAATATTAAATTCAACAATAATAAATAATATACTACTCAAAAATAACAAACCAGGATATATAATAAAAATAGGAAAATTAGGAATAGATGTTTCAACTAAAGATAATGTATTAAGAATAAAAAAATTACAAATTTCTGGAAGGCGACCTATAACAGCTAAAGAAATTCTAAATTCAAAACAAAAAGTATTTACAATAGGAAATAAATTTGACTAGAATATTAAGTTCTACTAACCAATAAGCATATATAGAGGTAATAATGAATAACTATGAAATAATGATACTAATTCATCCTGATCAAGGAGAAAGATTACAAAACATGATAAAAAAATATAGAAGCATTATAGAAAATGACAATGGAAAAATACATAGACTAGAAGACTTGGGAAAAAGACAACTCGCGTATCAAATAAAAAAATTACATAAAGCACATTATGTGCTATTAAACGTAGAATGTGAAAAAAAAACGTTAATTAATTTAAGTTCATCATTTAAATTTAATGACACTATAATAAGAAATCTAATATTAAAAAGTACTGAAGCTATAAGTGAACCTTCTATACTTAAAAAACAAAATTAATTAACAATAAAATAAAATGAACACAATAGAAAAAAAAAAAAATACTCGTAAAAAAATTTTTGATTACAAAGATATTGCAAATCTAAAAAATTTCATTTCTGAAAATGGAAAAATTATACCTAAAAGAACTACAGGCCTTACAGCTAAAGAACAAAGACAATTAGCTAAAGCTATAAAATATGCTAGATTTTTGTCACTAATTCCATATTGTGACCAACATAAGGTTTAAAATGAAAATTATATTACTAGAAAATATAAAAAAATTAGGAAATTTTGGCGACTCAGTAAGCGTAAAAAATGGATATGCAAAAAACTATCTTCTTCCATTTAAAAAAGCAATGACAGCAAATAAATACAATGTAATTAAATTTAAAAAAGAAAAAGATTCTATGGAAAATTCCATAAATGAACAAATATCGAAAGAAACGTATAAAATAAATGAATTAAATGATATAAGCATAATAATACCTGTTCCTACACAGGACGATGAAAATATTTATGGATCAATAAACAACACAAAAATTCTAAAAATATTTAAATCTTTAAATATAAATATAAAAAAACAAAACCTAGATAAAAATATTTTTATTAAAAAATTAGGAAATTACAAATTAACATTAAATTTTAAAAAAAATACTATTAAAAATAAATTTTTTTTAATGGTTATAAAAAACAAATAATATAAATGAATAATACAAAAATAAAGAATTTACATATTCCTCCTCACTCTATAGAAGCAGAACAGGCTGTATTAGGAGGAATAATGATAGATAATACAACGTGGGAAAAAATTGTTGATAGATTAAACAGTAATGATTTTTATGAAAAAAATCATAAATTAATATTTAAAGCTATGCTTACACTAATCAGTGAAAACAAACCACTAGATATAATAACCATATCAGAAAATCTAGAAAAAAAAAATGATCTAGAAAAAATTGGCGGAATAAAATATCTTAGTAAATTAGCAAAAAACACAACAAGCACAGCAAATATTATAATTTATTCTAATATAATTAAAGACCGTGCTTTATTAAGAAAGCTTATAACAATAAGCAAAGATATAATAGATTCTTCGTTAAACTTAAAAGAAAGAAATGTTAGCGAGTTAATAGATGAAGCAGAAGAAAAAATACTATCTTTATCTAAAGATTATGGATTAAATAAAAACGAAAATTTAAACACAATATCCAGTATATTAGCAACGACTATAAAAAAAATAGAAACTCTTTTTGAATCTAATTCACATATTACTGGACTATCATCAGGATTTATAGAATTAGACAAAATAACATCTGGTTTGCAATCATCTGATTTAATTATAGTTGCTGGAAGACCATCGATGGGAAAAACTACATTATCCATAAATATAGCAGAATACATAACTATAAAAACTGATAATCCTGTGCTAATATTCAGTATGGAAATGCCAGCAGAACAATTAGCTATGAGAATATTAGCATCTTTAGGTAGAATAGAATTACAAAGACTAAGAACTGGAATGCTAAAAGATACAGATTGGCCTAGATTATCATCAGCAATATCACTAATATCAGCAAAAAAATTATTTATAGACGACAGCGGATCATTAACCCCATTTGATATAAGAAATAAAGCACGAAAGATTTATAAAAAATATGGTAAAATAGGCACTATTGTTATAGATTATCTTCAATTAATGCACATTCCTGGATTAAATGATCTTAGAGCTGCGGAAATATCTGAAATATCGAGATCTTTAAAAATTTTAGCAAAAGAGTTAAAAGTTCCAATTATAGCGTTATCACAATTAAATAGAAGCTTAGAACAAAGAATTGATAAACGGCCAATAATGTCTGATTTAAGAGAATCTGGATCCATTGAACAAGATGCCGATCTTATTATTTTCATATATAGAGACGAAATATATAACAAAAATAGTTTGGACACAGGAACTGCAGAAATTATTATAGCAAAACAACGAAACGGTCCAACCGGAACTATAAAATTAACATTTTTAGGACAATATTCTAGATTTGAAAATTTCACAAATAAAATATAAATTCAAAACAAAAAATCACTTATAAAAGCATGAAAAGCCCATTTACATTTAACGAAATTATATTTTCTTTACAATCATTTTGGAATAAAAATGGTTGCATAATATTACAACCAATAGATTTTGAAGTTGGAGCTGCAACATTTCACCCAGAAACATTCGTAAATGCAATTAATTCTAAAAAATATAATGCCGCATATACTCAAATATCAAAAAGGCCATCTGATATAAGATATTGTAATTATTCAAATAGATTACCTATATTTCACCAATTTCAAGTTATTTTAAAACCATCTCCAAAAGATTCTCAGGAATTATATTTAAATTCATTAAAAGAATTAGGAATAGATATAATAAAAAATGATATTAGATTTATAGAAGATAACTGGGAAAGCCCAACATTAGGGGCTTTTGGATTAGGATGGGAAATATGGTTAAATGGAATGGAAGTAACACAATTCACATATTTTCAACAAATGGGTGGAATTGAATGTTATCCAATAATGCTAGAATTAGCTTATGGATTAGAAAGAATTGCAATGCATATTCAAGATGTTAATAATATAGACAATATTATATTTGACAAAAATAAATCTAAAAAAATAAAATATTCAGATATTTATCGTAATTATGAAAAAGAGTTATCTCTATACATGTTAAAAAAACTTGATACAAATGAATTATTAATAAACTTCAAACATTTAATCCATAAATCAGAACTAATAATAGAAGAAAATTTTCCACTTATAGCTTATCAAACAGTTTTAAATTGTTCACATATCTTTAATTTATTAGATTCAAAATCATGCATGACTCAAATGGAAAGACAAAGCTATATAAATAAAATACGCAACCTATCAAACAATATCGCAAAAAAAATAAAACATGAAGAAACCTGTAAAAAAAAATAAAAACCTGTTAATAGAAATAGGAACAGAAGAACTACCTGCTAAAGAACTATACAATATATCACTATCATTTAAAGAAAATATAACAAACTCTTTAATGGAAAATAAAATAACATTTTCAGAAGTAAAAAACTTTGCATCACCAAGAAGAATATCTGTATTAATAAATAATTTGTTAATAAAAAAAGAAGCAACAATAAAAAAAGGACCAAACGTAAATATTGCTTTAAATAAAGATGGAACTTTAACAGAAATAGGAAAAAAATTCATTAATCAAAAAAAAATATCATTTAAAAAACTATCCAAAGAAATAACAAAAACTGATACTTGGCTAACATACAAAGAAAAAACCTCACATAGATCAATAAAAAAAATTATAATAAATATTATAGAAACAGCTTTAAATAAATTGGATACAAAAAAAAAAATGCGCTGGGGAAGTAATAAAAAATCATTTATTAGACCAATTCATTGGATTGTAACTATACTAGGGGAAAAAATAATCAAATTTAATTACTTAAATATAAAAAGCAACAACTACACATATGGGCATAGATTTCTGGCAAACAAAAAAATAATAATTACTCCTGAAAACTATGAACATTTATTAATCACTGATGGTTATGTCATAGCTGATATCGATAAAAGAAAGATAGAAGTAATAAATCAAATAAAGATTAAATCAAAAGAATTAAAATCAAATATAATTTTTAATGACGATCTTTTAAATGAAACTACAAATATAGTAGAATATCCAACCACTTTAATAGGGATATTTAAAAAAAAATTTTTAAAGGTACCAAAAGAAATAATAATATCAATCGTACAAAAATACCAAAAATGTTTTCCACTAATACAAAATGGAAAATTGATAAATAAATTTCTAATAATAATAAACAACTCTAACACACAAAGTGAAAATATAATAAAAGGATATAATTTCTCAATAAATTCTAGACTATATGAATTAACTTACTTATATGAGACTGAAAAGAAATTAAATATAAAAAATAATACATTAAAGTTAAAAGATATTATTTTTCAAGAAAAATTGGGATCTATTTACAATAAAATAGAACGCCTTTTATCATTGTCAGAATATTTTGAAAAATTAATAAAAAAACCTATGCCGCATCTAAAAATGGCAATAAAACTTTCAAAAACAGATTTATTAACTAAAATTGTGACAGAAATGCCAGAATTAAGCGGAATAATAGGTAGTTACTACATTAATGAAAAAAAAAATATAATTAAAGGAATTTACGAACATAATAAACCATTAAATAAATATGATAACACTCCAAAATCAATTATAGGTATATCAATCTCAATATTAGACAAAATAGATACTATATCAGGCTTTTTCTTTATTGGAAAAGATCCAACCGGAAACAAAGATCCATATGCATTAAGACGTAGCGCTTTCGGCATTATAAAAACAATAATAGAAAATTCAATATCTATTGATATAGAAAAAATAATAGATTTTTCATTAGTAACATACAATATAAAAAATCAACACATAAAAGATAAAATATTAAAGTTCGTTATAACTAGATTTAAAACTATATGTAAAAGCTATAATTATGATAATAAAATTTTTGAATCAATAGAAATTAAAACAAATATTTTTAATACATTCGTAAAATTAAAAAATTTAACAGAGTTTTTTTCCTATAAAAATTCCAATGACATAATAATATTAAGTAAACGAATACATAAACTAATAAATAAGAATTCATACAATCAAAAATTAAAAATTAAAAAAAATATAATTGCGTCTATGACCGAATTAAATCTCTTGAAAAAATTAAAATCACATGAAAACATAATTACCAAACTTTATAAAAATGCTCTATATTTCGAAATACTAAAAAAATCAATGGAACTTAAAAAAACAATATCAAAATATTTTGATGAAGTAATAATACTAGATAAAAATAAAAGAATTAAAGAAAACAGACTTAAAATACTACATAAAGCATATAAACAGTTAAATATAATAACAAATACATATCTATTGTAAATTTACAATATTTTAACATTTATCTCGTGTGCTCTTGTATAGTAAGTAGTATTGAATTACAATAAAAACTATTGCTGAAAACACACCACCGAAAATTTTAAAATTAATCCAAAATATTGTACTACACTTAAATGCTATATAAAAATTAATAAAACCTAAACTACAAAAATAAAATGCACATGACTTGTTTAATCTCTTCCAAATAAAATCTGGAAGAGTAATAGAATCTTTAAAAAATCTTTTTAAAAATAAATCTTTATTTAAAATATAGGAAAAAAAACAATATAAACCTAATAACCAATAAGTGATGCTGGTTTTTAATTTGATAAATATATCATTGCGAAGAACCACAGTAGTTACGCCAAATATTAAAATTAACACAAAGATAAAAATTTTTTCTTTTTTTAACTTACCTGTTAACTTATAAAAAATTAACAAAAAAAAATACACACAAATTAGAACAACAGTAGCTGTGTAAATTCCTAAATAGTTATTAACTACTAAAAAAAAACACATCGGAATAAAATCAAACATAATAAACAAAAAACTTACAACATATACTTTTCTCTACAACTATATTACCATAGTTAATTTAAATTTATTAACAAAAATCATTATGAATAAAAATATAAAAAGAATTGTATCAGGAATGAGACCAACAGGAAGAATGCACTTGGGTAATTACAATGGCGTTATTAAAAATTGGATAGAATTGCAAAATACTCATGAATGTTTATTTTTTATAGCAGATATGCATGCACTAACAACGCATTATGAAAAATATTATTCTATAAAACACAATATAAAAAATATAATAATAGAATGGTTAGCCTGCGGAATAGATCCAAAAAAATGTACAATTTTTATTCAATCAAATATACCTGAAACATTTGAATTACATCTAATATTATCTATGATAACACAATTATCATGGTTAGAAAGAATACCAACATATAAAGAAAAATGTACAGAAGCGAACACATATGGATTCTTAGGATACCCTGTTTTACAAGGGGCTGATGTACTGATTTTTAATGCAGATTACGTTCCAATAGGATACGATCAAATACCACATATAGAAATAATAAGAAAAATAGTTAGAAAGTTTAATAATACATTCAATATTTTAAATAATAAAAACAAATTCACATTAAAAGAACCAATAGAATTAATAAATAACTACTCCAAAGTTATAGGTATTGATGGAAAAAAAATGTCTAAATCAAACGAAAATACCATCTTATTAATAGATGATAGTGAAACTATTAAAAAAAAAATTAAAAAAATGCAAACAGATCCAAATAGAATATTTAGATACGATATAGGAAATCCAACATTATGCAATGTGTGGTCATTACATCAAATGTACTCTAATGATAAAGATCTAAATTATATAGAAATTTCCTGCAAAACAGCTAAAATAGGCTGCACAGAATGTAAAAATTTTATCCATGAAAATTTACTTAAAATACACACACCAATATTAAATAATATAAAAGAATATGAAAAAGACGAAAAAAAAATAAATAACATCATTAAAGATGGAATAAAACACGCTAGAAAAATAGCTAAAAAAACTCTAAAAGCAATAAAAAAATGTATAAATATATTATAATATATAATATGCTATATAACTAGCCGAAAAGAGGACTTGAACCTCCAACCATCACATTACGAATGTGCTGCTCTACCAATTAAGCTATTTCGGCATAAAAATAAGTAATTAATTTAATGCATAAAAGTCCTAAAATATATTAAAATAACTATGATAAATTATCAATATATATAAACTTATATTAATATAAATATAATATAAAAAAATTAATTTAAAGTTAAGGAGAAAATATGTCAATGCAAATAAATGAAGTTAAAAGCATAAAAACACATTTAAATAAGCAAAAATTGCTGCAATATATATCAAAAAATACTATGCTATCAAAAAAAAATGTAAATTCCGTTTTAAATGAATTATCTAATATTATAAAGGAACATATTAAAACAGATGGCCCACAAAAATTTGTATTACCAGGAATATTCAAAATAACTGTAAAAACAGTTCCAGCTCAAAAAGAAAAACTAGGGATAAATCCATTTACAAAAAAACAAACAATATTTGAAGCACGACCAGAAAGTAAAAAAGTAAAAATAAAAGCTTTAAAAAAACTAAAAGATATGGTTAATAAAAAATAACAAAAAAGGAAATACAATGGTAACTATAAAATTAAAAAGAACTGGAAGAAATAAAAAGCCTTTTTTCCAAATAATAGTGATAGAAAATTCTCTATCAACAAAAAGTAAATATATAGAAAAACTTGGTTATTTTGACCCATTAAAAAAATATGAACTATTAAAAATAGATATGAATAAAATGATTTATTGGATAAGTAAAGGCGCTATTCCATCAAATAGAGTAAAAACATTAATTAAAAATTATAGCAAAAAATTAATAAATGAATCGTAATTATACCAAAATAGGAAAAATAATAACTGCTCATGGCTTAAAAGGTGAGTTGAAAATGTTTTCTTTTTTTAACCATAAAGAAAACATTTTCAAATATCCACTATATATGCTAGATAAAAACTATAATAGAATATTTATAAAAAAAACTGGCACTTATGGCAAGTCTTTTATAATATCGATTGAAGGAATAATAAATAGAAATACAGCTGAAAGTTTGCGAAGCAAATTTATATATATAGAAGAATCATTTATAAAAAATACAGAATACAGTACATTAGGATTAATAAATTTAACAAGCTACAACCAAAAAGGAGAATACATAGGAAAAGTAATAAATATTTTCAATAACAAAGCACATGACATTTTAATCATAGAAAATAAAAATAAAAAAAAACTTTTTGTACCATGTATAGATAAAATCTACATAACAGAAATAGATATTAAAAACGGAAAAATATTACTTAACCTTGAAAATTATTACTTATGATATTTAATATTATTAGCGCATCACCAAAACTTTTCAAGATTATGTCTGCTCATAATCTCATAAAAAGTGGAATAAAAAAAAAATTATAAAAATAAAGATCTTAAATCCAAAAAATTACAAAAATAAGAAAAATAGAACAGAATCAAAACCATTTGGAGGAGATGGTAATGTAGTTTTAAAAGTAAAACCGTTAAAAAATACAATAACAAGCATAAAAAAAAAATCTAAAAATAAAACTGTACAAGTAATATTCTTATCACCACAAGGTAAAAATATTACACAAAATGACATAAAAAATATTTCAATGCAAAATGAAGTAATATTGTTATGTGGAAAATACAAAGGAATAGATGAACGAATAATAAAAAATAACATAGATATTGAACTATCAATTGGAGACTTTATAATAACAAGCGGAGAATTAGCTGCTATAATGATAATAGATGCTACAACACGATTAATGCATGGGTTATTAACAAAAAGTTCAATAGAAAAGAATTCTTTTAATAATATCTTGTTTGATTATCCAAACTATACTAAACCAAAAACGATATACAACCTACAAATTCCTAAAATCTTATTAACAGGCAATCATAAAATGATTAAAAACTGGAGATTAAAGCAAAGTATGATAAAAACTTGGAAAATTAGACCAGATTTGATAAAATCCTTAAATGGAAATAATATAGAAAAATTGCTACTTAAAAACTTTATAAAAACTTGGGAAAATAATGAAAAATATAATAAAAAAAATAGAAAGTATTCAAATTAAAAAAGATATACCTAAATTTAAAACAGGTGATACAGTTTGTGTTAGTACTAATATAATTGATAACAAATCAAAAAATAGAAAACAACATTTCGAAGGAATAGTAATAGCAAGGCATAATAACGGAATAGGTTCTACGTTTACTTTAAGAAAAATATCTTTAAATGAAGGAATTGAAAAACTATTCCAATTACATAGTCCAAATATTAATTCAATAGAAGTAAAAAAAATAGGACTCATAAGAAAAGCAAAGATATATTATATCAGAAAATTAACTGGTAAAGCAGCAAGGATAAAAGAAAAAATAATAAAAAAACCATAATAATGGAGAGGTGTCCGAGTGGCTTAAGGAGCACGCCTGGAAAGCTTGTGTACATTTTATGTACCGAGGGTTCGAATCCCTCTCTCTCCTAAAAATAAAAATAAAATGCAAATAAACAAAATTATAAGCAGCGTATTATTAATAAGCTGCACTGCAATAGGTGGTGGTATACTGGCATTACCATGCGCAACCGTGCAGAATGGTTTTTTTTTATCTAACATATTGTTCATAATATGTTGGATGTTTATGACCATCAGTTCATTATTTATGTTAGAAGTAGCTTTATGGTTTAAGAAAAATACAAATATAATAACAATGGTAGACCAAATATTGGGATTTAAATGGAAAATATTTATATCAGTAATATATATTTTATTGTTGTATTCACTTATAAGCGCATATATATACGCATATGACAACTGGCTAAAAAAAATTTTAATAGAAAAAGTAAATATCATTAACATACAATATATTTGCGCTATATTTTTTATAATATTGAATTTAAAAATAACGTTTTATAAAGAAATATCCATAGATAAAGTAAACTACCATTTATCTTTAGCATTATTAATTATATATACAATACTAATTATTATGTGCATCCCTAAAATAAATATAAATTCTTTAAAGACATTTGAAACAAATAATATTAGTAAAAATATATCATTAATAATAACATCATTCGGATTTTGCATAATAATACCAACACTTGCTACACACTTAAAAAAAAATATACGTGACTTATTCTATTCAATAATAATTGGCAGTATAATACCATTGGTAGTATATATAATATGGCAAATGGCTATACTAGGAATCTTCCCAAAAGATGGAGAATTTAGCTTACTAAAATTAAAAGATACTGAAGATAACTTCGATATAATGTTTATATATTTTATAGAAAACATACTAAATACAACTACAATGTCTAATTTAATTTTGTTATTTTCTATATTATCAATACTTACATCAACAATCGGTGTAATGTTGGGATTAAATGATATTTTATCTGATAGTCTAAATATAAAAAAAAATAAAATATATAATAAAATAGCACTAACAATAATAACAACCATTCCTCCAATAATATTTGCAACTTATTTTGCTATTGGATTTACATTAATACTCAAATTTAGTGGAATATTAGTGTCAATTCTTTTAGGAATTATACCACCAATAATGGTATGGCAAGGAAGATATAAATTAAAAATAAAAAGTAAATTTATATTAATTGGTGGAAAAACATTACTTGCCATCACATTTCTATTTTTTATATACGTAGTAATACAAGAAACCTACATCTTAATAATTGTATGATCTTTTATATAAAAAAAAACATAAACACAATATTTTTTTTAAAAGAAAATGTAATAAAAAAAATACTCATAAGTACTGTTAAAAAAAATCTACTTAAAAGACTAAATAATCCTAAAAAAGAACTTCTAGCAAAGACAGTGTTAAATAGAAACAACGACAAATACACTATAATAGACGCAACTGGAGGATTAGGCACAGACTCATTAATACTCGCATCGCTAGGTCATAAAATAAAACTAATCGAAAAAAAACCAATAATAATACACCTCATAAAAAACAACTTAAAAAAAAATAAAAAAATAAAAGCTCTAGCAAAAAACATAGATATAAAATATGGAAATTCAATTGAAATAATATCGTCTCTTAAAAAAAAAAAACTACCAGATATAATTTATATTGATCCAATTTTCCCTATATATAAAAAAAATTCATTACCAAAAAAAGATATATCAATAATAAAACTTATAGGCAGTAATACAAATGAATATAAAGAATTATTCAATTTAGCATTAACAAAAACCAAAAAAATAATCGTTAAAAGAAAAATTTATTCAAAATTTATAACAAACAAAAAACCAACGTACCAAATTATCGGATCAAAAATTAGATTTGACATATATCAAACATAAAGCTCCCCGGAACGGACTCGAACCGCTGACCCAGTGGTTAACAGCCACTTGCTCTACCTACTGAGCTACCGGGGAAATATTAAACATCATTAGGTTAATTCATTATTTTAAAAAAATCAATTCCGAAATTCTAGAAAAAATCAATAATAAACTAAAAAATAAATAAATATTTAAACTTCTGGAACAAGCTTCTAAAATACTTACTCTACTAGTTCCTATTTTAGATATTACAAAAACAGATCTTATTACATATGGTAAAATACTGAAAGTAAATAAATAAAAATAAGTAAAACAATTCCCAATTATACCAAATAAAATTATCAGATAAGACAATATTACAAAAAATAAAAATAAATATGGAATATATTTACTTCCTAATAAAACAGCCAAATTAATCTTTCCACTCAATAAGTCAGCTTTAGAATCAGGATATTCATTCATCAATAAACATCCAGTTATCAAAAGTCCAAACGGAAATCCTATAAGCAAATCGCAAAATCTAAAATACCCAACAATTGAAAAAACACTACCCACAAGCAATAATGGTCCTAAACAAATTATATGTAAAAACTCACCCATACCGTACCTGCTAGCAAAATGAACTGGTGAGGCAGAATAAAAATAAATAGAAAACGCAGTAAACAATCCAATGCAAAGTACAACATAACCTCTTACGTAAGAAATATAAAAACCAATTAAACCAACTATAATAAAACTAATTATTGAAATGATTAACATGCCTTTATCAGTAATAAAATTAAAATCTATTGCTCTACTTCCTCCTGTACTAAATAAAACGTAATCTTTATTCAATTTATCTCTATTACTTTTCCAATCAAAATAATCATTAAAAGTATTTGCAGCGATATGAAAAAATAAAACTCCAATAATAGATAAAAAAGAAATAAACATAGAATTTTCATCAAACCTTCCAACGGAATACAAAATGCTAAAAATTACAGGTATAATACTTCCCAATAAAAATTTCCCTCTTATTATTATGTTAAGTTTTCTAAAAAAATAACTTTTATCAATTAAAACTTTGCTAGTAGTGTTATATTTTTTAAAAAATATAGACAGAAACTCAGAATTCCTTACAAAAGTAACATTAACAAGGAAAACAACACCATTCTTATGTAAACAATAAAAATCACCATCAGAAAAAATACAATTATTATTTAAATGATCACTAAAAATACCATTAAATTTATCAATAAACTCTATAATGGAATTTTTATAAAATAAATTAAAGACACGCCTGTCGCTGATAATTTCAACACTAGAATACCCAAAAAAAAATTCGCAATCACCATCTATATGTAAAATCTTACCGTCCATATCACACAACAAATTACACATTTCAAGATTATTATCATCTTTCATAAATGCTCATTATCACAAGCTACACAAAACTTTTTTAAATAGGCCTGGCAGGATTTGAACCTACGACCAAGGGATTATGAGTCCCCTGCTCTAACCAACTGAGCTACAGGCCCTAATAAACACAAAACTTTTCTGTATTATAACATATAATTTTTATTATAATCAACTTTCTTCAGAAAAACTTTTTAATTGTTGAGTGCTACTAGGCTTACGCAACTTTCTTAAAGCCTTAGCTTCTATTTGCCTAATTCTTTCTCTAGTTACATCAAATTGTTTTCCTATTTCTTCTAATGTATGATCAGTGTTCATTCCAATGCCAAACCGCATCATCAATACCTTAGCTTCTCTAGATGTAAGCTTATTCAAAACCTTTCTAACCATTTCTTTTAAATTTTCTCTCTTTGCAAACTCTAATGGAGACACAGCTGAACTATCTTCTATAAAATCACCTAAATAAGAATCTTCATCATCACCTATAGGTGTTTCCATAGATATTGGTTCTTTTGCTATCTTAATTATCTTTCTGATTTTACTTTCTGACATCCCCATATATTTGCTCAATTCTTCTGGTGTTGCTTCTCTCCCTTCTTCTTGTAAAATTTGTCGTATTATTCTATTCAATTTATTTATGGTTTCTATCATATGAACAGGTATTCTAATAGTTCTTGCTTGATCAGCTATAGACCTTGTTATTGCTTGTCTTATCCACCATGTAGCATAAGTTGAAAACTTATATCCTCTTCTATATTCAAATTTATCAACAGCCTTCATAAGCCCTATATTTCCTTCTTGTATTAAATCCAGAAATTGCAATCCACGATTAGTATATTTTTTTGCTATAGAAATAACTAATCTAAGATTAGCTTCAACTACCTCTTTCTTTGCAATTCTTGCCTGAGCTTCTCCTATAGAAATATTTCTATTTAGCTCTTTAATCTCTATTATTTTTAAACCTATTTTTTTCTCAAATTCGCACATTTTTTTTTGAGCTAAAAGAACATCCTCTTTATAATTACTTATGTTATCAAAGCAAATATTATTGTTTTTAACACAATTATCTATCCATAAAAGATTAGTTTCATTGTTAAAAAAAGACTCAACAAAAATTCTATGCGACATATCAGACTTTTCTACACAAAGATCCATTATAATCTGTTCTTGTATCTTAACTTTTTCTAGTAATTCTCTCATATTATTCATTAATTTATCTATTATACCAGAAGACCATTTAAATAAAACTAAAAAATACCCAAGCTTTTTAAACATTTCTTGCGTTTTTCTATCACTTCTGCCATATTTTTTTTCTATTAATTGAGATTCAACTATTAAAAATACAAGCTCATCAAAAATTTTTCTTATTTTTTTATTATCTAAATATAAATCTAAATTGCAATTTTCTATATTATATTTATTTGCATTTTCTATAAAAAAATCACCTTCATCTAAAAAACCTCCCATTAAATCAGAAAACTTTATAAAACCAAATTTAACTCTATTATAATCTTCAATTATAATATTTAATATTTTAGGATATTGAGCAAAAGTAAAAATAATACTTTTAATTCCTTCTTCTATCCTTTTAGCAATAGAAATTTCTCCCTGTCTTGTTAAAAGTTCAACATTTCCCATTTCCTTCATGTACATTCTTACAGGATCCTTAACTTTAGAAATGATATCATCACTTACAAAAACAAGAGTACCATTATCCATAGAAATCTTGTCTATTTCTTTATCTAATTCTATTAAAGAAGCATCGCTATCTTTATGTTCACTTAAATATTCTGAATCAAAATTATACATAAATTTACCTTTAATTAAACATATGAAAAATTTACCAAACAAGTAAATGTAAAAAATAAATTAATTATACAAACTTATTATTCTATTTTAATATTAATTTATTTATCTTCCTATTATCATAATTATCTTTCAATATAATATTCAACGTATCTAAAAATTCTATTTTAATTCCATCTAATGGAATAGAATCTACAATGCTAACAAAGTCATGACTTAAAAATCTAAGCCTATCAGATATTTTTTTTCCTAAGTCAAATATACTTATATTTATATCAGATCTAAAAGTGAATGCAATTTTTATAAAAACACATAAATCATCATCAAATAAAAATTTTAAATTCTCAAAAAAATTCACTGCCGTAAAATTTAAAGAAAAATCATAATCGAAGACAGAAAATAATTTAACAAAAAAATTAAATTTTTCTAATTCTAATAACAATATTCTACTTCTAATTAATAAAATAGAAGCTTTAATACATGGTGATAATATAAAATCATTATAATTTTTATTATTTATAAAACTTATATGTAAATTAAAATTATTATTTTTAGCATTATTACCACTATCTCTTGAATTACCAAGTTCATCATGACTTAATTGGAAAAAATTATTTATATGATCATAAATTAACTTTTTACAAATATCACTAGAAATATGTTTAAATAAATCTATTATTTTTTGTGTAAAATTAAATCTACCATCTATTGTATTTAAATCAAAACTTAATGAAATATTTTTAAAAACATAATCAAATATTGATATTGATTTAGATAGTAACTTTAAAAATTTACTTTTACTACTTAACCTAATGAAAGAATCAGGATCTTCATTTCTTTGTAAAAAAGCAAACCTAATAGAAATTTCATTCGAAAAATTAAATAAACATATATTTGCTGATCTCCATGCAGCTGACAATCCAGCAACATCGCCATCATAACAAAATATAATCTCTTTTGTAAGAGATTTTAATAATTTCAAATGATCCATTGTTAACGATGTGCCTAATGTAGAAACAACATTTTTAATTCCATTTTGATGTAAATTAATAACATCAAAAAAACCTTCAACAACTATGATTTGCTTATAAAATAACTCACATTTTTTTGCTTCATATAATCCATATAAAATATCACTTTTGTGAAAAAAAAAAGAATCAGATGAATTAATATATTTAGGTTTTAAATTCTCATCTATTACTCTACCACCAAAACCTATAATACAATTATGTTCATTTTTAATTGGAAAAATGATCCTATTTCTAAACCTATCAAAAATTATTTTATTTTTATTAACTACTAATTCAAAACTTTTAAGTTCATTTAAAACAATACTATCAAGACTACCATTAATATCAATATTAACATTTTTGTTTAAGTATTTTCCAGATCCAAAACCTACATTAAATTGATTTAAAATATTAATAGATAAATTTCTCATCGAACAAAAATTGTATATTTTATTTTTCGATAATAAGCAATCTTTTAAATTTGTATTATAAAAAAATGTAATACTATTCATCAATGAATAGTAGTCTATTTTCTTTTTGAACACATTATTATTACCGTTACTATTTTCAGGTAATTTAATGGAAAAAAAGTCAGCTATTAATTTTACAGATTCAATAAAACTTATGTTTTTATAATTCATGAAAAATTGAAATACATCACCTTTACAACCACATCCGAAACAATAATACTGTTTCCTTTCTTCACTAACAATAAATGAAGAAGTCTTTTCATCATGAAAAGGACATAAACCGAAATAATATTTACCCTTTTTTTTTAGCTCAATTGTATCATTAATTAATTCTATTATATTAATTTCACTCAATAGTTTAGAAACAAAATCCTTCTCAACATATTTTGTCATGGCTTTAAATAATCTAAATTTTATTTGCTCTTTTGTTAGATGACTTTTCTCTTAATGTTTTTTTTAGGAGTCTTTTTTTAGCAGCTGCTATGTTTCTTTTACGTATCTTTGACGGCGGTTCATAAAATTCTCTTTTTCTCAATTCTTTTGGTAATCCAGCCTTTTCTACAGAGCGTTTTAAACGTCTTATAGCAAAATCTAAAGATTCATTTTCTTTTATAGTAATACTAGGCATTTATAATCTCAAATTATTGTTTAATAATTAGTATTTTAAAGAACTTTACAAATATTTCAAGTTATTATATAAATAAAATATAAATATTAGAGTAAATTAATGATTATATTGGGAATTGAAACGTCTTGTGACGAAACAAGCGTGGCTATATATGATACAAAAAAAAAAGTCATTTTTGAAAATACAAATAGCCAAATAAAAATTCATAATAAATATGGAGGAACAATACCAGAGCTTGCATCTAGAAATCATATTAAAAATATAAGTAAATTGTTTATATTAACAATGAAAAAATCCAAAATTATTTTAAAAGATATAAATTTAATAGCATACACTTACGGCCCAGGTTTAATAGGATCTTTATTTATAGGAGCATCTTTTGGTAAGGCTTTATCTTATTCTTTAGGTATACCATCAATAGGTATTAATCATTTAGAAGCACATATTTTAATAGCTTTTCTTTATAATAAAGATTTAAAGTTTCCATGTTTAGCTCTTTTAGTATCAGGTGCTCATACAATGTTTATAAAAGTTCTTAATTATCACAATTATGAATTAATTGGAGAAACCATTGATGATGGGGCTGGTGAAACGTTTGACAAAATATCTAGAACTTTAAATTTTAGATACTACAATGGTGTTTCTATAGAAAAAGCATCTTTAATAAATAAACGATTTTGCAATTACAATTTTCCAAAACCACTTGGAAAAAAAGATAATTTGAACTTTAGTTTTAGTGGATTAAAAACTGCTATAATTAATAAAATACGTTCTGATTTTATAAATAAAAGAGACTTTAATACCGTAGCATATAATTTTCAGTCTACAATTATAAAAACAATATCACGAAAATGCAAACTTGCAATAAAAATAACAAATGTTAAGAGTTTAATTTTAGCAGGTGGAGTTTCAGCAAATAAGTCGTTAAGAAAAGAATTATTTAATTTATCTAATTCTATTGGTGTTAAAATGTATACTTCTCCATTAAGACATTGTACAGATAATGGAACCATGATAGCTTTTACTGGATATATAAAATATATAGACAAAAAATTTGATAAAAACTTTTATTTAAATGTTAACCCTGGATTAAATTTTGATAACATTTAACGATATATTTTTTGTTTTAAAACTTACATATAAGTTAATACATTCAAATTAATAATATATATAATATATAGTATGTAATATGTAATATGTAATATGTAATATGTAATATGTAATATGTAATATGTAATATGTAATATGTAATATGTAA